>JASJDH010000315.1 GCA_030065175.1 Leptolyngbyaceae cyanobacterium MO_188.B28 | reverse complement strand
CCCGCTGAGCCAACCGCTTCACCCACCAACTGGCCATTTACAATTCGCCCTTCGAAAGAGTAGGCGAGTTCAACCCCAAAACGCTGGCCATCCCTAAAGTAACCTTCAATTTCATTGGCCAAGTGACTCACATTGACCATAATTTGATCAAAGCCATGTTGCCGCAGAAGCTCCAATAAAAACTCCATAACAGGCTTCTGCAAAATGCGAATCATCGGCTTAGGGGTCGTGTAGGTAATTGGACGTACACGGGTGCCCTTACCCGCGGCCAGAATCATGGCTTTCATAAAGGCTCATCCCTCAGCAATAACTACTTAACTAACGCACAAAAATAAAAGCAAAAATTTGGATGCACTCCTACGAATATAGGAATGTAGAACGTTCCCTCTGGAAAACTCCGTATGGGGGAACCATCAAGAGCTATGCTAGCAAGGCTAAGCCCCCGGCGCCCATAAAACTGAGCTAATTTCAAAGAGTTATTATAGATTCCCTGCTAAAGCGACCGGATTTGCACGACACTAAACCTTATTGACGGGTCTCCTTACTCAAGGCGTTAAAAAATCTTAGTCCGGCAATACAAAAGAAGGAATCTCGGAGGCGTCAGACATCGACATCTCATTCAGGTTACGAACCTTCAAATCTTGATAAAATTCTTCCTGGGATAGTTCCACTTTAGACTGAGCAGAGAGGAACAAGAGCCCCCAGAAAACCCCTACTCGCTCGTGTTTATCTTGCTGATCGGGACATGATGTATTACCGTGATCGCCTAGTGCAGCCGGGCGAAACTTTGGCCAAAGCTCCAGTAGGGATTCGAAGTCAATCCAGTCCAGCGCTTCGCCTAACTGGTCCCAATAATCATTCAGGAAGGCTTCCAGGGCGGCGGCGATTTCAGAAAGGTTTTCCTGATGCGCCAGTTGAGCGATCGCCCGCACAGCCTGACGTCTCCCTTGAGGCCGAGGACTACGGGCGCGAATGCGGGGTTTATGCTCCGCCATCACCGCCGCAATTAACTCCAATTGTTTGATCAATTCTTTTAAGGTAACTTGGCGCTTACGCGGCGGTGAAGCGACAGCTCGACGATGCAAATGCCGTTCCAAATTTCGGGGTAGCTTGGCGGCTGGATCCAACTCCCCCTCATCAATAAATTCCTCGGCTTCTAACGCCGCCTCTTCGTCATCCGCTTCTGAGCGGACCAGCGTATCCGCTTTGAGCAATACCAGCATAGATGCGTAGAGAAAGGCTTGCCCTGACTCTGACAAACTCGCTTCATAGGGAGAACGACCAGAGTCATTGTCCACCTTTGGAAGGGACGGCAAGCTACTTAAGAAGCGGTCGATGACCTCAATGACCTTAACATCCCAGGGGTCAATTTCTCCCTTTTCTGCGAGATCAATCAAAAAGGCGATCGCATTTTGAGCCAGGGAGAGTGTCATAGCAATGTACTCACTTTGCAAACGCCTCGTTGCTATCTGATTCCTTCACGCCAGACTGAGAAGCCGGCAACATCAACTGTTGCTCTTCCAACTCCACCTGATAGCGGGCGACATCCCTCTCTAACTCTTCGATGCGGAGTTGGCTCTTCTGCATTTCTTGGCCTGTCTGCATATATCCCTGAACCTGCACCCAAACACTGAAGACCCAAGCCAGGATGGCTCCAATGCCCATAACCACAATCAGCTCAACACATAGAGGGGCCTCTATATCGACGCCATTGACAATGTGAATCACCGTGGGTTCAGTATTTTCAATGCCAAAGAGAACTAATGCCAGACAAATGATGAAGATAACTAAAAAATTGACCTGTCGCATCAACTCGCTCCTCAATCCGTCATGAAAAAATTTAAGCAGGGGCTAACCAAACCGTTTGAATTTTTCACACCCTAAAGTTTAGGATCGCTTGACATTCATACCAGATCTGCTTCCGAGAGCGCCATGACCGATAGCGGATCGCCCCAAGCCATGTTTCATAAAATACCCCACACTGACCATCAAGATGATGAATAGGGCGCCAATCCCAATCGGACTGGGTAACCAGAAAGTAACCTCAATGTGATTCAGTTGTCCAGGTTTAAGGGACCAGACTTGAACCCGTTCCTGTTTTTGAGATTGCGGGCGTTGACTTGACGGTAACGCTTCAATTCCCCACGGCGTAGTCAGGCTAAATTCGAGGTCTAGCAACCCGCCGCTTTCGATAAAACCGTTATTGAGGTTAATGGGAGAACCTACCCCTTGCAAATCCAAGTCGTAGGTCAGATGATTGTGCAAAACAAGGAGCCAATTACGTTGACTCACACTTAAATGGGATGGAATTTCAGGAAGCCCCAATCTTTGGGCCAGACTCACCGTTTCACCTGGCCCCCAAAAATTATTGAACTTTTCTGTTAAGTCGGCCGCATTATTGAACGGCAGCACAATGGCCAACTCCCGCTTAGAAGAATGTCGCACCTGAGCCCCCAATTGAAGCGCCTGCTGCTCCAATTGTGTCAACCATTGCTGAGTGGAAGGGCCGCTTGAAGCGGTGAGGCGTTCTCCCAACCGAATATGTTGCACAATGACGCCCTGAGTTTGGCTGTCAAATTGAATCCCCACATCATAGTGAGCGCATCCTGACAGGAATAGGGAGGCAAGCACCAGAAATTCAAACCCTTTGAAACGATATAAGATCGCGTCACGGATTGCTTTTAACACAGGCGACTTCCCAGCAACATTCAGTCCAGCGCATTATCGCACACCCTGAGGAATGGCCGACAGGACCGCTGAAGATTTTGACTGATAAATTGGAATTTCAAGAATAAATTCGGTGCCTTGGTCCAGCTCTGACCGACATCGCAACCGCCCATGATGCTTTTCCACAATGACCTGATGACTAATGGCCAGCCCTAACCCCGTCCCCTTACCCATGGGTTTGGTGGTGAAGAAGGGGTCAAAAAGTTTGTGCAGCTTATCTTCCGGAATTCCAGAGCCATTATCAATAATCCGAACGGCCACCCAATTATTCTCGAGTAATTCAGTCTTGATCTGAATTTTAGGGAATGAGGGGGGAGAAGCTGAACCAGAGACAGTAGATTCGGACAGGTCCAAACGCTCGCCCTGGGCTTCCGTCTGAGGGGAGCCCGCACCGTGATCCAGAGCGTCAATGGCGTTCGCCAAGAGATTCATAAAGACTTGGTTGAGTTGCCCTGGGTAACACTCAACACAGGGAATTTCACCATACTCTTTGACCAGTTCAATCAGGGGGCGATGACCATTGGCCTGAAGCTGATGCTTTAGAATCATCAGGGTGCTGTCAATCCCCTCGTGAATATCAACCTTTTGAACTTCAGCCTGATCTGATCGGGAGAAATTACGCAGAGATTTGATAATCTCTTGAATGCGCTCGGTTCCTAACCGCAGGGAAGTTAGCAACTTAGGGCAATCCTCAATGACAAACTCAAGGTCGATATCTTCCACTTTGGCGTCGATTTCAGGATTCACCCCCTGGTTATGCTTCTCGTAAAGCTTCAACAAGTCAATCATTTGGTGAATGTAGGTTGAAGCGTAATTGATATTACCCGCGATGAAATTCACTGGATTATTTATTTCGTGGGCGACGCCCGCCACCAACTGCCCTAGACTGGACATTTTCTCACTCTGGACCAGCTGAGTTTGGGTATTTTGCAGCTCTTCTAGGGCCTGCTCAAGCTGTCCAATAAACTTCTGGGTATCAGCGGCCATTGTCTGCATGGTAGAAGCCAACAAGCCAATTTCATCGTTAGAGTTAATCCCCACTGGCGGTGAAAAATCTCGGGTCGTTAGCCGTTTGGCGTAGTCAATCAGCTGATGAAGCGGTCGGGAAATGCGGTCTACCATAATGTATGTGGCGACGACGCTGACCACAAATAAGAGAAAGATCACCCCCGACTGACGGGCAATCGCCGATCGAGTCTGCGTGATTAGTTGGCTTTGGCTCATGCCCACATGAACATAACCGCCGCTCCCCTCACGAATCGGCACTGAGATATCGATGGCGTATCCGAAACTTTTGTCCCTGCGGTATCGCACGGTCACTTCTCCATCCCCCTCCTCAAAATTAGGGGAGTGGGTAAACCGTCTCATCCCTTTGGCCTGTCCTTCCCTTTCCCCCTGCTTCGTTACGTCTGAACGAGCCGGAATATTCAATAGTTGCTGGGGAACCGATTTTTCAAACGTATGGGCGATCACATTTCCCTGAGAATTGCGGACGAAAATATAGGCAACGCTACGAAGATCGGCATACTCATCCACAATGGCCTGAAAAATTTCTGGCGAATTTGAACCCAACACCTGGGCGCTAGAATCTGCAATCCCCTTCGCGATCGCGCTGCCTCGACTGCTGTACTCCCCGGTGAGGTGCCAACGCAAACTGTAGGCCGACGCCACGGACATGCTGACAGTGACAATGCCAAAAAGGAGCACTTGTCCCGCGAGTGTCTTCTTAAATAAGGAAGATAGCTTCATTCGGCTCAGCGTCATCCGGGATTGACGTCCAATCGTAGGTTATTCACCACTGCTCAAACTGGCTGCCCATACAGACCTTGGTAGTAGACCCCGCTTTGGAATCCCCCTGCTAAGGGATATAGATATCTTCGTCTGCAGATACCCTCGGAAAGTTCCACACAACCCCAGAGACTGGTAAATATTTTTACAGACCTTAACCGTTAATATGCGTAAACCCCAGTTCTATATCCACTCTGTCGGGTAAACCGTCAGAGCGAATCACATCTACTCAACCAACCTACCCCAACCAAACTAAACTGCCGAGGATGAAGACCACGCCAATTAAGGCGAACCAGATAAATTGATTATCTTGAGTATTCACCTGGCTTGGATCGATCGGTTCTGGCTCAGCATTTGAGGACTTTCGGGATTTACGCGGACTAATTTGAGCATAACGCCCACCGCCTTTGAACGCATCGTTAGTTTCCTCGGAAATCGATTCTAAATCAGGAATTTTCGTCAGCCACTCCGGTCGTGTTTTGAGCTTCGGAGCCTCAAGAATATAGAGCAACTGACGACTTTGCTTACGTATTTCAAAATCAGGGTGGCGACAAAGTTTACTACAAAGGGCGATCGCATCTTGATGACGCGCCGCCGCATCATAGGCCGTCACCAACCAAATTTGAATTTCTCCCCCAAACGGCGTCAGCTTATTGACCAGCCCAGCCGCTTCTTCTAGATGCTGAATGGACTGGCGATACTCGCCTCCCTCGAAAGCAGCTTGCCCATACGCATATTCAACCTTGGCGCCCTCTAGATCTTCGGATTTCACGATGTCCTGATTGAAAGTCTCTATGCATTGTAGGGCAATCGGCTAGGGAGGGGGAGTACAGGGGGGAAAAGGAGGCAGGGGGAGCAGGGGAGGCAGGGGGAGCAGGGGGAAAATGGGGATGGGGACCCAATCCAAAAGCCAAACTCCAAAATCTAAAATCCTGCGGCCAACGACCAATGACTTCCTAGATAATGCAGCTCAGTTCTTCAGTTTTTTGGCTGAAGAGCAAATTTTCTCGGTAATCCACTGGGCAATCGATAACGACGGGGACGGGTTGCTCTAGGGCCCTTTTCAGGGTGGGGACAAAATCCTGGGTGGATTCGATGCGATAGCCTTTCAGCCCCATGCTCTCCGCCAATTTGACAAAGTCTGGATTGTTGAAATGCACAAAGGCCGATTCGCCGTATTGACTGTGTTGTTTCCACTCAATTAAGCCATAGGCGCCGTCGTTAAAGATAATGGTGACGAAGGACACCCCCAACCGCAGGGCGGTTTCTAGCTCTTGGCAATTCATCATGAAGCCGCCGTCTCCGGTGGCCGCCACGACTTTGCGGGAGGGATGGACTAATTTAGCGGCGATCGCGCCGGGAATAGCAATCCCCATGGCGGCGAATCCATTGGAAATGAGACAGGTGTTGGGGCGAACACAATGATAGTTCCGAGCGATCCACATCTTATGGGCCCCCACATCGGAAATCACAATATCTTCCGCCCCCATCACATGCCGCAAGTCATAAATCAACTTTTGCGGCTTGATAGGGAAGCCGTCATCATCCGCATATTCTTCATAGTCGGCCCGAATTTCCTCCCGCAGACTCAAGCCATAGGGATTAGGTCTGCCCTGCCGATTAACCCGCTTCAAAATCTCCGTCAGCGAGTCAGAAATATCCCCCACCACCTCCACCCGGGGAATATAGCTACTGTCAATCTCAGCCGGGGTTAAGCCGATATGGAGAATGGGAATTCGCCCATCTGGATTCCATCGTTTGGGGGAATACTCCACCAGGTCATAGCCGACGGCGATCACCAAGTCTGTCTTTTCTAATCCGCAGGAAATAAAATCCCGTTGCTGCAGTCCAAAGGTCCATAGAGAAAGGGGGTGAGTATAGGGAATCACGCCCTTTCCCATAAATGTGTTCGCCACTGGAACGTTAAGGTGGGTGGCGAACTCCGTCAGCGCTTCACTAGCCTTGGCCCGAATCGCGCCATTGCCCACCAAAATCATCGGATTGGTCGCTTGGGAAATAGCCACCGCCGCCTGCTGGATACTTTGGGAAGAGGCGTAGATTCTCTCCTGACTGTCCCGTCGCAGGGGTTGACCGGTGGCGGGCATGGCGGCGATATTTTCGGGCAGGTCGATATGGACAGCGCCCGGCTTTTCGAATTGGGCTAGCTTAAAGGCCTTACGGACAATTTCTGTCGTATTGCTGGGACGAACAATTTGAGCATTCCATTTGGTCACGGGCGAGAACATCGACACTAGATCGAGGTATTGGTGGGATTCAATATGCATGCGATCAGTTCCCACTTGCCCGGTAATGGCCACCAAGGGAGCGCGATCCAGGTTAGCATCCGCTACACCTGTCATCAGGTTCGTAGCGCCGGGCCCCAGGGTGGACAGACACACCCCTGCTTTCCCCGTCAACCGACCATACACATCGGCCATGAACGCGCCGCCCTGTTCATGGCGAGTGGTGACAAATTGAATCGACGAATGTTTCAACGCCTCCAAAATTTGCAAATTCTCTTCCCCTGGCACGCCGAAGATATACTCAACGCCCTCATTCTCGAGGCAACGGACAAGTAGTTCGGCGGTGTTGATGTTTTCCATGGTAGTAATGCGGTTAGTGCTATTTGATCCAGACTGTTTTCAGGTTGACGAATTCGTGGATGCCTTGAATGCCGAGTTCGCGGCCGTAGCCGGATCGTTTGACGCCGCCGAAGGGAATGCGGGGATCAGATTTGACCATGCCGTTGATGAAGACGGCGCCAGCTTCGATTTCGTTGATTAAGCGATCGCTCTCGGCTGGATCGGCGGTCCAAGCGCTAGCGCCAAGGCCAAGGGGGGTAGCGTTGGCCAGTTTAATGGCGGCGTCCAGGTTGGAGACGCGGAAAGCTAAGGCGACAGGACCAAAAAATTCCTCATTGTCGGCGGGGGTTCCGGGGGGAATATCGGTGAGTAGGGTGGGGGGATAAAAGTTTCCCTGACGTAAATTAGCGGGCAATTGGGTGGGGTCAGCTTTGCCGCCGACCATGGCGATCGCCCCTTTGTCAAGACAGGCCCGTACTTGCTGGTCGATGTCATGCAGGATGTCGGGGGTGGCGAGGGGGCCAATATCCGTCGAGGCCTCCATCGGATCGCCCAATTTGAGGGCCTGGAATTTTTCCTTCAACCGATTCTGAAAGTCATCGGCGATGGCGTCGGCTAGGATAAACCGCTTGGCCGCGATACAGGACTGACCGTTGTTGAGCATCCGGGCGGTGACGGCTGTCGCAACAGCGGCGTCTAGATCGGCGCTTTCCAGGACAATAAACGGGTCGCTGCCCCCCAGTTCTAACACGACCTTTTTAATCTGTTTGCCCGCCGCCGCCGCCAGACTAGACCCGGCGGCTTCACTGCCGGTGAGGGTGGCTGCTTTGATGCGATCGTCGGCCATCAGACCAGCGACTTTATCAGCGCCAATCAAAAGGGTCTGGAAAACACCCTCGGGAAAACCCGCTTGCTGGAAAATTTCTTCAATGGCCAGGGCGCATTGGGGCACATTGGAGGCATGTTTAAGCAGGGCGACATTCCCCGCCATCAGGGAGGGGGCGGCGAAGCGAAAGACTTGCCAGAAGGGAAAATTCCAGGGCATGACAGCCAAGAGAACGCCCAAAGGTTGGTAGCGGATAAAGCTCTGGCTAGCATCGGTTTCTGCAAAAGTATCGGTGAGAAATTCGGCGGCGTGTTCAGCGTAGTAGCGACAGACCCAAGCACATTTTTTAGCTTCGGCGATGGCAGAGGCGAGGGTCTTCCCCATTTCCAGGGTCATCAAACGACCGAAGTCTTCCTGCTTGTCTTCCAGAATTTGAGCCGCGGCCTTAAACCACCCCGCCCGCTCAGAAAACGAGGTGTGACGAAATCGTTCAAACCCCGCCTGGGCGAGATTCAGCTTGGCGGCAACCGCGGTATCGGTGAGGGCTTCGAAAACTTTGATTTTTTCTCCGGTTGCAGGATTAATGCTAGCAATCCCCATAATCCAACCTCCTTTTCCAATAATGTAAGGCCGTCCGCCTCTAGAAGACGGCGACTGGCCTCCTAAAACCGCTAATTCAGAATTACCCGACAGTCTTTCGCAATGACTTGGAAAAACCAGTTTATGTCATGCAAGGGGCTGACAAGCTGAAGGGTCTCTTCTTCTAATGTGCCAAGCGGGTCGGTGGGTGCAGCCTAAATTGTATAGATTGTTTATTTTTTGAGGAATGTAAACATTTTGATACCTAAAACTAAAAATAAATTAAGAACTTGTTAAATGCTGCAGAATTCGGGAATTGAGACTATATCTTGGAATCTAAGATACCTCCTAACTGCGTCTCCAGCCCCATCTACCTTCCTTTGTCGGTGTTTTCAAGGATGGGGCTGATACTTTTTATACTTATTTTCACCAAGACTTCCAATCTGTCACTTTGGTTAAGCCTGACAGGTTTCTCCATATAATCAATTGAGAGGAGAGAGTTCCGCCTCAAGGAAAATCGCCTGTTCTGTAAGGCTCTCAGGCGATCGCCCTATAGTAATTCCCTTGAAGTCAGTCTCATTCCGTCAAGGGTACCCCAAGTAGGGATAGCTTCTAGCCAAGCTCAACAGTAAAGTATATAAACCATCTTGCGCCTTGGACCGTAAAAAGGTAAACAAGCGATTAATTGTAGGGATTTAGCGGGACTTGAATAATTAGCGGGACTTGAATGATTGGACAAGACTTCTTGCTCCTGCGCCCCGTTGCTTTCCGCAGATCTTTCCAGTTGGTTTTTGATCCGCGTTCTTGGCCCCACCTATGAAACCCTTGTTAGATGCTTTTATTTCATACGGCCGTGCAGATAGCAAAGATTTCGCCATTCGACTGCGTAACTATTTAATTGGCCATGGTCTTAAGATTTGGCTGGATCTGGACGATATTCCTAAAGGGGTGGACTATCAAACGCAAATTGAGTCCGATTTGGAGAGGGCTCACAATGTGCTCTTCATTATGTCGCCCCATGCGGTCAATTCCATCCACTGCCGCGCAGAGCTGGATATGGCCGTACGCTTTAATAAGCGAATCATCCCATTGCTGCACGTTCCAGAAATTGATCAGGCGACCTGGCATCAACACTATCCCGATAAAACCGAGGCCGATTGGATGCGCTATCAAGCGGAAAAACGGCAGTTTGGCGACCAGCGCAATCCCTTTTTGCATCCAGGCATTTATCGAATTAATTGGATTAATTTTGAGGAATCAACCCACGGGTTTGACGCCGCTTGTGGTCAGCTACTGGATATCTTCCGGCGCTGCCGGGACTATGTGGAAAAACACACACACCTGCTGACGCGAGCCCTAGAATGGGAGCGCAATCAACAGCGATCGCGGTTTTTGCTAGTGGGCCAGGACTTATATGTCGCCCGTGAGTGGCTACTAACCCGCTTTAATGAGCAACCGCCTTGTCGCCCTACGGATCTCCACTGCGAATTTATCGCTGAGAGCGTCAAAAATTCTGACAACTTAATGACTCAGGTTTTTTTAGCCTATGCAGAGACCGATAGGGCGATCGCCGACAAGCTCCGGTACAGCCTCATGCGCATGGGCATCACCGTTTGGAGCAGCAATCGCGACATTGACTCAGGACAGGATTTTCATCAGGCCGTCAATCAGGGCATTGAAGCGACTGACAACGTCGTCTTTTTGGTCTCTCCCGAATCTCTGAAAGGACCCAACTGTCAACATGAGCTGGACTACGCCCTGAGCCTCAACAAGCGGGTGATTCCCTTGCTCAGCAAAGCGGTGGAAGCTGCAGACATGTCGCCCTCCCTGCAGATATTGCAGCATATCGATCTAACAGACAATGTGGGGGAATCAGACTATGACCAAGATACCAGTCAGCTGCTGCGGGTGTTGCACCAGGACGCAGACTATTACAGAGAGCACAAAACGCTACTGGTGAAGGCGCTCCAATGGGAGCGACAGCAGCGCAACCCCGGCATTTTACTGCGGGGATATAACCTGCGAGCCGCAGAAACCTGGCTGAAAACCGCCCGGCCTCGGGATCACCATCCGCCAACGCCAGTGCAAATAGCTTTTATCGAGGAGAGTCTGGAGCAACCCCCAGAGGCGTCACTGGACGTATTCATTTCCTATTCCCTA
>JASJDH010000314.1 GCA_030065175.1 Leptolyngbyaceae cyanobacterium MO_188.B28 | reverse complement strand
ACGCTAAACGGTTTAAATGCAATAGACATCTCCAAAATTGAAATTGAACGAAAGTTAGGGTTGCAATCAGCAACACTACTAGCTGAACTGCCCGAAGGACAGATATTCTAGAGTTTATAGATATTAAAATTATACTCCTGATTGAGTAAAATAGAACATCCTATCTTTTACTTATAAGCTAATAGCAACTACCTGCGAGTCTCATGATTACGTTCCAGTAGACTAAGAGGCTGTATTGAAAGTATATATAGCTACCTAAATGGCAATTCCTCAAACCCGTTCTGTTGCACAACCCTATCCGCTTCGTCACATAGGTGCGATCGGCGTGACGAATCGTGCGGCGGCGGTGGGCGATCGCAATGCGAGTTAACTGTAACTGTTCGATACTCTGACTGACAATTGACTGGGTGTGGGTATCCAAAGCGCTGGCGACTTCATCAAAGAGCAAACTTCTCAGTTTCAACGCTAAAGCGTGAGCGATCAACAATTGTTGTCGCTGTCCAGAGGATGGCCAAAGCGAAGCATATCCATCCTCTAGATTTACAGTTCTAACCCTTAGTCAATTGTTGTTTCAGCGGGATTGTGATGGTAAACGTTGTCCCTTTCCCGACTTGTGACTCACACAAGAGTCGCCCGCCATGCTTCTCCGTCACAATTTGATAGCTGATCGACAACCCCATGCCTGTGCCCTTACCAATCGGCTTCGTGGTGAAAAAAGGGTCAAACAAGCGCGCTCTGACTTTTTCAGGAAGGCCCGGACCATTATCCTGGACCTGAATCTCCACTTGATGGTTGCTCGTGATCTGGGTTGTGATCGTAATCGTGGGATTAACGTTCTGGGGGGACTCTCCCTTACCCCCCTCCTCCAAGGCATCGATTGCATTGCTCAAAATATTCATATACACCTGGTTGAGTTGTCCTGGATAGCACTCTACCGGGGGTAAATCACCATACTTCAAATTCACATTGATGGCGAGACGGTTGGGTTGGGCTTTGAGACGATTTTGCAAAATCAGCAGCGTGCTTTCCAGTCCCTCATGCAAGTCGACCGCCTTCATCTCCGCCTCGTCCATATGGGAGAAAGTCCGTAAAGATGAGACGATGCCCTTGATGCGCTCCGCCCCCAACTTCATGGATTTCAGCAGCCCCGGAAAATCTGCAATCACAAAATCCAGATCCATCGCTTCCGTGGCTTCCAGGATATCTGGATGGGGATTAGGGTAATGGGTTGCGTAAAGCTCAACTAGATTCAGCAAATCTTCCGTGTTGTTGCGAACATGGTTAACGTTGCCGTAAATGAAGTTGACAGGATTGTTGATCTCATGGGCGACGCCCGCCACCAGTTGGCCTAAACTCGACATTTTTTCAGTTTGAATCAGCTGTGCTTGTACCTGGTGCAGGTCAGTCAGAGTTTGCTGAAGTTGTTGGGCTTGTTCCCGGGAGCGGGTTTCTGAATGTCGGAGCGCCAACTCAGTTTGTTTGATTTGGGTAATGTTGTGGAAAACGGCAACGCCGCCTTGGAGAGCGCCCGCCTGATCGACTAGCGATCGCGCCGTCACACTGAACCAAAGACCATCTCGGGCTTGCGGCGAGCGGACAAATATTTCTGTGGCGTCTAACGTCTCCCCCTGCATGGCCTTCGCTAAGGGAAACGTCTCCAGCGGATATTGCGTCGTTTGGTTCGGCAGATAGATATTCCAAATCTGAGCCCAACTGGATAAAGAAGAACAGTTTGCGCCAATGCCCAAAAGACTTGCAGCTGAGGGGTTGAGAAACAAAAAATAACCTTCCTGATCCACTACAACCACTGCATCCCCCATGCTGTTCAGCATCGACCTTAACGTCGACAGAGTCAATTCTGTATGGGTCAATCGTTGAGTATGGTTGTGGAGATCCGCTAAGGTCTGCTCAAGTTTCTTCGACCTCTCCACCGTCTCTCGCTCATAGACCTCAAGCAATTGTTCCAAGGCTGTGACTTGCGCCCGCAACTGTTCAACTTCGCTAGGTTTTGTTGATTGATAACTATCCGCCTGAAGATTAGACACATTCACAACCATGACGCTTAACTCAGACTCCCAGATAGAAACCAAACTTTGATGCAGTCAACCAGGCGCAGTTGAAATAGACATTTCACAGATATACGAACTGTCGCTTACTCTGAGACGAGCGTTATGACAACTGAAACAAGACCTTAAACAACAGCAGGGGCGAAGATAGTTTGTTGATCGAAGGGCAATACCGCCATCTTGGCGTTTAAGGCGAGCGGCTTAAATAACTCTGCGGTGTTTCGTTGAATAAATAATATTGTTTGCAACCTCCTCCATACTGGCGACCCCGACCCCCAGTTTGCGCAGAGCCGCACCACATTGGGTTATCTCACTTAATGTAAATTTGTTGAGACTGTACATTGACAAGTAAACGGTTTTAGGAAATACAGCACAGGTCAGAACTGTTTTGTTCTGATAAATAGGCTGATGCTGCAAGAGTGAATCAGAATTAACTTAAATTTAATTATTTCTAGAATTCCCTCAGAGGGGCTCAGGTTAACAATGCGAATTTTCCCATAATTCCCGTAGTGCGTGTAAGAGACAGGGGCTAGAACCCTCTAATGGGCGAATAGGTATCAACTTAAGCCAGAACATTCTGATGGGGCAAGAATACTCTTCTCCTTGGGAGACGCTTTGCGAACGAGAAAGGCAAGGCCCTACAGGAGACGGAATCTAATTTTTGACTGACTTCTGACTTCTGTATTCCTGCTCTCCTGGATTGTCCCGCTTTAAGTTGGATCCCGGACTGATTCTTACATCTTGAAAGATGAACAACTAACCATCCCATCCACCCATCCACCCATCCACCCATCCACCTCTTTATGCCAACATGATTTTGACGCTCACTCCCTAACCACTCAGGTCAGAACTCTGCGGATCAACTCAAACAGCGCCCGCATGCCCATTGCTTCACCCCCTTCAGGACGCCCCGGCAAGCTACGCAAATTCCACCCCATTAAGTCAACATGCACCCAGGGAATGTCAGATTTGACGAACTCTTGCAGAAACAACGCCGCTGTAATCGCTCCCCCATACATGGCGCTAGAAATGTTGGAGATATCTGCAACTTTGCTGTCTAGCATCGACCGATAGGCTTGGTTTAAAGGCAATTGCCAAAGCAGGTCATCCGTTTCTTGGCCTGATTGCTGCAATGCTGTTGCAGTCGCTGGATGGCTGCAGAAAAAGACGGGCATCTCTGTACCCAGAGCGACACGGGCGGCGCCGGTGAGGGTGGCGCAGTCAATCAGCAACTTTGGAGTTTCGCTGCAGGCTTCCCAGAGGGCGTCCGCCAGCACTAAGCGGCCTTCGGCATCGGTATTACCCACTTCCACAGTAATTCCCTTGCGCGAAGGCAACACATCCAGTGGGCGCATGGCGTTGCCTGCGATGCTATTCTCAACCGCTGGCGTTAAGACCCGCAGGCGAACCGGTAACTTTAGCCGCATGATCAGGTGGGCCAAGCCAAGAACTTGCGCTGCTCCACCCATATCTTTTTTCATCATCTTCATGCCAGAGGCGGACTTCACATCCAAGCCGCCTGAATCAAAGCAGACCCCTTTACCCACCAGCGTCACCTTAGGCGCTGTTTCATCGCCCCATTTCAAGTCCAGTAGCCGAGGCGCCTGTTCACTGGCTTTTCCCACCGCATAAATCAACGGATACTGCTGCGCTGTCAAATCTGTCCCGGAAATCACTTGGAGGTCTGCCTGATGGGTTTCTGCTAGAGTACGGGCGCACTCTTCCAACTGCTGGGGGCCCATATCGTTGGCCGGCGTATTGATTAAATCTCGCACCAGAAAAGTGGAGGCCGCGACGGCCTCCACATAATCGCGGTCGACATTGTCTGGAAACGTTAACTCTGGTAAAGGCGGTTGTTCCTTCTGCTTGTATTTACTGAATTGATACTGACCCAATTTCCAGCCCAGGCAAAGTTTTGTCGCTGCTTCATCTGTCAGTGCATCGGCCAGATAATAGCGGCAAGGCGGTAGACTTTGAGCCGCCTTACCCAGTGTCCAGGTGTCCAAAGGGTCAGGTTTACCCACCAGAACCTTCTCTAATCTTCCATCTGAACCAGGGATTAAGCAGGAAGCGCCTGCTTTAGCTTTAAATCGAGAGACTGTGAGCCAAGCTTCATGGGCGGAATGCTGGCTCTTCAGGGCAGCTTCATCAACGAGAAAAATAGGAACGGCGTCTGACAAGGGTGTTTTCTCCTAGGGTGTTTTCTCCAATTCCTCGGCTTTTAGGCGATCCCGATTAGGGCTGAAACTCTAACTGCTGAAGGATTGTCTCGCAATGCAACGCCGACTGCAGGGCGCCGACAAGTCAGGAACTCGGAGTTTGGGCACAATTAGCATCCTATCAAGCCTGCTTCGATAAGCTGATAGGCATTTAAGTTGCGTAGTAAATCTTGGCGCTTAGGTAGGGGGTAGATAGTAGACGGTAGGCAGGGGGATTTCCTCGTCTACTGCCTACTCTCTACCTCCTAAAACACTTAAACCCTGAGGTAGGGAGATTTAGGATCACCTGGATCAAAGCCATTTTGTTTCAAATGTGTCTTGGCCAGTTCCGTAGATCAGATCGCCATAGGCGCGCCAGTTAGTGATTTCTTCAGGGGAAAGTTTCGACGCCGATAGAACCGTCAGATTTTCCTCTAATTCCGCCTTCGTAGCAGGTGCTGTGAGAGCGAGTCGAATGGCGGGATGGTGTAAACAAAACCGATAGCAGTCCGTAGCGCGGGGAACTGCGCCTGACCAGTTTGGATGCCCTTTGAGCAATGCCCCCCAGCGGGTGCAGGTGAATGCCACAATCGGCGACTCTACCCCCAGTGCCGTTGGCAGCACGGTTTCTTCAGCGCTGCGGTGCGCCATATTGTAGCGGTGCATCAGCACTTCGCACTGCTCCCCTTGAATCAGGTCCACCGACAAGGGACGACTATGGGCGGTAGCCCCCACATAGCGAATCCACCCCTTGCGCTTCCAATCATGCAGCTCATCAAGCAACGTATGCACCTGGTCGATATCATCGCTGGGGGAGACATACTCGACAAAGAATACATCGATCATGTCCGTCTCAAGCTGGCGGCGCACCTGGTCCAAATATCGACGCAAATTGACAGGGTCGCGGTCCACACTGCCAGTGGCGATCGCAACCGTCTCCCGATTGTCCGCCAAAATCGGTTTTAACCCTTCCAACAACGGGCGATAAGAAAGGTTATAGAAAAAGAAGTAATTGATCCCTGCTCCATAAGCAATGGAGACAAACTCGGTCTCCATCGTCTGATGTCCCCCCAGCCCCAGTCTGCTAACCGGTTGCCCTTGCAATGTTTGAATATCCATTGGATCGATGAAATTATCGCCGTCTGATCCCACTTTAGAGAACTTCAGTTTAAGGTATAAGAAAATGGCGAAAGAAACCGGAGGTAATTAATGTTTTTCCCTTGGTGTAGCGGCAATCCATTTTGTAGTCCGGATTCAGCGTCTAGTAAGAACTATCGGAAACACCAGCTTGATTTCCTGAAGTGGGTCAAAGATTCTTTAGAAACTCGTTTAGCTGCGGTGAACGCCGCGATTGAATCGATTGAAGGCCAGCTCAACCGGGATGAGGGGGAAGCGACTTAAGGGACATAATAAAATCGTAGGATGGGTTAGCGAAGCGTAACCCATGCGGGCGTTGGGTTTCGTACGCTCAACCCAACCTACGCGGAGAAGATTTGTCAGTCAACCAGCAGTAGGGGGTAGGCGGTAGGCAGGGGAGGCTAATAGGTAATGGCGGTAATTGTCCCTACTGCTGCACCTCGAGCCGCGCCAACCCCGTACCAGGATAATACGTTCCTAAGATTTGCTGATAGTTGTAGCCTTTTTGGGCCAGTTCCATCGCCCCGTGCTGACTCATGCCTTGACCGCCATGGGCTTCAATCACAATCTGATCTGATGCAGCGTAGAGGGACTCTACTATGCCGCCTCGATAACTGATAAATTCCCCAGACGTGGACTGAACCGCCGTATGGGTGGTATTGGCTTCCCGAGCGACGCCCTTATAGGCCTGAAACCGTTGCGTATTATCAAGGTCGTAGTTAGAGCTGGCGGGGCGGACATGGTGGGCCAAAGCATAGGATCGGGCCGCCACCGCCTGGGCTCTCAGCGATTCAATCGGCCAATCTAAATACATTTCGCTTCCCACCACACTGAAGAGGTAGTCCCTGAGGAGGACATAATTGACGGCGAGTAGACGGTCGTCTTGCCGAATCAGCAATAATCGCCCGCGAAACCAGCGATCGCCCACATAGACATAGCCGCCCTTAGACGGTTGAATCCAAATGGCGTGGGCCATGTTCCAATCGCCAAAGCGAATGCCTGACTGATGCGGTTGGGTGTCGTAAGTCGTCTGGGCTGGGAGGTTATAGGCTACGCCGTTGGCGTCGATAATTTGGGCGGGCGTAGAAGAGCTAATGGCAAGGGAGGGTTCGTCTTTGGCGATCGCAACCCTCATCTCTAAGGCGGCGTCAATGCTCACTCCTGGATTAGCAGCGGTAGTCGGCACAGCGGGTGGGACCGTTGGCGTGGGGACGTGTGAGTGGGTAAGCGGGGGAAAAGGCATGGGTGCTTGGGACTGCAGCGTCGGTTGAGGCGGCTGAGCATGAGCGGAAGCCTGTGACTCAACCTGCGACTCAACCCTCTGATCAGCCGTCTCCTGAGCTGACTCCAGGGGGCCTTCCCTCTGACTGGTTAAGGCGTATTCCGCTTGGTAAAGGTCTATTTTGACAGTTCGAATAGAGCGAGACGCCTCCAGCAGATAGCGTTGAAAGGCAAGCGGACGGTCAACGCCCTTGGACGGCCAGTTAACTAGGGTCACCGAAAACGGAGCGCGACGAAAAGCCAAAGCGCCGCTACATAGGACACAGGCCAGCAGCGTAAACAATAGGCGAGACGACTGACCCGCTAACCTCAGGGCAAGCTGAATTCGTTTGACGGTTCTCTCGGTCGTCATGCCAAAGCGCCCTCTCGATTCAACACCGTATTCCTGCTAACATCCATCGCTTTCTTGATCGTTAATCTAACCTCTCAGGACATCAACTTAAGCCGGGACATTCTAAAGGGGCAAGAATCCAGGAGACAGAATCCAGTTCTTGACTGACTTCTGACTTCTGGATTCTGTATTCCTTCTCTACTGGATTGTCCCGCATTAAGCTGGAGCCCTAGCCTCTGATTCACTTCACGCTTAAAAAACTGGCGTTCGGGAATTTTCAAGCGAATTGGCAAATTATTGTAGAGGATATTAGGAGTCTGGTCTCAAATTTTCCCCTGAACCCGGATTCGGGAAGGAAATTTTGAAGGTGGTTGAGTCCCCTCGCTCCAGCTCCAGGGCTCCTTTTAGCTGCTTGCATAGGGCTTTTACCAAAGCCAATCCCATAGATTGGGATTGGTCTAGATCAAAATCTGCAGGTAAGGCGTCGCCGCTGTTGCTTACCGAAAGGATGAGCTCGTTGTCGGGTTGGGCTTCAAGCGCTACGCAAATTTGCCCTGTAGACTCATCGCTGACGCCATGTTTAAGGGCGTTACTGATCAATTCATTCACAATCAAGCCGCAGGGCAGGGCCTGCTTCAAACTCAGTGTGACATCCGGGTGAATCCTGGCTTGGAATGAAATGGCTGTGGTCTCAGCAAGGTAGCTATTGAGTAAATTTTTGGCCAGCTTTCGCACATATTCCTCAAAGTCTATATGGGTGAAATCCCGAGTTTGGTATAAGCTTTCATGCACGAGGGACATTGACTCCACACGGCTGCGGCTTGCTTGCAACGCACTGCAGGCCTGACGGTCGTCAATTGCGCGGGTTTGCAAATAAAGCAGACTGGAGATGATTTGCAAATTATTTTTAACTCGATGGTGAATTTCTTGGAGTAAGACTTCTTTTTCCTGCAAGGAGGCTTTGAGTTTTTGTTCGGCTTGTTTACGATCGGTAATGTCTAAAATACACCCGACCATTTCTTTCGGGGCGCCATCCGGGTCTCGCAGTAATCGGATTTGGTCATTCACCCAGCGATAGACGCCGTCCTGTCGACGTAATCGGTATTCAGAAACTTGAAACCCTTGCTTTGCCAGTTGAGATCGTTCATCCAGCACTCGGGGTAAATCGTCAGGATGCAGACAGTTTTGCCAGAAGTTGGCCTGACTCAAAAAATCTTCGGGTTTGAAGCCTAAATGCTCGGTGATGTTGTAGCTGATGTAGGTCAGGTCGTAATCTTTGGACGCTTTGCAGGTGTATATGACGGCGGGACTGGCAGAGACCAGATGGAGCAGTCGCGCTTCGCTTTCCCACAAAGCCGCCTCGATCTGTTTGCGATCGCTAATGTCTTGCACCACCTCAATACTGTACTGGGGATCGCCTTCCATATCACGGACTAGAGATACGCTGAGATCCGCCCATCGCACCTGGCCGTCTTTGCAGAGGTATCGTTTTTCTACATTGCAGCTTGGCAGTTTTCCCGACCACAGTTGGCCCATCAAGCCCCGATCAGACTCCCGATCTTCTGGGTGAGTAATCTGCTGGACTGTTTGCTGTAATAGCTCTGCTTCGGCGTATCCCAGCAACCGACAAAACGCTCGGTTGACCTGAATGAGTTGTCCCAAGCGCCCCACACGAGCAATTCCCACCGCCGCCTGTTCATAGAGCGCCCGGAAGCGGGCTTCACTCTCCCTCAGCGCGGCTTCCCCTTGCAATAGCTCCCATACGGGGAGCTGCCGATAGAGGACGTCAGCCGCGATCACCCCCGCTACCCGCCCGTCTGATTCGAGAACGGGGAGGTATTGCAGCCCATGTTCCTGGATCATTTCTAGGGCGCTTAGCAGGGTACTTTCTTTAGATAACTTTAAACTCAGCGGCGATCGCGCCATGGCCTGGGCCATTGGGGTCTGTTCTAAGTTGACCCCTGACACAATCAGGCCGGGAACATCCTGGGCCGTCAAGAGTCCTACCAGTTGGCCCCCATCCACCGCCAGAACACATGGGATCGAAGCCGCTCCCCCCGCTGTCGCCATTGACACAGAGGTTTCCATCCCAAGACATCGAATGACATCGCTCAGGCGTGTTTGCGGCGATACAATTGGGCAATCCCGCGTAATCACCTGGTTCAGATCAGGCAAGCTAGGCATAGTAGACAGCGACTGAATCATAGAGCTATTTTATTGACACATAAGTGGGTGTCTGCTTATTTTTCGCTTAGATTGGTTGAAAACACTGGAAAAATAGAATAGCCCCTCTAAAGGCTTATACTGATACTTGCTTGATTCAGTGTGTTCTGCGCTACCAAAATCAAGGAATTAAGTTTCCCCGCCTTACGTAAGCCTTTAGCAAGATTGGAACGCGCCTAGCCATGATCTTGTTCTTATTCTTGTCAATCTGTTCCCCGTTAATCAGTTGCTTCATCAAGCCCCGATCTCGACGATTGCGCACTTGGCGGGCTATTGCATTAGCCGCCTTTGTCTATGGCGTTCTGGGGTGGATTTCGGCATCCTTGGTGACGCCGAATTACGCCTGTCCTGTCTGGCCAGCCGCAGGCGCAGCCTTAGTGCTGATGTTAGCATTGGGGCCCCGCATCTGGCCTGGACTTTGGCTGGGGTCATTTTGTGTAAATTGCTACATATTATCTATCGGAGCCCATGGGCTTGATCGGGTTTGCCTTATGACGGCGGCTGGCACTGGCTTTGCTGCCGTCTTGCAGGCATTATTGGGCAGAGTTTTATTGCGGCGTCTCTTTCGCGACCCCAACTGGCTAAATCAGCTCACAGGGGTTATTCAGTTTCTTGTGCTGGCGGGCCCCATCAGCTGTTTAGCGGGCGCCACCTGGGGAAACTTGGTGTTAGCGATCGCGGGTTTTATCCCTTCTCTTCCTGACTTCCTGACATCTTGGATAACGTGGTGGATTGGCGATACTTTGGGTGTGCTAGCGTTACTGCCCATTGGAGCCATCTATCTCACCCAGCGCGTTCAAGTTCCCCCGAGACGTCTGTTGGCTTGGGCGTTACCTGCTTGTCTGATTTTGGGCGCCACGACGACACTCTTCATCAATGCGCGCGATACCGAACAGAGTCGTCTGCAAATGTCTTTTGAAAGCCATGCGGCGCTGCTCACCCAAGTCTTAAAGTCGGACCTCAATCGGACGGTCGATACCCTCTACGCTCTGCAGGCCTTTCATACGAACCCTCATCCCCTTGAGGAAATGCATTCCCATATCGACCATAATCGCCAGGAGTTTCAAGAATTTGCCAACAGTCTTTTGCAGCGACACCCGGGCATTCAAGCGCTTAGCTGGGCCCCCAAAGTGCCTCAATATAAACGAAACGCTTACGAGCAGCAGGCCCGCGCCGATGGTTTAGTCGATTTTCAGTTTACGCAGCGTGATTTCCAAGGAAAATTAGCCCCAGCCAGCCCAAGAGAGGCGTATTACCCGGTTTATTTTCTTGAGCCTGCAGTTCCCCACGAATGGGGTTTAGGGTTGGATCTGGGAGCTGATCCCACTCAACTGAAAATGTTAGAGAAGGCTCAAGACGCTGGACAGGCGCAAATTCAGTTTGGAGCCCGGGAAACCCATACAAATGCGGCGTTAGTTTATCTGCCTGTCTATCGAC
>JASJDH010000313.1 GCA_030065175.1 Leptolyngbyaceae cyanobacterium MO_188.B28 | reverse complement strand
TTCCCCAAACGCAATAAATTGCGTTACTACATACCCTCCTCCCCATCCCCCCTTATCTCTTTCCTAATTCCATCCCCCCTATCCAAGAGACGTGACATGTTACGTCTCTACACCTTTTTACCTCCCCTGCCTCAAAAATACGGTGGGCGATGCCCACCCTACGACTCCAAATGTCGAACCAATCAAGAGCCCATCCACCCATCCACCCATCCACCCATCCACTTCCTTTTACAGAGATTTTATTCGATGCAACTCCCTAGATTTAGGCTCTGTCTCAGCGGCTCAATCACCGGACAGGGCGCGGCCGCCTGCAAATTCTCAGGCTTACTCCAAGTGAAGGGCGCTTTTTCCGCCGCCGACATCCAGAGCAGGCGTTTGGCGCGGGTCATTGCCACGTATAGGAGCCGGAATTCCTCTGCTTTCTTCAGATACCCTGCTTGCCGCCAGGCAGTCCAGATGTCCGGCATAGGTGCGGATTTTTGAGCAGCATGGGTATGGGTGCGGATTTGGGCGCGCGCCACTCCCGACAGCGTAAAATCCCCAAGAAACTCCATTTGAGGCGGTATCCACACTCGCCCCGGAATCAATTGTTCATGGAGAAAAGGCAGAAAAACGGCGTCCCAATCCAATCCTTTGGCTTTATGCATGGTGATCACCGTTAGTTGACCCTGACGGGTGTAGAGGAGGCTAGAATCTTCAGTTTCCACAGCCTCGAACCGTTCAGATCCGACAATTTCTTGGAGCGCCTGGATCATCGTCGCCAAGGTACTGTTTTCGGCAGTTTGTTGGGCGATGCGAGCGGCTAGTTTGTCGGCGGTAGCCAGTTCGCTCTGGTTATAGACCAAGGTCAACCCGAGGAAAGGAATCAGTTGATAGGGCGGTAACTCCAATCTCGCCCGCAGCAGGCTGGCGCAATAGTGTCGAGCTTGGCGGGCGGCGTCAGTCTCCGGTAGGTTATCCAGGGGGCCGGGATACAGAAATTGTTCGGGCAGACTGCTCAAGACATTGAGATCCTGAGTCGGAATACATTGACGATTGACAAATACCCGCAGGGCGGCTTTGAGGGCGTCCGGGGAATGGGGTCGTTCAATGAATTGAAGCAACGTTAGCATTTCAGTGGGAATATGGGATTGGCGATCGCGTTCGCCCACCTCATAAATTCTCACCCCCGCCTTTTCTAGACCAACCTCCAATGAGTCTAGACTTCGGAGTTGATCCGCCACAAATCGGCCCTGTCGATTTTCCCGCACCAGAATTGCAAGACTCAACTGGGGATCCTGACGGAAAAGCGTCAGAACTCGCTGGGCGATAAGTTCAACGCTGTGATGGATGTCTATGGGGGTGTGAATCTCCACCCCTTGGCCCAAGGGAGCCGGGTTAGCATCGGGTTGGGGGTCGTCAGCGGCGACGGGGGCGATCGCTTGCAATCGAAACGGCTGCTCATCGCCAGTCAGTCCTGACTGATTCACCCACGTCAACGTCAAATTAGCCGCTTTCATGATTAGTGGGGTGCTGCGCCCTGCCTGGTCAATGGTGATCAGCCGGTCCTGACGTCGACACCGGTTGCAGAATTGATTGAAGAAAACCGGATCGGCTGGGGTAAATGTAGAGTTAATCGCTTGATTGGGGTCGCCGACTCGAATCAGATTGGGTGGATGATCGGGCTGGTCCGGATTTATCGCTAAGGTTTCTAGCAATTGGGTTTGCAGCGGCGATGAGTCCTGCGCTTCATCTTCAAAAATGGCAAACACCCGGGTCTGCCAAAATTGTCGGGAGGGCTCATCTTCCAGCACTTTGAGCGCCGCCAAAATCATATCGTCGTAGTCAATCCACCCCCGACGCTGCATCAAATCCTGGTAGCGTTCATGTAAGCCAGCCGCGATCGCCAATACCTGGTAGTCGTCAATTCCCTCTGGCAGGGCTTGAACCAGGGTTTCCGCCAATTCGGACAGGTCGGCGGGCGTCAACCCCGAACTTTTGGCTTCCCGGATAGCGGTATGGGCCAATTCTGGCAGCACCTCCGTGCGCAGCGTCGATTGCCGTCTTAAGCGCTCGGTTTCTTCACCGTCAAATTGTCGCCCCTCGATTAAGCGACCATACAGCTTGGGATAGGCGGCGATCCACTGTTCGATGCAGGCCCGCACTAACCGATGACTTTGATTGGGAGATACCAACGTCAAGGCGTCCAGGTTCAATCCAGAGAGTTCTGGATTTCGAGTGGCGATGGTCAGCGCCAACCCGTGCAGGGTATGGACCACAAAGCTATTTTGCGGCAGCGCCAACTGCCGCAAATAGGTCCGCACCTTTGCCTTCAGGTTGGCGGCGGCGGAGCGGGTGAAGGTCACCAACACCAGCTGTCGTCGAGCATGGAGTTGGTGGCGGGCAATGGCGATCGCCGCCGCCGCCGCCATCCCCGTTGACTTCCCCGAACCCGGCACAGCCGAAACCGCCAGCGATCCTTTCCGCCAATCCGCCAAACGCTGCTGCCCTACCCGCAGACTCTCTCGAATTTGCTTCAGCGCCGTTTCTCGCTCAATGCCAGTAGAAGGGTTCACCATAATTTCGATTTGGAGAAGATAAGGATGCGCTCAAAATGGTTCAGGTCTCTTTGGTCAAACTTGGTCAAATTAATGAAGGCTTTACAAAAATGCCTCGCCTTTGACGTTACTTTCATCAAGATATCGGGGTATCCGCTTGAACTGATATAATCTCGACCCTTATAAAGAAATGGTGACCATTGTGGGTTAGCGTTCAACTCAAGTGCGAAGTGATGTGCGTATTGCTCAAAACCCAGTTTATTTAAATGACTGGACTCTAGAAAAGTTGATCCTGTTCTCTTGGAAGGCTTAGAAATACCATGAACCAGAAACTGTTAGCTATCGGGGCGGTTTTCTTTTCTGTTGTGACGCCGCTCAAAGCAACAGCAGCCAGTTTTGTTCATGAAATTTATTCCTTTGGCGACAGCCTCGTTGATCCAGGGAATCTTTTTCAGTTAACCCTTGAACGTAGGGTTGAACTTGGGCTCCCTGCTCCTGTCCCTCAAACTCCGCCTTATGCCCAACGCTTATCTAATGGTCCAGTTTGGGTGGAATTTCTTGCTTCCGATTTGGGATTAACTCCTGCCTTAAGCACATCTTTGGGATTAACTCCTCCCTTAATCCCGTCATTAGGCTCTGAGTTCCCTAATGACGGGATTCATTTTGGGTTTGGCGGGGCGAGTACAGGAACCTTGAATACTAATTTACCTTCGCCAACAGGGACATTATTACAGATTGCGCGTTTCCAGAATTTCCTTGAATCCACACCCAATTTCCAGCCCAACAACGAGAATGCACTCTACATCCTGTTAGCAGGAAACAATGACTATGCGGGTAGTCGAATAACGCCGCGAGTGGAAGATATTAGTGGTCCAATCAATAATACGGAATTCGCATTGAGTAGTCTCATCGACTTGGGCGCCCAAAATATTCTGGTGAGTAACTTGCCGCTTCTAGGCCTAACTCCTCGCTTCCGGGAAAGTCCTGAAGCTGATGATATTAACGAATTAATTATGCTCCATAATATGGCGTTATCTGAGACCCTAGACAAGTGGCGTAAGAAACTGCCCGATATCAATCTGGTAAGTTTTGATTTCAACGCCGTGTTTGAAAATGCGGTTAGTAATCCAGCAGACTTTGGCTTGACCAATGTAACCACCCCTTGTCTCACCAATTTTTCTTTTCCCTTTGACGCCGATTTCAATATTTGCAGTAATCCAGATGAATTCTTATTCTGGGACGACTTTCATCCAACCACTTCAAGCCATAGGTTCGTTGCCGACGCCGCCCTTGAAACTCTGCGAGAATTTGAGTCTGTTCCCGAATCTACTCCGGCATTGAGTCTATTAGCGTTAGGCGTATTGGGAGTTGGTTCAATACTGAAGCGCAAAATTCAGGGCTGACTTTACAGCTTGATGTTTTGAGAAGACGGAGCGGCATCTCGAGGGAACGGGTTTCTTATGAAGCTCTTCTGTCAATCTCTGGCATTGGGAAAAAACTTCGCACTGTCCAGACATTGACTTTCTGGCTTTTTTTAAGCCTGCACCTGCCTTAAACAATGCTAAGTGGTCACTGCACCATGCTAGGGGCCCGTCCAAAAGGTAATAAAGATGTCAGCGCTAGTTGAGCTTAGCAGTTTAGGATTGACAGATAGGCAGAATTTTTGAAAGAATTTCACATTCCCATAAAGCCAAGGGTTAGGGAAAAGGAATCTATCCAGATCCTTAACCCTTGCCCTTTTGCCCCTGCGTCTGCAAGAACCTTAGTGAGGAGTCAGGATCCATGTCTATTCATCTCCAGCAAGCCCTCGTTGTCGGGAAATATCTAGTGACTCAGCGCCTCAAAGGGCGCAAGAAATATCCTCTGGTCTTGATGCTAGAACCGTTATTCCGCTGCAATCTTGCTTGTCCGGGATGCGGAAAGATTCAGCATCCGAAGGAGATCCTCAAGCAAAACCTTTCCCCGGAAGACTGTTTTGCTGCAGTTGAAGAGTGCGGCGCTCCCGTGGTTTCAATTCCGGGCGGAGAGCCCCTATTGCATCCCCAAATTGATGCAATTGTTCAGGGGTTAGTAGACCGCAAGAAATTTATCTATCTTTGCACCAACGGACTGTTGCTAGAGAAGAGTCTGGATAAGTTTCAACCGTCTCCCTATTTAACTTTCAGCGTTCACTTAGATGGATTGCAGCCGTTGCATGACAAGTGTGTGGATCGCAAGGGCGTGTTTGACACTGCCATTAGCGCCATTCGGGCGGCGAAAGCCAAGGGCTTTAGAGTCACCACCAACACTACGGTATTTGAGGGGGCGGATCCTAAGGAGATCCAAGACCTGTTTGATTTTCTAGAAACCCTAGAGGTTGACGGGATGATGGTCTCTCCAGGATATAGCTATGCCTGGGCCCCAGACCAAGACCATTTCCTCAAGCGGGAGCAGACCCGGGCATTGTTCCGAGAAATCCTGGCGCCAATGCGGGCGGGCGAAAAAAATTGGAACTTCAACCACAATCCGCTGTTTCTTGATTTTCTCACCGGAGAAAAAGATTACGACTGCACCCCTTGGGGCAGCCCTAGCTACAGCGTCCTGGGTTGGCAGAAACCTTGCTATCTGCTGAACGAAGGCTATTACGAGACCTTCCAGGAACTGCTGGACAACACAGACTGGGATAACTATGGCCACAACAGCGGCAATCCCAAATGCGCTGATTGCATGGTGCATTGTGGATATGAACCCACTGCGGCGACGGATGCTATGCAGCCTCAGAATATTGTGCGATCGCTGAGCACTGTCTTGAGCGGCTCCCGATAGGACTGAAAGCCCTCATCCCCAACCCTTCTCTCCCAGGGAGAAGGGTTGGGGATCAAAACCCCTTATTGCATAACTTCCCAAGTCCGTAGCTGTTCAAGAACAATCCCGGTGGGATAAGCAATGGCGACCTCTCCTGTCTTGGATTGGAGCCTTCTGAGGGTAGGGAGAGTCTCGGTGGAGGCGAGGGCGATGTCCCGATCGCGCCCGATCCGAACCACCATGCCTAGAATCTGACCTTGTTCATTGATGATCGGACTCCCAATATTACCTTCTGAGACGGGAGTCTCAATCGTCAAAATGTCAGAGTTAACTTGATGGATGACTCCAGACGCAAGACTCCACGGCGTTTCATCGGTAAAGGGATGCCCAATGATAGTAACAGCGGAATTCGATACAATGTCGCCGGAGTAAATCTCATGGGGTTGAATATCTGGTGGGACCCCTATGACCTTGAGCACTGCTAAGTCCAGGGATAAATCATCCGGGTCGCTGCTATGTTCAACGGTGGCTGTATAGCGAGGACGTTGCTCACTGGGCGACTGACTGAAGAATTCCACCTCGATCGCTTCACTGGGAAGCTGAGTATCCGGATCACTTATTCTTTGACGAGTTGTCACAACCCAGACAGTATCGCCTTCACGCTTCACTACCCAACCGGTCTCGATCATAGCGCCGTCCGAAACTTGAGAAATAAGTCTGGGAGTTGCTCGTGATATCTGGAGTAACGGTTCGTCAACTGGACTCGGTAGGAACTGTTTTTCTCCAAATGCAACGGGTTGAGGATTCTGTTGCAGCGCTAAGCGGCGCTGCGCTTCTTTCAGATTATTGTGAGCAATGACATAATCAGCGTCTAGATCAATGGCTTGCTGAAACTCTTTGATCGCGGCTTCAAGATTCTCTTGCGCTTGAAGCGCTAACCCTAATCTGTTGTAAGCGGAGGTATGAGCACTGACAAAAAAACCTCTTTCGTCAGGTAAATTCAGCGCCTGACGGTATTGGGTGATGGCCGCTTCCAACTTGCCTTGGTTGTAAAATGCTTCACCCAAATTGCTATAGGCATGAGTATCTTTAGGATCCAGTTGAATCGCTCTCTGATAGCTGAGAATGGCGTTTTCCCAGTCACCTTGCTGCGCCAGTATGTTACCCAAAGCTCTGTGGGCATAACTATGATCCGGGTTAATTTGAATCGCTTTTCGATACTGGGCGATTGCCGCGTCCCAGTTTCCCTGTTCATATAGCGCTGTACCCAGATTGGTATAGGCCGAAGCATAGTTACGGTCAAGTTGAATGGCCTTTTGGAAATTAGCAATGGCTTCCTCCAGTTCCCCATGCCAAGCGAGTGCGATGCCTAGACCAACATAGTTCCTCTCATTATCAGGATCGATTTCAATTGCCTGGAGATAAGTATTGACTGCCTCCTCGAGTTGACCCTGGTCTGAAAGTGCGCTGCCTAACGCCCGATAGGCCCAGGTATTATCGGGATCGAGCCGAATCGCTTTTTGGTAATTAGCGATCGCTTCCTCTATGTTTCCCTGCCGTTTCAGTGCGATGCCCAAACCGACATAGTTATCTCCATCCTCAGGGTTCAGTTCAATGGCCTGACGGAAGCTGTGGATCGCCTCATCAAATCTACCTTGGTCAGAAAATAAGTCCCCTAAGTGATGGTAAAGATCTGGATCATCGGGAGTGAGTTCAATAGCTTTTTGATAAGCCGCAATCGCCGCCTCAAAATCTCCGTTGCGCTCCAGGGCAAGCGCTAAAACATGATGTACGCTAGCGATATTGGGATCAAGCTGAACACTTCTTTGATAATTTTCAATCGCGGCGTCCCATTGCTTCTGTTCGTAAAAGACATTCCCTAGGAAGGAATAGGTTGTTGCATCGTTGGGATTCAACTGGGTGGCTTGCTGGAAATGGGCGATCGCCTCATCCCAGTTTTCCTGCATCGCAAAAAGTATGCCCAGCGTTTTGTAGACATGCGGGTTATTGGGAGAAAGTCGGGCCATTTCTCGATAACGGGTAACGGCTTCATCCCATCCATCCTTTTCAACCCATAAAGTCGCCAAGAACAAATAGGGTGGGAAGAAATCAGGTTGAACTTCTATGGCGGTTTGAAAGGTTCGAATGGCTTTCTTCCAGCGCCCCCTTACAGCTAGGATTTGACCTAGCGAGAGGTAAGCAGGGGCAAAGCTGGGCTCAATTTTGATAGCTGCTTGCAAGGTTTCGATCGCCTCATTAGCATCGCCTCGTTGCATCAGAACATTGCTGAGCAGCAGGTAGGATGGAAGGAAATTGGGCTCTGATTGAATCGCTTGGCGGAAGGTGGTGGCCGCCGCTTCCAGATCTCCCTGTTGGACCAGTAAAGCGCCAAGATCTAAATATGCTGGCGTATAGTTCGGTGTGATCTCAATTGCTCTTCGATAGGAGGCCATCGCCTCCTCAATTTGCCCTTGATCGCCATAAATTTCCCCCAGGTTGTAGTGAGCTAAGGTATGGGCGCTGGCGGGAACCCCCGGTCTATCAGGAAGTCTGAGTGCTTGATGGAGTTGGGCAATGCCCTCGTCTATTTGGCCTTGCACTAATAAGCTCATGCCAAACCCGTTGTAGGCGTAAGGGTTACTGGGATCCAGCTCAATGGCCCGTCTAAACGATGAAGCGGCAGCCTCGAATTGGTTTTGATGCGCCAACGCGAGTCCCAATTTCATATGTAAACGAGCCAGGTTGGGGGTGAGTTCCACTGCGCGCCGATAAGCGGGGATAGCGTCCGAAAATCTCATCTGACCATACAGAGCGTCCCCCAAGCCAATGTGAGCGGCTCCGCTATTGGGAACACGCTGAACCAACTGACGCCAAATCCTTTCAGCCTCTTCGAAATGGCCTGTTTCTAAGGCGGCGTACCCCTGTTGAAATAGCTCGTCAACTGCGCCTTCGTCAGTGCTCTGAGCCATCTCGATCAGGGCCATTCCCGTCTTTTCAGAGTTGAAATCGAGGACTGCGGCGACAGCATTTCGTCTGAGGGGTTTGGCGGGTCTGATAGGAGCCATACCTGCGCCGCTTTGCCACAAAAGGGCGGCGGCGACTAACCCGGCATAAACCTGTGAGCTTTTCATAATTAGGATGACCTCCCCTCTCAACTATGGGGCCAGAAAATGTGGGGATGAAAATCGTGATTTAAGGATGAGATTTGAGTTTGAACAAGCGTTCCGCCTCTCTGAGGCGATATTGGGCTGGCGTGAAGTTGGCGTCTATTTGGAGCGCCCGTCTGTATTCCTCAATGGCCTCTTCTAGTTTGCCTTGGAGCTGGAGCGCGTACCCAAGATTTGTGTGGGCCAGGGCATGGGTGCTGGTAGGGATTCCCGTTTTATTGGGTAAAGCCAATGTTTGGCGAAACTCTACGATCGCCGCTTCCAAACGACCTTGCGCAAGTAAAGCAACCCCTAGATTGACATGGGGCCAAGGATCCTTAGCGTCCAATTCAATCGCCCGTCGCTCACACGCGATCGCCTCTGCAAACCTTCCCTGTGATAACAGTGCAGTTCCTTGCCTGATATGAGCCTCTACGCAATTTGGATCCAAGTTTGCGGCGCGGCGGTAGTCTGCAATCGCCTGATCGATTTCGCCTTGCATCAGGGCAATATTTCCAAGCCCTACATAGGCGAGTGAGTGAGCGCTTCCTCTGAGTCCAGGAATGTCTGTCAGATTAAGAGCCTGGTGAAACGCGTTAGTCGCCGCTTCAAAGTCATGCATTTGGACCAGGATATCTCCTAACACAACATAGGAAATGGACAAATGGGGATTGAGTTCGATCGCCCGCTCAAGGGTCGCGATCGCCCTTTTCAATCGCCCTTGTTGTTGCTGCACAGTCGCCAAGGCCAAATAAGCAGGCGAGAAGTTTGGATCCAGTTCGATCGCCTGTCGGAAGGATGTCGATGCCGCTTCATATCGCTCTTGTTCAGCAAATGTCCATCCTAAGTTGAAGTGAGCCACAACGAAGTTAGGCGCTAGTTCAATGGCCTGCTGATAGACGGTAACCGCCTCTTCCAAGCGTTGCAGTCTATGCAGTGATTCTCCCAGCTTGACCAGGGCTGCAACATTGTCCGGATCCCGTTGCAGCACCCGACGCCAAATGGCTTCCGCTTCAACATAATCCCCCGCTTCCTGGGCGCTATTCCCAGACTCAAACAATACGTCGGTTGTCTGATTGTCCACATTGACAACCGCAACCCTAATTGAAGCAGGCTCAACTACTTTATTGACTGCTAGAATTGAACTTGCTCCGAGCGGAGGTGAATCGCTATTCATTCCACCTGGAACAGATTGTTTCGCAAACACCAATCCCGCATTTGCAAGAAATGCTGCGATGGTTAAGCCAACAAAAAATCCTCGCTTAATCTTCATTGACCATCCCCTCCTTTCTAGCCCAATGCTTCTTCTTGGAGCTTGGGGGATATCTACCGTTTTCTCTTTTTTTTAGCCTCACCTTGACAATAAAGACCTATCACAATCCTAAATCAATCGTGAGACCTGAAAGAAGGTGAAATTTAAGCTAGACAAAAGTTTTATGGTCTCAAAACGCCCTTCAGATTTACCAGCCAGATGGGATTGCAATAAGCCTCTCGTTAAGAGAGCATTCTACTTATATTATCTCTCGTGTTCAAGAAATAGGCACTGTGACATTACAAAACAATAAAAACACAAAGAGGAGTTACGACCTTGGTTAGATCGAGGATTAGACGCCCCTAAAATATCTCCTGAGCACCTTTGCTGAATCATTTATATGTATGTTTTCACAGAAAATCATGAACGGAAATTCTGTTCAAATTTACCGTTTTCTAAAAGGTTTTTAGGTAGAAAATTGTATTCCTTCCCCACCAGACTGCCTCAGCTTAAATTTCATGCCGATTGGAATTGATTCTCGATATTTGAGCCCACTTTTCTTGGGTTAACACCCATCGATTAACGGATTGATGGAAATTGATCCAGCCAGGAATTGCTTCATAGGTTTTGACCAGATCAAACCCTACCTTGGCTAGGATCCGGTTTGGAGCTGGATTCATTGCATAGGGTTCACAAAACAAATTTTGCAACTCAAAAATTTCGAAATATCGGTCAATACAGTCTCGAATAAACGTCATTCCATACCCGCTCCGACGTCTCCCTGGCTCCCACAAGTGTAAATGCAGGTACGCTTCATCGCCAAAGACTATCTTATTGATGTTGGAATGCCCTACCGGACATCCCTCCAATTCCCAAATCAAATAGTAGAAATGCTTTAGGGGCGCTGGCCGCTCAAGATCTTCAAGCATTAGCCTCCGCCAATCCGCAGCTGCTGGCA
>JASJDH010000312.1 GCA_030065175.1 Leptolyngbyaceae cyanobacterium MO_188.B28 | reverse complement strand
CTCACCTGGACCAGTCAGTACACGATTCAGCACGAGACCGATTGGTATATCAAACCTGATCGCCGCTTGGATATGCCTAAACTGTTGCGCGCCTTCCAAAAATTCTTTCGCGAGAATAGCGACGCTTGGATTGAACGGTTTGAGTACAAAGAAGCCGGACCCCAGCTCCTCTTACAGGCGTTTTTACAACGCATTCTCAATGGCGGTGGACGACTGACCCGAGAGTATGGCCTGGGACGCAAACGCACGGACCTGTTTATTGAATGGCCTTTGGATGACAACCAGGGTTTTCTGGGACCAATGCAACGGGTCGTGCTTGAGCTAAAGATCTTGCATAAAACGCTGGAGACTACTCTGAAAGAAGGGTGTGTGCAAATTGCGGACTATGCAGATGGGTGCGGCGCTGAGGAGGCCCATTTGATTATGTTTAATCGTGACCCCCAAGTGCGCCGGGAAGACAAGCTATTTGAACAAGTGCAGTGCGACGAAGGCAGGGAGATTTATATTTGGGGTATGTAGACGATCCTATTCGGGATCTGCAGAAAAATACCATCCCATCCAACCATCCACCCATCTACTGCCTTTTTCTGAGACTTCATTTTGACGCAACTCCCTTACAGCTCTGGTTCAATGCCGAGTTCCCGCAACTTCGCAGTTAACTGCTCGGCCCGCTGACGTTCCTGCTCGGCTCGTTGAGATTCCTGCTCGGCCCGCTGACGTTCCTGCTCGGCTATTTCTGAACTCCACAGTAATAAATTGCCTGCCTCATCCCACCATCGTAACCAGTGGGCGACCATCCCCAGCCGCTCTCCATGCCACGAGCCAAGCCATAGCTTCAATTCTGGGATCCAATAACGACCATCTGCATTGGCTGTTTGGACAACGTAGCGCCTGTCTGATGCGCCTTCTGATAGGTGACGGACTTCTAGAAATACAGTGCTGGGGTCAAAGGTGACATAAGTGGGAATGTGTAAAATCTGTTCGTAGTAATATAGCTTGCCGTAAGGATAGGTGGGACGTGAAGAGTATTCGCCCGTATCCGTTTCCGACAAAAATTCCATCACAACCGCCACGGCTGATCCTTCAAGATTTGGCGTGTAACTACGACGCACTACGCCAGCCACCGGATTAACCTGAGGAACATACAGCCAGTCGGGCGCTTTGACGATTGTTTTTTGATTGACCATCGCCACCAGCCCAAAGTTAGAAGCAATCAGCTTCTCCGGCGTAATCAATCCTGCGGTGTCGAGCGCCTCAGTTAAAGCAGCGGCCAGGTAGGGTTGTAAAATATTCTCCACAGGGTCATCAGGTAGAATATAGTCTTGGGGCAGCGCTTTCCACTCAATCGTTAGCGGTTGAACAGAGGGCGAAGTTTGTGCAATCATAGCGGTCTTGATTTGGGGCGCAGCATTGGGCTAGCTTCAAGCATAGTGAAACCAACTTGAAAAGGATCCACAAGAGCGTTCGTTGGTTCAATTTTAGCTCAGGATAGAAATCGAGATGATGGCGGCAGGGACGAAGCTCCGCGATGATGGCGATCGCGCTCCCAATTAGCCGGATTATTGACGATATACCGTCGAATGCGATCAATCGATCCGTCAGCCCGAATGATGTGTTCATAAAAACGAGGTTGCCACGCAAACTGGTCATACCCATTTTTTCGACACCATCGCGTCACAGCGGATTTATAGGACCGGATAATGGCGCCTAATGAACCAGGTTTCGGGGATATTCGGGACATCCGCTGTCGTCGTTGTTGCGATATGTCCCGTTCGGGGGATTCGTCGTAACACCGTTTGGACCCGTCGTAACCCCCTGTAGAGACGTTGCATTGCAACGTCTCTACACCGTTATCGGTGGGGCGATGATCACCGTTATCGGTGGGGCGATGGTCACCGTTATCGGTGGTGCGGTGATCACCGTTATCGATGGGACGGTGGTCACCGTTATCGATGGGACGGTGGTCACCGTTATCGATGGTGCGATGTTCATGGTCGGTAAATCCGGTGATATCGGGATTGCGATCGCCATCGTCAACGGATCGATCGCAATCCCGATCCCGTTCAATCACCACAATGCCATGGACATGATTCGGCATCACCACATGTTGATCAATACACACACCCTCAAAATGGTTCGGAATCTCTCGCCAGAACTGATCCGCGATTTCACCCATAGCCGACAATTGCATTGTTCCATCCACCACATCACCAAAGAAATGCCTCCAATCTTTTGTGCAGATAGTGACAAAGTATCCGCCGGTTGCTCCATAATTCCTATGGGGCAAGCGAATGGATGGAACCCGATATTGGTTCTTGAATAAGTCTGGTTGCACAAGAACCCCCTACTGATCAACCCGAGTCGTCAAGCGAATCAGCCCATAGGCGTCGTTGGGAGCGCCCACGCCCGTGGAGCCAGGCAGCGTGGTCAGGGTCGGCGCGCCGGTTCCCCCCGCCCCCGTCAGATCAAGCACCACCACCCCATTATCATTGGCGGCTTTGAGGTTGCAGTCGCGATCGCTGGGCACAGTATCTCCCCCCGCAATCAACTGGGTCCGGTCATTGGCGTCATTCGCTGTGGTTAAGGTAATGGCTGCACTGGCACCGAGCTGCAACTCCAGGTCGGCTCCCGTGCCGTCTAGTATGGTCCCTGCGCCATAGGCGTCAAGCACCAGACTTTGATTCGCCTGAATCAGGTCGCAAATTCTCACATCATCGGCGTTGGTGTCCCCGCCATTGAGGAAATAGATCGTGTATTCAATCTCATCCCCTGGTTTCACCAACCCTGCATCCACTTCTCCGACGAGGTAGCCGTTGGGCCAGCGGATATGCTCATCACTGGTTGCGCCGTCATCTAGGGTGACGGCATTGAGGGGGGTGCTGTCGTTGGGGTTTTGGGTGCGATCTCCGTTAATCGCCGTAATCCGTTTTACTAAGAGTAAATCCGGTGCGCTCGCCACCGTTGTAGTGATTAATCCTGCATCCCAATTTTCTTGATCGATCCCAGAGGTGAGGGTAAAGTCTGCTGTATCGCCGCTGCTGTCCGCATCGGAATCGATTGTGTCATCCCCGCCTTGATCCGCCGTTGTGAACCCTTTGTTCAGAGGCGGGACGAATCGAATAAAGTAATCGCCCGGCCGTTGATTGGTAAATTCATAGGCGCCGTCCGCCGCTGTGGTGGTCACGGCGATGGGAGTTGCGCTGGGATTACCTCGATCGCCCGCGTCGTACAGTTCTACTCCCACACTGCCGATATTAGCCTCTCCCCCGTCTCGAATGCCGTTTGGATTAGAATCGTCGTCCCAAACCCGACCGCGAATTTCAGGAAACGCTTCACAGAAGGTCCAGAGATTGATGGCGATTGAATGGTCATCACTAATACCGCTGGAGCCATAGTAATATTGTTCTGTCGATTGATCCTCTGGCCCATTTGAATAGGTAATCACTAACGTATCGATCGGGGCAGTGGTTGAGAGCTGGACTTGCCCTCTGGGATCACTGACTGAGAGCGAACTGTTTGGATCGTTAAAGGGATAGGATCCTTTGACAGATTGTCCGTTGATGGTCAAAAGGCCTGCTTCAGCTGCGACAAGACTAACCGGGATATTATCGCCGCGGAAGCTGGCGGTAATCGCTACTTCATCCTGGAATGATTCACGGGCTGCTTGAGCATAGGTTGCTCCATATCTCTGGTTATAGTAGCTCGTGGCGAACGAGAAAGAATCAATATCGGCGATTGTCATCTCATTGAGGACGCTCGCTTCTGAAAAGGTGATTGTCAATGTCACCAGTTGGTCAGAGTTGTCCGCAGTCATAGACCAGGTCAAAAGACCTCCGCCAAAAACGCCTGACGTTTCTGTATACGCTGGCGGTGAAAAGACCCCTGGATTACCCGTGTCTAAATTTTGGTTATCTGGATCCGATAACGTCATATCAACGTCATAAAGGTTAGGAATGCTGTAGCTGTTGGATGTATCATCAACATTCCAAATGTAACCGCCTGGGTCGCCTTCCCAAGGAAAGCTAACCGGAGCGCCGCAGTTTAGATTCGTTGGCAGCGGCAGCGCCGATGAAATGGTCATCACATAGTCTTCGACTTCGCCGTCATTGGCGGAGCCTAACGGGTCATCGCCATCAATGGCGTCAGTGGTCAGACGGAATCGAGCATAGCTTGTCCCCGCTTGAATATCATTAGGGACGCTGAAAATTAAGTTCATATTTTCAGCATTGGTTCCATCGGGAACGATAATGCTGACAGATTCATTGTTATCGAACTGGTTGTTACGATCGAAGTCGATCCAACCGACTAAGTTCGCGTTGCTGCCTGTTGTATTGGTGACATTGATATTGACGCCATAAACAGGAAAATCGTCGAAAGAGTCGTCGTACAGTCTGGCGAAGGTGGCGACGCCGTCATCTCCAGGGCTATCGTCAGCGGCGCTGCCGTTGTTATCCGTCCCATTGCCAAAGCCGTCGCTATCCGCATCGATTAGGCTACCCAGTTGTAGACCAGTGACGATTTCATGACGAGGACCATCGTCACTGTTTAAGGTACCGTAGACAGCGGGGGCATCTCCATAATCCAATTCAATGGGAGTCGGCACACAGATTTGTGAGTAAGCCGCCGCATCTACACGAACCTGACCAAAGGCCGAGGCGCCTCTGAAGCGGAGATATCGGGCGCCGCCTGTGGGCACCGTGTAGTTGATGGTTTCTAAGGTTCCGACAGGGCCAGCAGGAATATCTGCTGAGTCGCCATACGTGGTTTCGCCTGAGAAGTTCACGTCATCGGTTGAGGCGTCAATCCTGACCTCGCCTGAATTGTTACCTCGTGTGATAGTGATGGCGATAGTACTGCCTTCAGGCGCTAGATCCGTCAGATCAAGCGTTAGTCGGCCTATCGAACCTATTTGGGCATAGTTGCCATCGGGAGAGCCCAAGGCGTTGTTTGGATTATTAACCAAAAAACTACTACTATTTGTCTGACTGTCAGCATTACCTGAAGACGAGATGAGGCTTTGCCCTGCTGGGCAAATCGGCGTAGAAGAAATAGGCTTGAGCGGAATGTTGTTATTGATCACAAACGGATCCCCAGCCGCCAAATCAAACGATAGATAGAAAGTAGTGCAATTGTTGCTGGTGAGGAAACCTGGATTGCCGCCATCCTCGTAGTTGCCGATCACCGTAGGATCAATACCGCCAGTCGGATCAAAGGGAGGTGGGTCTTGCTTTAAGCAGGTGGTGCTGAATTCATACCCTGGTGGCGCCGTCACCGTCATGGTGTAAGTGCCGGGTGTTCCATCTATGAACCATTGGTAAAACCCGGTGGCGCTGCCGTCGTTTGTAATATTAATCGCCCCTGGACCGCTGACGCTGATCAGTCCACCCGCAATAATTTCGCCAGTGGCTTCGTCGTAGAAATAGCCCGCTGGGTCCACATCCATGTAGTTAGGCACGCCATCGCCGTCGCGATCGCCCGTCCCTTCCACTGTATCTGGAATAGTATCGCTGTCAGTATCGCGGGCGTAACCCACCGTAATGGTGTTGACCGTCTCCCCAGCGTCAACTTTAATCAGTCGAGAGCGACCATGAACGCGATTTAAATTAGACCGCCCTTTGCCATTGCCTTCAAGACTCAGCACAAAGGCGTCCGGCGTTTCAAACTGCAGACGGTAGTTACCCGGCGTCACATCGGTAAAGGTGTAAAATCCGCCGCCGCTCGTCGTTTGGGTCGCTTCAACTGTACCGTTAGGGGCGAGCAGGTTCACCACAACCCCATCCAGCCCCGGTTCCCCGGCATCCTGTACGCCATTAAAGTTTGTATCCTCCCAGACCTGACTCCCTAAAGTTGCTCCGCCGACGTTTGATCCGGTTGAAACCGTTACGGTGGCGGTGTCTGAGTCAGTGAAGACTTGATTTTGCCCATCAGAGTACCCACTGTCCCCCTCCACAGTCGCCGTGTTGGTGACGGCTCCAGCTGTATTGAGTGGGACATCGGCATAGAAAATCGCCGTGGCCCCCACCGGCAAATCCCCTAAGTCCCCCTCTCCGTCCAGATCGCTGAGGGCTCCACTTAAGAGATGACTCGGATTGACGGTGAAGTCATCACTAGGGTCGCTGGGAGTGCCATTATCATCCGTGATGGAAATATCGAAAATGTCTCGAGAATTCGCGTTAGTCAAGGTATATAGATATCTGACCGTGGTTCCCGGGTCTACCGTCAAGGCGTCGCCGCCGCTGATGTCTGCTCCGCTCAAGTCGGTGGTCACGGTCTTAGCAAGGTCCAGCAGCGGGGTGTCTATGCCGACGATACCGCCAATCTTAAAGGGAATCGTTTGGTTCCCGACGTTGATGGTGTCAGGGCTTGGAGTGACGACATTCGCATCGGTAATGGCCCCCTGCAGATTCCCCGTTGGACTACTCCCCGGATCGCAAGTGACATGGACATCCGTCCGCAAAATAACCGTCTCATTCGCCTCTAAATCTGTGACTCGAACTGTTCCATTCAAGGTGGCCCGGTGGGTAAAGAGGGCGCCATCGAACGTTTCTGAAATCAAGGTCGCAGTACTGCCGCCATCGTCCACCATGCCAGCGTCAGTTCCGCCAGGACCGTCGCCATTCTGAACGGCGCCATAGTTGACGCCGACATACACAATGTCATCGTGGGCCACCCCTGATTGGCCAGTGGTATCCGCCAGGAACTGTAGATCTAAATCGATGGAATGGACATCCTGTGTGCCGGAATCCACCGTAATTTCCATCAAATAGGTAACAATATCGCCACAGACAAAGTCCCCCCCCTGGAGCGACTCTACCACATCAGTATTGATGGTCCGATCATTAAACGCCCCGCCCCCGATCTTATGGTTGTAACTAGAGGGTTCCGCCGCTGCAAAATCGATCGAGAACTCTCCCCCAGGATTACTCGGTTTGGCAATCACCGAACTGATAGTCCCAAGCGCGATCGCCCCAGCGAGTCCCACCGCTGGTAAAGTTTGCCTAACCTTTCTGAGAGAAGGGATATTGGCGAGAAAAGCCCGTTGCTTAGACGAAAAAAATGTTTCGGGGACCTCAGATGCATCCCGTTGGAACCGCTTTGCAATCGCTTGTAGATGCGCTAAGAAAGAACTCATAGGTAGAAGCTTAAGAACTTATCTATAAATGGCGTCGTCTTCGAAAAAAGCTCATCCGAGAGGAGTTGTGTTCGGAGTGATTCCCATAAAATCAAAGGGTTGAAAGGTATCGGCTCGGGCTGTTAGATAGCTAAGCGATTGGCTAATAGCATGGAATTGCTTGCTATTGGGCGCTAGCATGAGAGCACATTAATGTTTCTTCCAAGACACTGCTCAAAGCTGGCGAATGCCAAAATAAGGAATTGATCACGGTAGAAAACCAGAGAAAGGCGCACAATAGTCTAGGAATCCCAATTCCTGGCATTATTCCATTCAGAGAAATCACCTAAATCTGACGACGCCCCAGGGTAGAATTTCCGTGACATTTACAGCAAAACTAGCAGTTGCCTTCGATTTCATCATTTGGCTTAGAAATTTGCACAGCAGACACCGATTTTGCCCAATTCTCCGAGTGCAAATGGCGTAACCCCCTCAGAGGATAATCCGCTTTATGAATAGATCAGCAGCAGATTATGGCTAGGTGGGGTGTCACCTTGCAAAATCGCTAGCAGTCAATGCAGCATTGGCCGAACATGTTAAACAGTTAAAACGCCGACGACTCCTCAAGTTGCGGGGGCAATTTCACCGGCAAGGCAACTTCGATCACCTCCGCCGTTCCCGATCCGCCGATGTTAGTTGACACCAGATTTATCGAACCTGTCGGCAAAATGGCGTGATGATTCGTTCAACCATTGATTGCTTGATCGCCCAAATTTGTTTGAAACATCACGCTCCCCTATTTGCAAAAGACCATGATTTATTCACATCGCCCGGTTTTTCCCTCGCAGCCCTACTCATCCGGGGGGGCATCGGACGATTTTGATCGCGATCGCGAGAGACTTAAGTGAGTAGGCAAAATTAATTACAGAGTCTGATGCACAGTAAAAACAGGATGTCATGTCGAGTGAAGCATAGCGGAATCGAGACATCTCAGACTTTCGCGGCAGATTGAGATTCCTCGCTGCTCTCGGAATGACACTGGGTCTCAATGAAATGTTTAATGCCCAGGCACTTAGTTGAAGCTTCAAAGGTATTGAATGATGGAATTCATAGAACTTTGGCGAGAATACAGTCATCAGCTTCGGCAGTTTTTGCTAGCGAGGGTGAATAATCCATCAGATGTGGATGATCTGCTCCAGGAGATTCTGATCAAAACTTACCGACACCTGAACACAGTTAAGGATCCAGATAAGTTGCCCGCATGGCTTTTTCAGATCGCTCGAAATCTGCTGATTGACTACTATCGGAAGGTCCAGACTGATGCCTCACGCCAGGAATTAGCGGCCAGAGCACTGTTAACGGACGGCGAACCAGAACCCTATGAACAAGTTCGGCAAGATCTAACCCACTGTCTTCGCCCTTTCCTGAGTCAGCTTCCAGATAAATATCGAGCGGCGATTGAGGCGGTCGATTTAGCGGGCGCGTCCCAGAAAGAGTTGGCGATGCGGCTGGGGTTGTCTCATTCAGCGGTTAAGTCGCGGGTCCAACGCGGCCGCAAGTTGCTCAAGGCGCTGTTCCAAGAATGCTGTCGATATGAGTTAGATGCACGGGGAAATCTGGTTGATTATGAAGCGATCGCCAGTCGTTGTCAAGGCTGTTGATTCACTTTGCGTCTTTTCGTCCCGGTCTCCGTCTATGGGGGTGAAGGTATTTAATTTAAGAAGGAGAGCTAATCATGTCACGAATTCAACTTGCCATTAATGTTAAAGACGTGGATGAATCTGTTGCTTTCTATAGCAAATTGTTGGGGGTTGAACCCGCTAAACGTCGTCCTGGATATGCCAATTTTGCAGTTGTCGAACCGCCTCTAAAGTTGGTGCTCATCGAAAACGCTAACGAAGCAGGAAGCCTCAATCATCTGGGCATTGAAGTTCAAACATCGGCTGAAGTTGCTGACGCTGAACAACGCTTGCAAGATCGTGGACTGGAAACCCAACCAGAAAATCAAGTGACCTGTTGCTACGCCAAGCAAGATAAGGTTTGGACCACCGATCCCAACGGAGCGGCTTGGGAGATTTACACGGTTTTAGAAGATGCTGAGACGTTTAACCGGACTCAGGCAAATCCGCTTACACCGGTTTGCGGCGCCTGCTGTTAACATTTAACTGTCGGTTCGCCGACTTTTCGCTGATTATGTGAATTAGCAGAGTCCTCACGGGAAGTCATAAATAGCCTCTGGAATGTTCATCAAGGCCAAAATCCTTTGCTGTAAGGGATTGAGTGGAGTGCTTTCAGAAGTGCTGTTGGGCAAATGATAAAGCGTAATATTGCGAAAGGCTCGCAACATTTGTTCAGCCGATGGGCGTTCTGTGGCGCGACGAGGATTCCCCTCATAGAGACCACTGAGTTTGGAGTTGAGGGTCTGGAGATTGCGGCGAACGACAAATTCCATCAGGGTAAAGACCCGTAGTGCAATGGTCAGAAGAAACATCAGACCCACAATGCGGTCCTGGTTCTGAAAATAGATCGGCAAAGCGGGGAGTTTACCCCGCTTGAATCGGTGGAACCCATTTTCCGTTTGCCATTGGTCTCGATAATAAGCAATGGCTTGAGCTAAGGGAAGACGTTCCGCCTGAGCGTTGGTGACGTAAATCCGCCAACCGGCTAGTTGAATGGCGGTTTGAATGGTTTGCTCCTGACGGCGAAAATTGAGGAAGAAGTGTTTTTTCACGGCTGGCTCAGTTGCCTTTTTTGCTCGTTTACTGGCTTTGGGATGTTCTGAATGCTTGTTGTCAGTCATCCTCAGAGAGTCAAATTCGAAGGAGAAAAACTTCTGTACCCGATAACGTTTGAGGATGGACTGCGCCTCATTCTGAAGTTTGCATCGGTCCTCAATTAGTTTGGCGGAGAGTTTTGTCAGGGCTGCGTCAGCCTGCTCGAGTCTCTTGTTGAGGGTTTGCATCTGGCGCTCGGCCAAGGCATAGGAGTGAATCAACAAATAGCGTTCAGACCAATGAAACGCTGATGACCCATCGGGGTCTTGCCATAATTTGCCTAACTCCATTTCAAACCCCACGCCAATGGGCGGGTCCTCGGGAGAGTGAGGGGGTAAGCGAATCGGTTCAAGGCCGTCAGGAGGGTTGAGCACCCAACTTTGCAGCAGTTGGGGAACCTGCCCAGTCTCTGGTAAGGGAAAACAATAGATCCCACCGGCTTGAGCAATCCGAGCTCGATTTTGATGAGAGGCGGCTTTGCAATCGGCGATATAGACAAAGGCTTTATGTCCAATCACCGCTGCTAGTTGCTCCCAAACCCCCACATAGATAGGGTCGTCCGCCCCATTGCCCGGTAGCGTGCTACTGACTAAAGGCATGCCCGCCGGGTCTAAGGTTCCTAACATCTGGCGATACTGCCTCTGGTGACCCTTATGATCCTTACTATGTCCACGCCTCAAAATGCCTGCGCTGGCTTCAGCTTCATCCAGTTGATGGTAGACGCTAAAACTGCTGGTGTCACATCGTCCCACCTCTGTCGGCAGGGCGTAAGCCCGAATCAGGTGTTGTCCCAGCTCCAATTCTATCTGCTCTAAACTGTCCTGCTGTTTCCCCAACACCTCAACCAGAGCGCCTAAGCGATCATCCGTCACTTCCGTCTCACTCAAGCTCCACCCTGTACTTCGCTCTAGCGTTTTCTGACGCTGCTTCGCCCAGGGGTCTACCGCGCAGAGTCGGTGGTCAGCTTGACTGACAATATAGCTCAATAGAAGTACGCTTAATTGGCCATAACTGAGACCTTGGCGATTGCCATGTGGGGCTGGTAAATTTTCATCAATCAGCTCGACTATCCTCATCTGAGTTAACCATTGGATGATCAAGGGGATATCATCACTTCTCTCAGAACGAATGCCCAACGCTCTCTGGACCATGGTCTCCTCTGAAATACACCCATGTCCTGA
>JASJDH010000311.1 GCA_030065175.1 Leptolyngbyaceae cyanobacterium MO_188.B28 | reverse complement strand
CTTCCAGCTTCTTGGGGCCTCCTCCAGGATTGTCTCGAATTTATAGGTACATCCCTTAAATCCAAAGTCTAAAATCCAAAATTCGTTCTCCTTGGAGACAACTATGGAAACTCCAAATTTTCTCAAGCTCCTATTCATAAGACATGCCCAATCCGTTGGCAATCAGCAGCATCGGATGGAGGGGGATGCGGATTTGGGGCTGTCGCAAGTTGGCAAACGTCAGGCGGAACAATTAGGCCAAAGATTGCGGCGGGAATTTTGGCGGCCTTCCCATATTTACTGCAGTCCGCTTGGACGAGCCGTGAAGACCTTGGAGATTCTATTGGATCCTGACGGTTTAGAGGCTGAGGGGGGAGGGCCAATGGCGTTGACTCCTCTGCAAGTCGAGGTGAACGTCGCGCCAATGATGCAGGTGGGGGATGATCCGTCGCCCTTGACGCTCAGGTTCGCGTCTGAATTGCAGGAATTCCAAAATGGGATCTTTCGTGGGTTAACTTGGGTTGAGGCGCAGGAGCGTTACCCCGAGCTCTGCAACATTTTAGAATCCTCTTTGGATTGGATCCCTATTCCCGAGGCGGAATCATTACAGGCTGGCCGCGATCGCGCGTTTCGATTTGTCCAACACATTCTGACCCGCCACAGGAATGGAGATTGTCTCTGGATCATTAGCCACAGCTGGATTTTGGAGCATTTGATTGCGGTTTTGTTAGGCTGCGATCGCACCTGGAGAATCCAAATGCCTAATACCGCGTTATTCGAATTTTGGTTAGATCATTCTCGCTGGCGGCAGTCGGGGCAAAATCGCTTCAATAATGAGCTGTGGAGAATCCAGCGGTTCCTAGACTGTCAACATCTTAATCAAATATAGATATTTTGCTGAAATCTGCTGTTAGGATGGCAAGAAGCTCAGGGTTGTATCCTATACGAAGCGCCCCTCGCATATCTGCTCATGATCAAGTCCATTAACGATATTTCCAGCCAAGCCCGTCAGGGAAGCGTTGCCGCCATTATCCAGGTTCTCAATGAGCAACTTGCAGATGCAGGGATTAGAACGCGCGCCTTTCTCGCTCAAAATATTCTTCAACTGCTGTGCGAAGCCGCCAAACCTGAGCAATTAGAGCAAACGGTGGTGGTGGAACGAGTCCGAGAAATTCTAGAAAACCTCAGCCCTCGGCATATCCGAAGGGTAAAGATTTACAGCCGCATTGTGCGGGAACACCAACTGCTCTGGTTGGAGGAAGTCACTCAAGACGCTGAAAATCAACTCCTTTGGTCTGAGTTGATCACCCTCAAACGGCCTAACCTGTTTAAGCGATTAGCTGAGGACTTACGCACCCCCAAACCTAAGCATCCCATTCCGCATCCCCCCGCCGCTAGACCATTGCGGCCCAGAAAAAACACTTGGCGATGGGTTTTAGGCGGTGTCAGCTTCTGTGTTTTGTTAGGGATCGTCGGCTGGCCCCTTAAGAGTTGGTTGCAGTCGATATTAGCTAATTCGTCCTCAGCGGGTACAGCCCAAAACGGAAGTGAGGTGCAGACAACCGCCAAACGTACTTTCCCTGCGGGACAGGATCCCTTTGCTCAAGCGGTGCGGATGGCGAATCAGGCGGTTGTGGATGGCAGATCGGCTGAATCCTCCGCAGACTGGTTAGAACTTGCGGCGGAATGGCAGCGGGCGTCAGACCTGATGGCTGAGGTTCCCGCGGACCATCCGCGCTTTCAAGAGGCCCAGGTAAAAATCGTGGAATATCACAACAATAGCGAGATATCCTTAGCTCAATCAGAGCGGATTCAGGCTGAATCGGCGGAGCTATACGGGGAAACCGAAGAGTAAGGGAGTTGCGTCAAAATAAGGTCCCAGAAAAAGGCGGTGGATGGGTGGATGGGTAGATGGGTAGATGGGATGGTATTTCACCGCAGATCCCTAACTAGTAAGGGTTTTTGCGCTTCGTGGAGATATCGGATTTACTCAATGCTCACGCCGCGAAATGTTTCCGCCTTTTTCCGACTGGCGATAGGGGCTTTCTCAATCTGCCGCGATCGCTGCCGGTGGGATTGAAAATAGGCCTGCCAAGACTTAGGCGCATCCAACGTTTCACCCCCGTGCTGGGTCAATCGTTTGCGGACCTGACAAAGCACCGGCGTATTGACACAAGCGCCAGAAATAATCACCTGTCCTTTCGTGAGCGCCGGCAACTCCTTCAGTAAATCCCGGCCTGCCGCCTCTACCCCATACTTAAGACTTTCCTGATCCACCGGGTTGACAATCCGCATCAGAAATTGGCTCATACATTGGGATAGCACATCCGAATCTAACTTACCGGGACGCTGCGTGATCAGGCCGACGCCCAAGCCAAACTTTCGCCCTTCGCTCAAAATGGTCCGCAATACAGCCTTACAGCGGGAAGGTTCATGGGAGGGGGCGAATCGGTGCGCCTCCTCCAACACGATAAAGACGGGATAGGGCAAATAGTTCTCATCCTCTGAACTCAGCTTCTCCTTCGTTGTATTCATGCGGGCTTGATAGGATTGGCGCAAAACAGCCGCACAGATCACCTGCTGTTCCTCCTGGCTGATTTCGTTCATCTGCAGCACAGTTACCTGACCCGGTTCGAACAAATCCTTGGGCGCTAAATGATTCATTTGGTGGAAATAGTCCGATCTCGCTAATCGCTCTAATTTCCACTCAATGGCCGGTGCGGAAGACCCGGTTTTTTCATTGCCCTCTTCATCGACGGTGCGATCGGCTTCATAGACGGCTGCAATCAAATCTTGCACATTCCATCGGTAGTCCCCCTTGCGATGGCGCTTGAGGATAGCGAAGGCTTTGTTGAGGATAGACTGCTGGCGATCGCTCATTTCTGGCAGCAGGGTGAGGACGTCGTAATAATCTAGCGAGGACATGCGGATGCTGATGTCCTCCGGCAAGAGAACGTTAATCTTAGGGGCATAGCCGTCGCTAGCCTGAAACGCCTGGTGGCCTCGCATGTCCGCCAGCGTACCGTATTCGCCATGGGGATCAAAAATTAGCACCGCCGCCCGGTTGTAAGGCTGCAGCAGTTCTTCAATCAACACTCCGGCTGTGTAGGATTTTCCGGAACCGGTCCCCGCCAGAATCGCCATGTGGGTGCTGACCAATTCCTTCACATCTAAAGAAACGGGAACCGCTTCCCCCGGTCGAAGCAGGAGGTGGCCAATGTGGGCTGATCCCACTTCTCCCAACTGCTTCTTGTTCAAAATCTGTTGTAGCGCAGCGTCGTCGGCGAGGTAGACCTTCGCCCCGGGATCAGGCGTAATCCTGGGGTTGATGAAGCCCAAAGCGGGATGGAAGTGCCCTATGACGTCGACACTAACTTCGTAGATTTCTGGATTGGGATAAACAAAACCCACCAACGCCGCGATCGCCTCAGGACTAATTTCTGTATCCGCAAAAATACGATCCGGCAGATGATCGATTAAGCGCCGATCCGAAATTTTCCCTAAGATTTGGAGGGTGGGCTTTTCAGCGCCTGTTCCAGTTACCTGATAGTAGACAAATTCGCCAATTTTGACCTGGCGATTGTCAGCTGTGATAAAAACATACTGATTCCCAGTCTCGCCAGGGCCTTTGACTGTTCCAATCACGAGAGAGGATTGAAATTTAGGCGCCAACACCATGCCGCTTCACCCGTCCTAGACTATGACTACACCCTACACCCTACACCCTGCCCTTCTTATTCAATCAGTCTGGATATCTAATAAGTTTGTATAGTGCGCCCTTGGGGATCATGCATTGGAGATGAACAAGGCAGGATGTGGAAGGGAACTCTCGAGGCGCGATCAAACTCTCAACTAATAGGGAAGCGCATTTGCCTGGGGGCATTTCCCAACAGTATCCATAGAGAGCTATGGCGTTCTATGAAGTATCAGAAGCTACCCAAAAGTAAAGCTCGGTTCACCATTTAGAGGCAGCTTTTGTGAAATCTTTAGAACACGGGTAAAAAAAAATACCGCAATCTTCTAGCCGTTACTGGAAACTGAAGAATGGGAAACCTCCGTGTATAGTGTGCTTAATATATGGTGTACTTACTTCAAACTCACCTGGAAAAAGTTTGAGGGAATTCTATAAATGGCTAAGTTCTGACTGTAGATTGATTATAGAATCCCTTTGAGTTTGAATGGTTACGAGGCGAATTATCCGTTACACCCTTAGTTTTTGGTAAGGTTCTGTGATTAAAGAGAATGACTTTCAGCCCTTAGAACTGTTGTCTCAGCATGAGGCGACGGCTGAGTCTGACATCTCTAGTCAATCCTATGGCGTTCCCTCTAAAGGTACCGTGGCGATTGTAACTGAGCGACTTCAGGCCAGGTCCCGTCGAATTAAAGCGACCATCCAAATTCCTCAGCCTTTGGAACAGGTATGGAAAATTTTAACGGACTACGATCGACTGGCGGATTTTATTCCAAACCTGACTAAGAGTCGCCGTCTACCTCACCCTTCTGGCGGGATCCGGCTTGAGCAAATTGGCTCCCAGTGCTTTTTAAATATCAAGTTCTGCGCCCGCGTCGTTTTGGATATGTATGAGAAGTTTCCTTCTGAACTAGGGTTCCAAATGGTTGAGGGGGATTTTAAGAGCTTTGAAGGATGCTGGCGTTTAGAGCCTATCACTTGTCAGGGCGTCGTTTCTACACAGTTGAGCTACGATCTCTTGATAAAACCGCCTCGAGCAATCCCAGCAGCCCTGATAGAACGCCATATTCGTCATGATTTAACCCGAAACTTACTTGCTATTCGCCAGCAAGTGATTAAACAGTTGAATTAGAACCCTCAGTAATTTGCCTGCAGCATTGTTTTTGAAGGGACGTAGCATTGCTACGTCCCTTCAACTTTAACTATGGATGCAAGACTTTGAATGCAAGACCATGGAAGCAAGAAGCGCCAGGCTTAATTTGCCTGACGCTTATCGTCTCTATGATACCCCCAGGGGAATTCGAATCCCCGTCGCCTCCGTGAAAGGGAGGTGTCCTAGGCCTCTAGACGATGGGGGCGTGTGCTTGAGACCTTAATGAGTATAGCCAACTGATTGCGCGTGTGTCAAATAGTTTTTTTCCCAGAACTATATTTTGCTTTCCTAGCGATTGGAGGACCCATTCTGTGTGCAAGTTTGAGTCCTATGCTGTTAGGCTCCAGAGTTCCGTAAACGGATCAGTTGTCGTCTCATTTCAGGTGAAGCTTCAACTTCCTGGATTTCCTGCACATCAATATTAGTTTGGAGAGATTCCAGATACTCGTCGTTGCCATAGGCAACGGCGTCAATTAAGGTTTGAAGAAGCTGCTCGCGATCTCGCATGCTCAACTTCTCCTCAATGATCCGGAACTTTAGCTTGACCTCGCATTCGTAAACGCCAATCTCGTTGGCGGTAACCTGACGCTCAACAGAACTTGCCATTCCTGTAAACCCAATGTCTAACTGGTCTAATGAGATAAAGCAGAGATCAACAGAATCTAATCAATTTTGGTCAGCGTTACTCTATAAATAATGAGTAAGCGACTTATTTGATTAAGACTTGGCCTCTACTTAATATTGAATCTAGCATTCCCATAAAATATTCTGAATCCGCTAAATAGCTGATCTTAGTCAAATCCAACGAGGATTTGGATCTGTTTTGATTGGAATTACTAGGGCCGATTACTACCTGGAAAAAATAGGTGTTCAAACTTGGTTTTATAACAGCTGTTTGGCTGTTAATCTAATACTATGTAGCGCCTAGTACACCGGCAAGCCGTATAAATCGAAACAGTGAAATACCTGGCGCACAGACTTTACAAGCTTTTTGTCATAATCCAAGCCTATCTCTACAAAGGCTAAGCCAAAATTTGGAAAAACCTCATTTCAAACTTTTTTGAACCATTGTTTTTTTGACTGGAATTAATTGATACTAGCTAGGAGTTAAAGGGTATTCTTCTAATTCTTAGATTTATACGAACTCGAACGAAAATCCGTGTTCTCATGTAAAGAACACTCCTGTCCAAGCACGACTACGTATTGCCAATAAAAAAATAGATCACACTCTGGATTAAGTTTCTATACGGAGACGCAAAGAATGAAATTAGAACGCTGAAAACAGCGGCTAATTCCAACCGGTTCATATCTGTAGAGGCGTGAACCAGGCAAAATTTCTGCTCATCCTGTAAAAAAACACCCCTGTAATTACACTAATGTTGATTAACGAGTAAGATATATTCGCTTATACGAGCTAATCTGCCCCCCTACTCCACAATCCATATTTTATGAATAATAAGTTCCTGGGAATCATAGATCTAGGGGTAACCCTAAAAATTTAAAGGAATGATACTTAGAGAGTGGGATTTAGCCAGAATGGGGTATTAGGGGCTGGGATGCATAGGTTGAAGCCATAGGGGAACTGAGTTCTGACCCTATTCCATATTGTTGGTTAGGAATCGCTTCTCTGGTTTATACTTTGACACTCAACCACATTTCATTAAAAATTGCTGTAAAAACCTCCAGGTTTTGGTTAATTTCGTAGAACCTGTTGGGAGGGAGTTCGGTTTTGAATGGTGGACTCCCTGAGATTCAGGATGGACATGTGTTAAGACTATTGACATAGGCCAATATGTCGTTGGTTTACTCGACGATGGTGCTTGGGGCTTTCAGAGGATATTTGAGAGCCTGCGATTAGACAGACACAAGGTTAAGGAAAGAGTCATGGGGTTATTTGATCGCGTTAGCCGAGTTATCAGGTCAAATCTCAATGCGGCTGTCAGCTCTGCTGAGGATCCGGAAAAAATCCTGGATCAGGCCATCATCGATATGCAGGAAGACTTAGTGCAGATGCGGCAAGCAGTTGCTGGGGCGATCGCAAGTCAGAAACGCCAGCAACAACAATATAATCGGGCCCAGACGGAGGCGAATAACTGGCAGCAACGAGCCCAGTTAGCCCTTTCAAAGGGAGATGAAAGCTTGGCCCGAGAAGCCCTTGTCCGTAAAAAGGCTCAAACTGATACAGCGGCGTCTCTTAAAACCCAGTTGGATCAACAATCCGCTTCGGTTGAAACCCTGAAGCGTAATTTGATTGCCCTGGAAAGCAAAATTGCCGAAGCCAAAACTAAGAAGGATATGCTCAAGGCCCGAGCTAGCGCCGCGAAAGCCAATGAGCAGCTGCAGAGCACCATGGGGCGGCTGGGCACCAGTAGCGCCATGGGCGCCTTTGAGCGAATGGAAGAGAAGATTCTTCAGTTAGAGGCTCGCTCGGAAGCGGCGGCGGAAATTGCAGGCGCTGATCTGGAAAGTCAGTTTGCGGCGTTAGAGGCCGGCAGTGATGTGGATTTCGAGTTAGAGGCCATGAAAGCCCAGATGCTTGGCGGCGCCACCCCTGACCAGGGACAACTCCCAGCTGCCGACGCCTCCACAGCAGAGCCCGCTGATAAAGCTGTAGACGATGAGCTAGAAGCCTTGAAGTCTCAACTAGACCAGCTTTAGACAAGAGGCGTCGGCGTAATTGTCAACAATGCTTTTGGGGCAATTACGCCGAATGTCTTAGGTTCGACTGTACTGGTTTCTTTTCTCATGGCCCACTGAGCCCTCGATTTAGAGGATTCCTTACACCTTTACGAGAAAAGCCTGCAGATACTCAGGGTATCTGCAGGTTTAGTGTGCGTTTAGAGACTGCTACAAAACCCCTAGCCTTTGAAAGGGGATACAGCGGGTTTAAGATTGCTTAGGGGAAAAGTGAAGACTTATTCACACTCTGGTCATTGCAACCAAGATTGTGGGACTAGGCTACCTATTTCCGAGGATGCAATCCTTCCCCAAAAAACAAGCTGATGAAAAACGACTGGCTTTCTCATGGAGAACTTATCCGGTCTCCGACATTCCGCCTCAGGTAAAATTTTCCGCTGTAAGTTGATAGCCTTTCAATCTAGGGAATTAGAGAGGTTAGACTATTTCACATAATGTGCAGTTAAATTGCACGATTCATGAGAGTGACTTAAGCTTCAACGCTATCCTCCCCCCAAGGAGTAGAAATGCATCCACGATCGCGATTGGTGCAGAACTGCTCAGGAATTGTCTGGCTTCCAACCGCTCACTCCACATAATTCACCGACGGCCTGTATCAACGCTCCGCCCCATAATCCTCCATTGAGTCCAACTGTTTCTGCATCCAATCCTGCAACGGTGGCCATTTCAGCAGCAGTTTCTGCGGCGCCGTTGGAGAGGGCGGCGGCATTAGTGAACCGTAGTTGCACATTTTCAACGGACTCTTCAAAAACGGAGCGTCTTCTTCCTGTTAATTCCCGATGAAAGGAAGAACAGTAACTTAAGGTGGCTGCGTTCCCTTCGATGTTGGGTTCAATGGCGTAAACGTTCAAAGCAGAGAGAGACAGCGTAGCCATAAAGCTAGGGATGATGAGGAAAGGTCGGGGCGATCGCATACGCTTTCTTCTCCAATAAGGTGGGATTGATCCCAGACTATTTATCCATCCATCTTACGCAATGGAGACGTCCGCTTGAGCTTGAAGGCCTTTGAAATATCGATGGCTAAAAATCGATCGACGGCTAAATACATCCAATAGACAGAAGATTGAGAATCACTGCTGTTTTTTTGAAAACCGACTGTTCGCGCCAGTTCTTCCAGGCTGGGATGAATGATTAAGGTATGCATGTCGCAGAGATTCGGAAAGTCCTGCCGCATTTGTAAAAGGGTTTGCTGTCCATCTTCCAGAAATGTGATTTCATTCTGATCTCGATAGGGGGTGTCAATCATCCAACTGCGGACAAAAATAGATCGGCATTCCGAGTCACCGGGTAAAGCCATGTCAAACGGGTCGATGTCGGACGTCACGCTCAGGTGGAGTCCCTGACTGGCCGGTCCAAAGAAATTAACTTCCGATTCTCGCTTTGTCGGGTAGAAGAGATAGAACCCCACTGGGTTGAAGTTATCTCGCCGCCGCAATACTCGCATTCCTTTGGGGTACTGGTCGGCCCAGCCCCGCAGCAGTTCCGCAATGCGATAAGGGACAGCGTTGGCGTTGCGATTCATCCAGTTGTAGTTTGTGGCTAATAGGTTCGCCACTGGAATGGCGTCACATCGGGGATCAAAGGCGTCGGGCTGGATCAGCATTGATGTTGTTGGTTCAGTGTTGGTATGGAGTTCGGGCAGGGGTTGAATTGCGATCGCCAGCGTATTTCCGTCAAAGTTTTTTTTGATCAATCCCAATGCCGCTAATTTGTCGAGCATCATTCCAGCGGAGCGATCGCTGCCCCGTTCGCTTTCGGCGTAGAACAGGTCTGCCGCTTCTCGGCAGGTACAGCTGACCCAGCCCTGGGGCGGCTCTAAAGTCTCAATCGGTTGATTGCAAGGAGTATTCAACTCCTGCTGTTGTTTGAGCCACAAATAGGCCCATAGCTTAATAAAGCATTCTGCTCGTCGACGAGTTAACCCCACTCGCCCCATCAAGAGGGAAATGTATCGGCTTTGATATTGCCGAGGAAACCACTTATCTAGAGACTCAAGCGCCATCATCCACGCCTAGATACGAATCATCTTTGATCAGGGAAACGCCCAAAACTGAGTTCTGTAATAGGTGTAATTTTAGCCGCCTAAACCTAACTCGGAGCCCCAGATCGACCACTTATCGGGGCGGCGGCCATAAAAACTTCGCTCAAGTTCGGCAAAATTCCTTCTAATACGTTTCTCTACGCGTTCCTGAATTTCCTTCGTTAGGCTGCCGCCGACTCATTGAAGATTCCCAGGAACCCTATGCACAATGCAGTATGACAAACTCTAAAGTTTTCAAGGATATTCCGATGAAAGACGTTATGGACTCCAAAACCCATAGTTCGGCATGGATTGCCCAATCCTGGATTTCTTTCTGTTTTGCGATTACTTCAACTACGCTTGGGCTGATCTACCTACCCCTTGATAGTTGGGCTCGGGGATACTTAGCCGTAAGCGTTGCATTTACCATCAGTTCTACTATCGGGGTTTCCAAAACTACCCGAGATCTGCATGAAGGCCGTAAACTGACCGCCAAAGTCGAGGAAGCCCGAGTCGAAAGATTATTGTCAGATCACCATCCCCTGAAATGAATTTGGGAAGCGGGAAAATAAATTGTAGAAAGATGGACGACTCTGCACTCTTTCGATGTTTCCCGCATCCATCCATCTACGGCCTTTTATTGGGGCCGCCATGGGTCAAAACCTTGACGGTGTCAAAGATCTGATGCCAGAGGGAAATAAAGCCAATGGTGTAGCTTGGATTATTCCTGGGTTAAGAGAGCGTTGTATTTGCTAGGAGAATAGGCCTTCACCTTGAATACCTAATCCTCATTTGGTTGCCATCCTCAGTGAAGATCTTAACCCAGTTGTCGGGCTTCATGTTTGATTGGTCACTTTAGTATTCTGAGATACTGAGTGTTGTATAAACCTAAAGTTTAATCTGTCAGTCTTTAATCCTTAATATAGAAGAGCTGATCCAAGGTTCTAAAAAACAATTTTAAATTAATGTATAAATTAATACTAATAATTAAAATTTTGCTGAAAATACTGAGTCTTTTATTGTTTTTGAGTTTGAAATAATACACGGAGTTGAGTCTATTTATTTCCCTTTTTTAGAAGGATTAGAGAAAGATTGCGGTCTATTTAATAGCTCACTTCTAAACTGTGTAAAATTCGGTTCGTTGGACGCAGAAAACTGTATTGAGAATTTCTCTGATGTCCACAGTTCTGGGACGGCTAAACCCTTTTGCTTGAGGAAGCAACAGTTCAAGCGCCTTCCACTCAGCATCACCGAAGTTGCTCGGATAAGCTGGACGTTTAGGATAATCAAAATAAGTCAATTGATTATCAGTCATATATTTGCCAAAGTGGCAACCCTAACTATTCTTAGAACCTTAGAATAAATATGTGAACGAGATGAGAGATTATAAATCTTTAGCCTCGAACGCATATGTTTCCTAATTCAAATTTGGAGAAAAACCAAAATGTTAGTACAAGATCTAAACTACATGGAAGAAGTTTCTGAAGCGTCTATTATTGAAGGCGGTTATGGTTACTGGGGTTATGACGACCAATTGCA
>JASJDH010000310.1 GCA_030065175.1 Leptolyngbyaceae cyanobacterium MO_188.B28 | reverse complement strand
GACCGACAACTTACTTGCTGCAGCATTCTCAATTTCGGCAAAGGAAGCTCTAAAGCCTTCGCTAATTCAGATTCTGTCGGGTTCCGGCCCAATGTCCGACGGAGATCTCGATTCGTTTGCTTTAGTTTCTTGAGCCGCGTGACAATGTGGCCAGGCAACCGAATGGTGCGCCAGTCATTGGCGAGGGATCGAGTAATTCCTTCACGGATCCACCAATAAGCATAGGTTGAAAATCTGGCGCCTTTCTCAGGGTCAAATTTCTCAACAGCACGGTTAAGACCCAGCACGCCCTCATGGATTAAGTCCGGAAAAGGAGCGTCATGATTGAGATACCGTTTAGCGATCGAGACCACTAGCCGTAGATTAGCGCAAATCATTTTGCGTTTGGCGACCCATCCCTGATCACATTGTTCCTCTAGCTCAGATTCACTAATTGAAAGAGCTGCGGCCAATTCAGACCGACTTGGATTCCGATCTAACTCTTGGGATAAGCGATCTCGCAGAGTTTCAACCGTTAACAGAAACTTAACTTGTCGAGAGAATTCAATCTCCTCTTCCGCCGTAAGTAGCGAGTAGCGAGACATCGCCCTGAAGAATGCTTCTACAGAATCATCATGGAATGTCCCTTTGTGATAGCCCTTGGGTCTAGCGGCTGATTTTTTAGAGGTAACGAATTCATCTACGGAGCTAATATCTTCGTTATCGCTGGAATAGACCGTTGTAGGAAGTTCTTCGGTTGGCGGAGCAGTTTCGATAACTGCCATATTTTCTAATGGTATTAAACTCTTCATGATCGATAGCCAAGATATTGATGGCAGTCCGGCTTTGCGGTCGGATCCAGATTTAGTAGGTTTCTACACGCCAGCAATCAGCCTTCTTCAAATGCTTTTGTCGTTTGGCCCAGTCCATTCATCGGCGCTGAGCAACTTGACGCAGGGCTTGATCAATTCCCCCTTCCATCGCTACCAACCAAAAATACTTTTGTGTCAGCGTTCTACAGGGGGAGGCTCTTCACTTAGAGCTACTTCAAATCCCTGGGTTAGAATGACATCGCATTTTCCATCTCGGTAGATTTCAACGCCCTTTGGAGGTTTGGCTCGATGATTCCCGCCATCTAAATTTTTCTATGTCACTTCAGATTATTGATTTCCAGAACCATTATGTGTATTGAGTTGAAAGGCAGATGTCCAGCGAAAAAAGTGAAAAGAGGAGCGTTGCTCTCTCCTCGCCAACTTTAGATCTCAACTTGACCATAAAATGGCCGCAAGCAATGGACCTTGATCCTATGAAGGGGATCAAGAATCAGCTATTACTTCCAAATTACGTCGGTGGTCGTAACAAACCCGGGACGAAATCGTGAAAAATTTTGAATTTAATTCCAAATTGGGTCAATTCTTGTCATTTAACGGATTCTGTCCAACATGACGGCGCTCTTAGCGGGATTATTCGACACTGCCTTTCTCGGGCATTTAGCCGATATTCGCTACTTAGTGGGCGTTATTCTAGGCAGTCTCCTATTTGATTACCTCTACCGAATTTTGAAGTTCCTCCGGTCAAGCGCCGCCAAGCTTTAAGGTAACCCGCTTTTCAACTGATTAGAAGGGGGAATAAGGGTATTCAAACTTAAGTCGGGGACGTTCTGATGGCAAGAATGCAGAATACAGGAGTCAGAATCCAATTCCTGAGTGACTCCTGTATTCATGCATTCCGTATTCATTCTCTACTAGATTGTCCCGCTTTAAGTTGGCGCCTAAATCTTGCACTTACCCTGCATTGGAACAGTAGAGCGCTGAGCGCAGATGGGGGCTTAAAGCAGACTTAAATTGTTGTTCTGCTGCAGATCTGCTCAGCTGTTGAGTGTTAGTAATGATTGAGACGCATCTGGATATCCTTCCCGAGCCTCAAACGGCCCCGGCAGCTCCAAACAGTATCCAACACCGTAAACGGTTTTGATATACTTTGGAGATCCTGGATGAGGCTCCAGCTTGGTGCGTAAATTTCTAACATGGACCCGGATCGTTTCTGGATCGTCCTCTGGCGCATATCCCCAAACCTCTTTGAGAATATCTCTGAGGGGAACTACCTGTCCATGGCGTTGGAGTAAACAGTGGAGGACTTCGAATTCCAGAGAAGTTAACTTCACCGTTTGATTAAACCAAATCACCCCAGGTCTTCCAGGAATTAGGGTAAGGGGGCCGTAACTTAGAATTTCAGTATGTTTGACCGTTTGGAGCGTACGGTTTGTGCGTCGCAATAGGGCCCTTATTCTCACTAGCAACTCTTCCATTTCGAAGGGCTTAGTCAGATAATCATCCGCCCCAGCGTCAAACCCCGCTATTTTGTCTTGAATTTGCCCTTGAGCTGTCAACACGATAATCGGAACGTCAGATATCCGGTCATCCTGACGCAATCGACGACAAAGCCTTAAGCCGTCTATTTTGGGCAACATCACGTCTAAAATGATCAAATCTGGGTTGAGCTGTAGAGCAAAGGTTTGACCTTTGACGCCATCCGTAGCATGACTGACGGCATAGCCCGCTAACTCTAGATTGACAGTCACCAACTCTGAGTTGGCGCGGTCATCATCAATGATGAGTATTTGAGACATCCTTCAAAAGAATAAAACTTCGCTAATTTCCGCTTGACGTCTAACGCCGCCGTCCTTGCTTTTGTCGTCCACTAAACTGTCAATGCCAACTAAGGGACCCAACTAAGGGACTTTCAGCGCCTAATCGATGACTGGCAAAGTGGATGAATGGAGTAAACGGATTAACACAGACGATATGGCTGAAACGGTTGGGATAAGGCCTGAGTATTGTCGCTCCCCTTCTTTGAGGGTGTTGCGTCAAAATAAATCCCAGTCAAAGGCGGGGGATGGGGGGATGGGCGCGATCGCTATAAGAAGGGGAAGGGGGGGAAGGCAGGATTGCCGCTTCCTATCAAGATCGGTGTACAGGGTCTCTAGGAGGATCTCTAGAAGGGGGGCTAAGCCATCACATTTTGTTTCTCCTGTTGAGGCTCTGCTTACTGGGGGATTAGGGGGATTAAGGGGGTTCCTTAACCCAATTGGCTAAGGAGCCCCCTTAATTATGTCTTGCTCATTCTTAACCGAGGGATACTTTCAGGCTCGACGGTTTAGCGCGATCGCCCTCGAAAATAATTCCCCGGTGGTTAGCTTCCAGGTGACGAACAATCTTATAAACGGCCTCAACTTGCTCAGATGAATCCGCTTTTTGGGCCAGCGCTATCAGATCCAACGGTTGACCTTCATTTTGAAGGACGTGCAAGATCCGCTTCTGTAGATCCAGAATTGACGCCGCCGCCTTTTTACCGGCTTCAACCCCTGGCTGATGATACGCATTGATGTTCACCAAGGAGGCATAAAATCCAACCGCTCTTTCGTAGAGGGCGATCAACGCGCCGATAGTGCGGGGGGTCACTTGGGGAATGGTCACTGTGATCGAGTCACGATGATTTTCGTAAAGCGCCTGTTGGGTTCCTTGCAAAAAGCCGGACAGATAGTCGCCGGTCTTTACGCCGGGTTCTATTTCGATCGTGGAGTCTTGACTATCTTCTAGCACTTCGATGAAGGTGGCGAAGAAATTTGGCACGCCTTCCCGCAGCTGTTGCACATAAGCATGCTGATCGGTCGAGCCCTTGTTGCCATAAACCGCAATGCCTTGATAAACCGTCTGACCATCCAGATCGGTTTCTTTACCTAAGGATTCCATCACCAATTGTTGCAAGTAGCGGCTGAACAACAGCAAACTATCTTTGTAGGGCAGCACTACCATATCTTTATGGCCCTTACCATCGCCAGCAAAGTACCAGCAAAGGGCCAATAAGGCGGCCGGGTTTTCCCTAATTTGTGAAATGCGGGTGGCGATATCCATCTCCTTAGCCCCCGCCAACATGGCTTTAATATCAATTCCTTGCAGGGCGGCTGAGAGTAGACCCACAGCAGACATTACTGAGGTGCGTCCGCCAACCCAGTCATATAACGGGAATGTCGCCAGCCAGCCATCTGCTTTAGCTAGCTGATCCAGTTTGCTGCCTTCGACGGTAATTGCAACGGCATGTTTGGCAAAGTTTAGCCCTTGCTGGTCATACACATGTTTGACCTCTAACATGCCGTTCCTAGGTTCAGGCGTGCCGCCGGATTTACTGATGTTCAGGATTAGCGTGCTCTTGAGCCGATCTTTTAGCTGCCTGAGAATCCGATGAATACCTGCGGGATCGGTATTGTCAATGAAATGAAGTGCTAGGGGAGGGGCTTCGTCAGCGAGGGCGGCTGACACAAATTGGGGCCCGAGGGCGGAGCCGCCAATGCCAATGGAGAGGATATCTGTGAATTTTGGCGCTCCAGGGGGAGAAATCACCCCTTGTTGAATCTGCTGGGCGAACGTTTTGATGCGCTCGAGGGTTTCCGCAATATCTTTCCGGATAGCTTCAGAGGGGGCTAAGTCCGGATCTCGGAGCCAATAGTGGCCAACCATGCGGTTTTCATCTGGATTTGCGATCGCTCCCCTTTCCAACCCTTCCATGTCCTTAAACGCCTTGGCGAACTTAGGTTGTAAGGTTTCCACCAGATGAGCGTCAAACCGCATTCGGCTAACATCCAGATACAGACCAAGGTTTTCATCGTAATACAGCCAATCTTGGTAACGTTGCCAAAGCGCAAGAGTATCCATTAGTTATCCTCAAAGTCTATTCTCAACAGTGGCGCTGAACATAAATTTCGAACCCGACCCCAGCAGTTACAAAATAGGTCCGGTCGTTATCGCGTCGGCGCTAATTCACCCAAACGCTCCTGATTTTGATTCATGCCGCCAAGATCCTTCGGCAGCCAATTAAGGGACTCTGGCAGCTCCAAGCAATATCCAACACTGTAAATTGTTCTGATATAGCGTGGATCACGAGGATTAGGCTCTAGCTTGGTCCGTAGATTTCTGACATGAACCCGGATCATTTCAATATCATTGTCAGGGTTATATCCCCAAACCTCTTTGAAGAGAACATGCGGAGAAACCGCCTGTCCGTGATGTTGCAGTAAACAATGGAGGAGTTCAAATTCTAGTCGCGTTAGCTTCACGGGCTGATCAAACCAGATTGCCTCCAATCTTGTTGGAATCAGCGTTAGGGGGCCATAACTCAAAATTTCGGTGTGTTTAGCCGTTTGAAAAGACTTGCTTGCCCGTCTTAGTAAAGCTCGAATTCGCGCCAGCAATTCTTCCATTTCAAAGGGCTTTGTCAAATAGTCATCCGCCCCTGCATTAAATCCTTCCACTTTGTCCTGAATTTGTCCTAAGGCAGTCAGTATTATGACAGGAATATTGGCGGTCCGTTCGTCTTGGCGCAAACGGCGACAAACCGTAAACCCATCTACCTTAGGCAACATGAGGTCAAGAATTATTAGGTCTGGCATCAGTTGTAGCGCTAAGGCTTGGCCTGTAATGCCGTCACTTGCCTGGCTTACAGCATACCCAACTTTTTCCAGATTGACCGTAATAAATTCTGAGTTTGCAGGGTCACTATCAATGACTAATATCCGAGACATCACTTAAAAGATTAAACGACAAACTGTTAGCAGTCTCTTCACCTTGCCAATCACTAACTTGCCAATCATTAATAATGACAAGGAAAAAAAACACACGTCTTTTCAACTTGTTTGAACTTTTGAGCGGCTTTGGACAGATTACAAACGCCCCCAGTGACCTTCAGCCGCCCTGCCGCATCAACCCACAGCTGGGAGAAATTGTTTCGTCATGCTGTCAGACACCTATCATTCAGCAAGTGTCAAAGGAGTCAAAACCAATCGCTTCAATCGGACCGACAAACTGTCCTATAGTAGTCAAAGACCGGAGCGAAGAACGGTTGAAATCCTCTCCAAGCGTCTACAGCATTCTTCAATAATTTGCGCAGGATTATCGTGGGGAATGCACCTAGCCTTAACCGCAAACATTGGGCGGACATGGGCGATAAATTAGGCGTTATCCAAGATTCCAATAGGATTGTCATACCTTTTTAAAATCTTGGGTATGGTAGAGTGACAAACCTGATATACACTGTTAATAAGCCTGGTATAAAACTGCAGATACGTAGGGTTGAATTCAGCACCTTGATATCCTTCAAATAATCAAGGCTCTTGTAGTACTCTCCGGACAGAATCTATGCATTGTTTAGGACTTACTAGAGTCCTCACATTCTCTTAGAGATGACATGGGCGTTTAGCTGAATGTTCCACTGCTAAGATCCTTTTCTAAGTTTCTGATGTGTAATTTAAGGCATTGCAGTGGGTAATACCGATTCCTTTTGAGACTGAACAAACTTAAAACAGATGGATTAAGCCCTTTAACCTGAGTAAAGATCTAAGTGGATGTTAAAAAAACACACTTTAGTTCTATGCAATCCTTTCAGGTTCTTCACGTACCTCTGAAGTTAATTCTGTATAGTCCCTAAGTACTGTTGCAGAATAGTTCGCACTTGCATTGACTCGATTGGTTTAGCGATAAAATCTGTAGCGCCAATCAGTTTGGCTCGAACCCTATCGACCAAACCATCGCTGCTGGTGACGATAATCACAGGGGTCTCTTTGAAAGCAGGCGCTCGTCGAATGTGAGCACAGATTTCATAGCCGTTCATAATGGGCATTTGCAAATCCAAAAAGATTAGATCAGGCTTATGCTCAAAAACGATTGGCAAGGCTTGAAGCGGCTCGCGAACATTGATAAATCGGCAGCCAATCTGGTTAAGAATCTGCCCCATAGCTAAGCAATCGAAGCGGCTGTCTTCGACGTAAACCACCATCGGCTCGGAAGAGCGCGCTTGCACTGCAGGGACTGGCGGGTTAGTAGATGTTGTCCGGGAGTTAGAAACTCCATTTGGCGACCTTTGATATATTAGGTCTTTAACCTCAACCAAGCCCATAATTTCTTTATGGATATAGGGCAGGATGGATTGGGTCAAGGCTGTTATATTTTGTTTGGATTTGACGGCGAGGTCTCTCAAGGTGCGATCGCCATCCACCAGCGACATCATATTGCAATAGACAAGGAAGGAAGTCTGCCGTCGCAGTTCGTCAGCATCCCAAATCACTGGCGCACGATTGACGGAATAGTGTTCCAAGCCAGCCTCACAAAATATCTTCCACGTTTGAACGGCTTGGTTCAACACCCGCGTTGGCCAAATCTCAATCAATCCTGAATTCAACCTGTATTGTGGATGCGTTACAAGGGTTAGTTGCAGCTGCAAATTACAACCCTGTCGGTTTGCAGCCTGGATGAGGTCAAACAGAATCTCTACAATTACACCTTCAATAATCGCCGCCAGTTGTTGTAGAGACAACTTGCCTTGTCTAACCAACCGCATCAAGGGTTGGTAATCCCAAGGATGATGCTGATCGAAACTGCTGTCCACCAGCGCCACATCTAAGTTTGGGCAATGGTGGGAAAACTGGCGGCGCCATCGACGGATGGGATGCATCGTGCTGGTTCCAGCGACTAATATTCCTCGATGAAAATACAGATCCCACTGGGGAGTTTGAACAGTATGTAGTTTCACAGTCAGCTGGCCAGTGAAGTGGGTTTGCCTAGAGAACCAAAGCCGATGGATTAAATCATTGGCGCTCAAAACGGCATTGTCAGCGTCAGCTTGAGAGGAAACTGAACTATGAGGATTAGAGATAACCATGAACCAGCCGAGTTAATTAGTTGTGACGCTTAAAGGAAAAAAATCTCTGAGCTGACAGGTGCTTCAGCAGAATTGCCTGGACATTCTCCAATCCAATGGGCTTGGCCAAAAAGTCGGTCGAACCAACCACTTTGGCTCGCACTCGATCCAGCAAATTGTCGCAATTAGTGAGTATAATTACAGGGGTTTCACTGAATATCGAAACACGCCGAATCTGGCTGCAAAGTTCATATCCGTTGGTAATAGACAAGTTTGAATCTAAGAAAATTACCTCCGATTTATGCTTTAGCAAACAGGGTAGAGCCTGCATTGGGTTAGGGATTGAAACGAACTGACACCCTAAACAGTCCAAAACTTTGCCCATGATCTGCCCATTCAACTGGCTGAAGCTAACATAGGCGACTGAGAGTGCAGCTGGCTGGGATTTATTCCACTTTGCCGACGGTATAACTGAGATTGTCTGTTGATCAGGTGAAGCGAGGGGTGTAATTGGCTGGACAGGAACTCTACGCTCTTCAACCGCGATCAATTTTATCGGCTCTGACGGGATTCCTGGGAGGTATTTCGAGAAAAATACTTGAAAGGCTTGGAAACGTCGATTGAGCCATCTGATTAACTCTCTACAAAGGTAGGGAGTACTCGATTGGGTTACCCACAGCAGCGTCTGGTTTAACCCACTAGCCAACTCTCTGTCAGTCATTTGACCATCCGCTTGAGGGAAAAAGTTTGGGTGAACCTCAATTGAAATCTGTGAGGCTAGACATTTAGCATCCCAAATTTGAGAGAATATTTGAGATGTCCGACATGGCGCCGTCTTCGAATTAGGGGGAAGTATTCGATGCCCCATTCTCGAAGCTTTCTGGAATCTATCTTTTGAATACTCCGGCCCTAGCAATCGGCGAAGATACTTTGCATTCTTAAAGTATTCAAGTGTCCGCATTTTCCTCGCCTCCAGACGCTGATCGGCAAATTAAAATATTCAGATCATCTGGCGGCCACTTGATGCAATTGCCATTATTGCTCTCACGGCATAACATACTGATCTCTTCAATAGATCGCCTGTCGCCAGTTCATCAGTTAAGTTCGAAATTTCTAATCGTTCGTGCACACCCAGAATAGACGGTCTAAGTGAAGAAATCAGGGTTCAAATCGAGAGGAAATCGGGAAGATTAGTGTGATTTTTATGACGATCCCTCTCTAAGCCTGAATCTTGGGCGTCGCATCCCCCTAAATCAGTCTGTTTGCTTAAGGCGATAGCCGATACCTCGAACCGTTTCAATTAAATCAGAGGGGGCGCCCGCAGCCTTTAATTTTTGTCGCAATGTTTTAATGTGGGCCTTAACTGATTCTTCGCTGGGAGGATCTTCAAGATCCCAGAGGTGACTAATAATGGCGCGACGACTGAGTACTCGCCGACCACTCCTCAGAAAAAGCTCAAGTAGAGAAAACTCCTTAGGCGTCAGCTTTAGAGCGTGGTCAGCATAAGCGACTTCATAACTGCCAGGATCCAAATGCAGTTCCCCTTGGGTCAGGATAGGCATAGTGAAGACATTGCCTCGCCTTAACAAAGCCCGGATTCTCGCCAGTAACTCCGGTAGATCGACGGGTTTAACCACATAATCGTCAGCCCCCGCATCCAACCCGATAACTTTGTCTGTCGTAGAATCACGCGCAGTCATTATCAAAATTGGCGCTTTACAACCGTGCGTTCGCAAACGCTGGCACAAACTGACGCCATCTAGCTTGGATAACATCACATCCAGCAGGATGATACCGTACTCTTCCCGCCTGAACTGGTCCCAGCCTAATTCTCCGTCGGCGACAGCATCAACAACATAGCCATAATCACTTAACGCTTCGACCACAGTCTCAGCCAAAGGGATATCATCTTCAACAAGCAGAATTCTCATTACATAAAAATTTGAATATTCACCTTTAATTGGGTCGGCAGTTTCTTCTAAAAATCAGGAAATTTTAAATAATAACAAGTCTAGATGTACTTCAAGTTCTCGAGAATTCAAGTTCTCGAGAATGATCTTAGTGAAAGTCCTGAAAAACTCTATAGCTATCATTTTGTGATTCCTATGCAGCCAAAACTAGAGAGGGAAAACCTCTCATGTAACATCTTTAGCTTGACAACTATTGTCCTAGATCAATTCATTAAATAAAAAAACTCCAATAGGTAATAGTAACTGGTCATTCCAACCTTCCCGAAGGTTTTAAACTACAGAGGCTGGCCAAGGTGTAATAACTGTAATACAAACATTAAAAATATGACATTTGGGAATAGAGAAAATTCCTCCTATGCCTTCAAGATTATCTTAACTTAACAAAAAAAAGCCTTAATTAAAGCCTCTATTAAGCGGGGTATGAATCGGGAAAAAGAGCACAGATGGCTCACTTTATAAGACAACTTTGGAGCACATTATTAATTAATAACAAGCCCTATATTGTGCAAATCATCTTCAAACCGACTTAGATCATCTACAAATAATTAGATATTTGAAGCAAGAACTGTCAGTTATTAACTTAAAGCAGAAAATTATCCCTGAGGAAGAATGCATGAGACATGAGACAGAATCCAGTTCCTTACTGACTTCTGACTTCTAACTTCTGACTTCAGTATTCCTTCCCCACTGGACTTTCTTGGCTTAAGTGATACGCCAAACTGTGGAGTTAAATGGATATCGTAGACTGTGCAAATTATCTTAAAATAGACTCAGATAATCTGAAAATCATTGAATATCCGAGGCAAAAGCTGTCTATCTGAGGGAATGTCTGAAAATGAGGTCAGCCAATCACAATACCTTCTACGGCGAAACAATCGGTATTCTGACAATAAACGTCGTCCCGTTCCCCAAACGGCTCTGGACAGTAATTTTCCCCCCGTGCAGATCTACACACCTTTTGACGACCGCCAATCCTAACCCTGACCCCTCAATTGCGCCAACGTTTTCGCCTCGATAAAAGGCTTCAAACAAACGCGCTTGATCAGCTAAGGAGATGCCAATGCCTCGATCCTTGATGGAAAATACGGCTGCTTTAGCTTGACGGGTGACTTCAAAATCAATGTTGCTTCCTGACGGAGAATACTTAACCGCATTGGACAAGAGATTGATCAAGATTGAGTGCAGTAAATTCTCATCCATGTAGACATCACCGCTTCCCCCTTCATAGGTCAATCGAATGGACGCGTTGAACTTCAGGCTAACCTCAATCTCTTCCACGATATGGAAGCAGAATTGCTGCAAATTGAGGAGTTTGGGATTGAACTCTATTTTTTGCGCTTCAGCCCTGGCCAGGGTCAAAACGTCTGTCAGCATCTGCGCCA
>JASJDH010000309.1 GCA_030065175.1 Leptolyngbyaceae cyanobacterium MO_188.B28 | reverse complement strand
GCAATCCTGCTGGAGTCATCGCGCTTCAATTTGGTGGCACCTGAATCCTAGGATTGCACCACAGGGGTAGCTAAATCAATTTTTCGAGGTGCCCATTAAAGGATTATCGTAAGGGAGGCTAAAACTGGCTTCACCTCCTGCCATTGAATAGATGGTTAGTTTTTTGCTTATCCGTCATGTCTCCTAAGAAGAGTAACCCTTAGCTCAAAAAATGACGGAGCTGCTGGAAGTAGGAATAGAACGAAATAAGAAAAAGAATAGCTTTTCCCCTTTCTGCTTCGGTAAATCCTCATCTTGTACTAGAAAATTCCAAAACTAGTACAAGATAGGGGCAATTGTCGTCTCTGTGTCTGCTGCGTTCATGCAGATTTTTGGGAATCTGGCGGACGATGTTCAGGAGGTTGCGATTTCCTTGTAGTGAGCGAGGACAAATGGGCTCCTAGCCTATCCAGAATATCCGAGGTTCTCAGGCTTCCAACGCCTCCTGATCCCAATCCCGTTCCCCCCAAGGTTCAATCCCGATCCAGTCTTGGCGCTGGGGATAGTAGAGTTCATCCCCCGGTAAACTTAGCGCTTCTAAATCCGCTCTATTCTCTGCGAGGCACTCTTCATAAGCTTCCTGGAACGCCCTTTGCTTCTCCACCAAAGCGTCTTCCGGCAACCCGAAGGCAGCTTGGGTGCGACTGCGGAGGACTTCCCGAAACGAAGCAGACAGCAGGGCGATCGCCTTGGGATTGGCAAGACCGGCTTCATGCTGCAAAATTACACCTACTTCGGCACCTAATTCACACCCGGCTTCGGCAACCGATTCACCCCCTACTTCGGCGCTCAATTCACCCCTAACTTCGGCGCCCCGTTACACTGCGGTCCGAAAAAATCGAGGAGGTGCAGTGAACGACGATGGGAGCCAAGCCACAAGGAGCCAAATTGCCGATGGACAAATTTCGAGAAATTATCCGGTTACATGAACTCGGCCGCAACCAGACAGAAATCGCTCGGAGTTGCAATATTGCCCGTTCAACCGTACAAGACTATCTGAGACGAGCAGCGGCCAAAGGTCTCAGCTATGAGCAATTGCAAAAGTTGGGGGATAGCGAAGCCCAAACCTTGTTGGGTACAGGAAAACGGCAAACCAAAACGACTGAAGAGACGATAGATTTTGAACGGGTGCATCGAGAATTAGCAGCCAAGGGCGTCACCCTAGCCCTGTTATGGCAAGAAGGGTTGGACCGAGGGGAGTGGAATTGTAGCTATGGCGGGTTCTGTCGTCGCTACAATCGGTGGAAAGGGCGGCATCACCTATCGATGCGCCAGCACCACAAAGCTGGGGAAAAGGCCTTTGTGGATTACTGCGGTTTAACTGTGCCGGTGACGGATCCGGCAACCGGCGAGGTGACGGCGGCTGAAATCTTTGTGGCCTGCTTAGGGGCCAGTAACTACACCTTTGCCGAAGCGACTCCCAGCCAAGCGCTGCCTTACTGGATTGGGTCTCACCAGCGCGCCTTAAGTTTCTTTGGCGGCGTCCCCGCCTGCATCATCCCCGACAACTTGAAGTCTGGAGTGAACGACCCATGTCGCTATGAACCGGGGATCAATCGCAGTTATCAAGACTTTGCCGAACACTATGGGGTGGCCATTATCCCGGCGAGGGTGAAAAAGCCAAGAGACAAATCCAAAGTGGAAAAAGCGGTGCAGGAAGTGGAGCGTCAAATCCTGGCTCCTTTACGGCATCAGCAGTTTACCAGTTTTAGCGAACTCAATGAAGCAATTCGGAGTCGGTTGAGCCAGCTGAACAACCGAATCATGAAAGGCTATGGGTTATCTCGCCGAGCCTTGTTTGAGCGCACCGACCAGCCAGCCCTCAACCCTTTACCCACAAACCCCTTCGTCTTTGCTCGCTGGAAAAAGGCGCGGGTCAATGTGGACTACCATATCGAAATTGATCATCATTATTATTCCGTTCCCTTCTGGTTTGCACGGCGGGAGGTGAACGTGAAAATCAGCGAGCAGTTTATTGAGGTTTTTTATGACCATCAACGGATTGCCGCCCATCCCCGCTCCCAAGCGCCCTATCGCCACAGCACCCTGCCAGACCATATGCCCCCTGAGCATTGGGCCTACAAACATCAATCCAAGGACCGGTTTTTAGCTTGGGCGAAGCAGATTGGCCCCCAGACAACTGCTCAGGTTGAGGCTATTTTTGAGGCGAAAGCTCATGAAGAACAGGCTTTTCGCACTATCAAAGGGATCCAACGGTTGGCGACGCACTATGGCTGTGAGCGCTTAGAGGCCGCCTGTAAACGGGCCAATGTCTTCCAGATGACTGGGCTGAAACGGCTCAAAGCCATTCTGAAATCTCATCTCGATGACCTGCCCATAGCCGTTGAACCCCCTGCCGCTCCCACCATCGACCACGACAATGTACGGGGCCAGACCTACTACAGCTAAGAGCTGCAGGACAATTAACCGGTCAATATTGGGGCGCTGGAGCTTTGCGCCCTGGCCCCAGACCGACTTGAAACAATGGCATTGGATTGAATGCCCCATGCTGGACTTAATTGATAGGACTGAACTTTATGCAACAAACCCTAGACCAGCTCAAAGACCTCAAACTCAACGGCTTCATTGAAGCCTGGCAAGAGCAGCAAACCCAACCGACTTACCAGGACCTTTCCTTTGACGAACGACTCGCTCTGTTAGTCGAGCGAGAACATCTCCGACGACACCATCAACGACTCCAACGACGCCTCAAACAGGCCAAACTCTTTGTCGGGGCGGCGCTGTCTGAAGTTGACTTTGACGTCCCTCGGGGCTTGAAGAAGGCTCAATTCCTGGAATGGTCCCAGGGCAAATGGCTCACCGCCCATCTCAATTTAATTATGGTGGGGCCCACGGGCACAGGCAAGACGTTTTTAAGTTGTGTCTTAGCCGATCATCTCTGCAAGCAAGGCTACTGTGTGCGCTATCTCAAAACTGCCGAACTGGTGAGTGAGTTGAAGTTAGCCAAAGCGGACGGCTCCTTTCCTAAATTACGTAAACGCTTAGCCGCCTTCGATTTGGTGATTCTTGACGAATGGCTGAGGGATCCGATGCCGCCCCCTGACGCCAGGGAAATTTTGGATTTCCTGGATGAGCGCTATCGCCGAATGTCCTGTCTATTCGCTACTCAATTTCCAGTCAATCAGTGGCATCAGCAAATTCAAGATCCCACTTTGGCCGACGCCATCCTCGACCGTATTGTTCACGACTCTTTACGTCTGTCGCTCAAGGGCGAATCGATGCGTAAACTCACAAGCCAACTTAAGACACCCCAAGAGATCACGAGTTGATGATCTAAACTTCCTTTTTTTTAATTTTCAGTTTGATTTTCCCATCGTATTCAATGACAATTTCTCAGCTTATAATCGCTCTTAAACACCTGCCGAAAATTACCCTGCCGAAGTTAGGTGTGATTTAGTCGCCGAAGTTAGGTGTTGCTCTCCTGCCGAAGTCGTGGAAATATGCATCATGCTCGACGATTAAGCAGAAATCTTCATAGCTCACTGTATGAGCTATAGATGAGCTACTTTCGTCTTCGTGAGGGGTTTTAACATCAATTTGGTACGCCGTGAAACCCTTTTTTAATAAAGCGTCTAGCTTTTTAGGCGGCTTTTTTGTACGACCTGAATTAATCAGTCTGCGGAAGTAATTTGGGGCGTGACCGAGCAGCACACTGATATAGGTGAGTCCATAGCGAAAGGAGTCATTCGCCATTAAAAAGGCGTCCACTGAAACTCCGTCGCTAAATTGAACCGTCGCTTGTTTCGTCGCTTTCATGGCTAACGACTGGCGTTACTCGACTCGAACCGTTACTCCTGGACGGCGGGATAATACTTGCGCTGGCGATACTCCCAAGGAATCCCATCGGGATCCTGCTCCGCCGACCATTTCCGGAAATGGTCTCTCCCCTTTTTCCGATGTACCTCAATCGTAGACCGACTCACGGGAAAGCGCTTCGCCAATTGTCCCGCTGAAAATCCCTTTAGTAAACGACTGGGAATCACACTAGCCTGCAGTCCAGGCGCTTCCGCATCAGAAGGGTCGATATTCCCGTCTAATTGGGTTTGGATAAAGTCTAATAAGTCTAATTGACCTGGGACTGTAAAGAGAGCGTCGGTCGGTTCAGATTTAGGTTCGTTCAGTAAAGTCTCCTCCATATCCGCCGTCGCTTGCTTGAAGGCAGCAAAGTCGTCCTCCAGGTGAGCGATTTTCTCAGTCAGGGCAGACGAGAGTTGCTCTACTTTAGCTTCCAGATCGCTGAGATCCTGCCGAAGCTGAACAGCAGAAGAATAGGCCGGTTCTTGGTTGAGGCCAAAAAACTGGGAGAGAATTGCGATCAGCGCCTGGGAGTCATTTTTATTAGGATTGCGTTTAGTGGCTAGGCCCGCGTCAATTTTGAACGCCTTGAGTTTCTGGTCAATCTCAGGCGGGAGATAGGCGGCGATCCTGCGATTCTGGGTAGCCATTAATTGGTAGCTTACTTCTAGCGTCTTAGTGTATCACCTAAAAAATCGGCTTTGTCTGGAGAACTGTCGACTGAAAAAAGAGGCTTACTCTCCCTTGGGCAGATATTTATCCTTGGGAGATTTGGGTAGTGGAAGTCGCTGAATTGGGATCTCGGTTATTGGAAGGGCAAGGCTCCAGCCGGGGAAAGGTTGGACTGGTTGCCTGTAAGACAGTTGATAGGAGAGAGTAGTTGTAGAATTCGGGGCGAGGATTGCTTTGTTCTAAGTATCATGTGTCCGTCGCCCCAGCCATCGATGCTTGGCTGGGGTTTTTGCTTTGTTCTTTTCAATCCGGGGAAACTTTCCCAGGTATAAATGAGCTTTTGAACGTTTTTCGTAAGGGGGAATTCTAAGCCCAGTACAACGAAGGGTTGACATGAAGGTAAAGGCAATGTGCTTGTTGTATGGGAGGTTAGCAGTGTTAACTGTTCTTTGCACTAATTTAGCCGCCTTGGATTTAAGCCAAGCTGTCAGTCTGGAGGCTGAGGTAAAACCAGAGGGATCAGCGATTGAGGCTCAGACAGAAGAGGGGAGTGGAACAATTGTCGAGGATTCTCAAACCCTTGGAGATACTGAGGAAGGCGTGCAAGTGATTGTCCCCCCCACTATTGGAAATTGTGGGGAAGAAAACGAAAGTCAGGTCTGCTCCAGCAGCAATCAAATCCGCCTGATTATTGAAATTAAGTGATATAACAGCTTCACACTAACCTTCCCGTGATCCGGCATGCCTTCCCAAGCCTTGCCTTCCGGGAATCCTCCCTGTCTTGTTTTAAGAAAGTCTTGGTCTGCTACAAGATGACTGCGCTACCTGCTCAGATTTCCTAGCATGGTCATTTTGGATCGGCTACCTGGTTGAAGAGGACCCATCGAGGGGGCTGGGTGGTTGTCTGTGAAACATTTACTGCGGGGGAGGGTTGGTACACTTCAGAGCAAGGACGAGTCTGAATTCGCAGTATCACTCATCGCCCCAGTCTTCAATATTTGGCTGGGGCTTTTGATTGGGAACCCCCCCGTCCCCAAAAACCTTTCCTGGATTTAGCAGTACTGGGAACTGCCGCTAGAGGGTAGAACAAGATTCCGATCATAGGATGAATCCTGTAGCGATCTCGCTTACTAAGCCTGAAGCTGGTAGTGAGGGAAAGTGTCGAATTTTCCTGGAATGCAGAGAGGTCTGGAGTTTAATAGGTATAGATACGAAAAGCGGTTGCCTACCGCCAAGTCTGCAACCGCTTTCTAGTTTCTTAACGTATACCGCAATTCTATTCTATGTTTTCAGAAGGAAAGCTGTCAGACGAAGCCCTCCTTCGGCTTGATTTGATTAAAAAAGTAAGTCGTCTCTCCCGTCCTCAGTTTGAGCAACTTGTCTTTGCCCTGAATGTGCCGCCAGAGAATATGCCTGAGGCTTCAGCCGGTCCTGGAAAAAGGACGGCTGACTTGTTCGGATGGGTTGAGAGTCCGGTCGGGCCAGGGCTGGCTGAACTCCAGGGAGTTTTAGGAGAAGCGGAATCATCGACTGATTCTCCCGCTAGCGCTTCATTCACAGAAGATTTGGGCAATGGAGCGACGCTTGAGATGATCCCGGTCTTAAGGGGCGGCTTTTGGATGGGATCTCTCAAAGATGAGGAAGTGAAAATGGAAAGGGAAACTCCCCGACATCTGGTCAGTCTCCCTGCCTTCTTTATGGGGAAATACGTGGTTACGCAGCAACAATGGCATGCCGTTTCCCTGCTAGATGGCGTCGATTGTGCTCTGCGGCGCTCCCCCTCCCGTTTCAAAGGGGGCAACCGTCCTGTTGAGTGTGTGTCATGGAATGACGCCGTAGAGTTCTGCGCCCGACTGTCCAAATATAGCGGCAAAGCCTATCGTCTCCCTAGCGAAGCGGAATGGGAGTATGCCTGTCGAGCCGGGACGATGACCCCGTACAGCTTTGGAGAGACGATCACAAAAGCCTTGGCGAACTATAGCAATCATTACAAGGGAACAACTGAAGTTGGCAAGTTTGAGACTAACGCCTTTGGGTTCTATGACATGCATGGGAATGTGTGCGAGTGGTGTTTAGACCGCTGGCATGAGAATTACGAAGGAGCGCCTACAGACGGAAGCGCCTGGATTGAGGGAGGAGACTCTGGTTATGGAATGCTGCGGGGCGGCTCCTGGTTCCACGTTCTGGACTACTGCCGCTCAGCTTTTCGCTATTGGGGCGCGCGCGACTACCGGGACGACTATGTGGGGTTCCGTGTCGTCTGCGCCTCGTGATAGACTCTCTAGCTCTTTGCCAGATTCTCGATCTCAACTCCTGGCCGCCCCCTTGAATCCTGGAAAACTCGGCCTAATGCTAGAGAAGCTGTCACCTACCGCCATCTAGCCTGAAACCCTTTCACCGCAGGAATTTGAGGGTATCTAAATTCATAGCCTCACCATGTATATGCCTTAGCTCTATCTCCGATCCAGTTCCATTGCTGCAAAATGCTCAAGGAGCAGGCGATGGACGAAGATGTAGCCACCACCGACTTTTTGCAGAAAGAGGCGATCGACAGCATGATCGAGAAAGCGGGCATAGTTCCAGGGGATAACCCCCATGCGGTAAAGCATGAGGCGTAAGGCAAAAGGCGGCACCCCAGTTTAGAAGCAAAGGTCCAGAGGCTCTGACGTAATCAGGCTAAACTGGTTTCATTCTGACCTCCCTGAAACAGCGATTGAGCCACAAATATATCTTTAAGCACGATTTGCAAAGTTTGGTCAATCGCATCGGTCTTGAAATTCGGGTCGCCCATTACCCCAGCTACTGCTCAAAATACAATCTGATTGAACGGCGTTTGTTTCCTCATATCGGCCGCGCTTGTTCAGGTATGTTATTCGATAACCTGGATACGGTCGTTGCATTAATGCGTAAGGCAACCACGACTACAGGCTTAAAAACAACCGTCAACGTAATTCGTCGTGTCTATCAGGGGTAATTGAAGCGAAGCTGTCACCAAGTGCAATAAGGGTGGTTCAGATGAACTAAAAGGGAATCCCCCTCTCTTGATCTGCCTTTACAGATAAGCTGAGTTTATCTTTAGATTAGGTTATTCCCTCTCATTTTATACGTATTTTCAACTAGCAATGGGCGCAAGGGCTAACCGTTTGCCCATGTCCAGGCTGAATCGACCATAGGGGTTGACATGGGCATAGATTAAGGGCGTTAAGGCTCTTAATTCCTCTTCCGCCATGCGTTCCATCCATTTCGGCTCAGCTAAAACCGCTTGAATCATCAGAGTATTGATGTAGACCAGGCTGATTTGCAGCAAGTGTAGACAGAGCATGGAGAGTTCTTGGAGGGCAATTTGATTGGAGGCAAACTCGCCGTTCTTGGCATAAAAGATAAAGCCATTGGCGCTATTCCAGTTTTCAACGACATTTAATCCCTCGTGCACCTCTTGTCGCACACGTTCATCGTGGAGATAGTCACAAAGAAAAATTGTCTTAATTGCTCGTCCAAGTTCCGCTAGAGCCAAGTACACTGGTTGCTTAGTTTGATTCATGCGGGTGAAACGACACAAGAGCGCTTCGGGTTCAGCCGTTCCTTGGTGCAACGCCGTGGCAGACTGGATCATCGGATCATACTGTTCGGCCACCAGGTTCCATCGTATAGGACGCTTGAGAATATGGCTCAAGTGGGGATAGGCATTGGCTTGACCCTTATCCGGTAGATAGAGTTTCTGTTTGTGAATGCCGTTGATGCGAGGCATCAGCTGAAAGCCAAGTAAATGACAGAAGGCAAACCCCACCTCACTTTGGCCATGGGTATCCACATAGGTTTTGTCGATAGCCATGTCTGTACAGTGTTGCAATACTCCTTGAATCATAGAGGCGACTTCAGAGGAGGAACAGCGCTTGAGTTGGGAATAGATGCACACAGACTTCTTTTCCACATGCCAGTAAATCATCACACCTCGTCCGCCATAGCGGGCATGCCACTCGGTCATCAGGTTTTGATCCCAGGCGCCAAACTGTTTAGAATCCGAGGCGCAGGTGGTGGTGACGTCGCCCCAAATCTCTGGCAATCGGCAACGAAAAATAGCATTGGCCACATCCTGAATTGCTAGACGCAGCGCTGATTTACTCAAAAACTTACGTCGAATGTAGTGTAAGTCAAAATAACTCGCCCCGTGATCACCATGCACAATCCGCTTCACGCCCATATTGGTCCCTAATGCATACAGACACAGCAGTAGTCGCTGCTGGATGAGTGTAGGCTCTAAGGTTTCTCGACTGGCAGTAGTTTGAAAATGACGGGTGAAATTAAGCCGCAATTCCGTCTCCTTCAATATGTCAAGTAATGGAGTCACGGCCCATCGGCGGGCAATTTCCTCTTTGAGTGCTCTGATGTGAGTGGGTTCGTCTTGTGCAGTCAATGGAGTTAAGTGAATCCATCCGCCATGCTTCTCTGAAATCCTCACTTTGGCGTTGGTCGGCAGTCCTTGATTCAGTTTGCATAAGCGCTCGCGCATTGACATTTGAATCTGGCTGATGAACTGTTGGGCGTCCAAGGGCTGTTGGAGCAGTTGATAATAGGTGGGTCGCTTCACCTCAAAGTCCTGGGGCACATCCTTTTTGGGGTTTTGATAGCGCTTGGCTCCAGGTTCCCACACCTCCTTACATCGCAGTTTCTCTCGTAAGGTGCGCAGCACACACAATTCGTACGCTGCCCGGTCAAGGATAGTCTCACCATCGGCATTTTCGCTCTGGACGACTGATTGCCACTCTGGAGTGATCACTCCCTCAATCGGAACCTCAACGGTCTCAGGGAATGGCTCTCTAGGGGGGGTATCTGAATGGGTTTTGAGTATCTCAATCGCCTTCAGCAGCGGATTAAGGTGTGCGGCGCTCGCCTGAAAGTCTAAGACATTCAAGAGGCGCGATAGCATCCGGCGATAATGGCGAGTATAAGATAAGCGCATTTTGCCCTGTAACTGCTCACGAAAGGTTCCGCCGCTTGAATCCAGGGTCTTAACCAAGCGTTCAAGGGTGGCCTCATCCGCAATCGGATAGACCACCTCTTTAACTAAGCCCTCAGGGTCAGCTAAGGCCGCCACCGCGATTTTATAGAGCAGTTGGTCATGGGGTAGATTGCGTTGGGCCTCTTTCAGCACCACCTCGGACACTCGTTTGCGGCTGCGGGTTTCTAGACGATGCACCAGTTGGATAAACATCTCAATGGCGCTATCGGTAATCTCGTGAAATCGCTGCCAGCAAAACGCCACCAGAAGCGTATAGCGCACTGGCTCAGGATGACGCCGTAACTCGCTCAAAGTTTCTGTTTCAACCCGTAGCCGATAGCGCTCAATCACAGACCCCGACACTTGCCCAAACGGGGCTTCTGGCAACCCAATTCCCTTTAATAGCTCTAACTTGGATAGCTCTGACAGTAAATTGTTGATACTCAGTGACCCCGGTTCCGACTTGAGTTGATTCAGCCCAAACTCATCTGCATCCAACCGATAGATCTCATCCTCTTCGCCCAACAATTTATCCAATGCTTGGCGACAGGAGGGTGACAGACTCTCTACCACCGTTGTCTGCAGTTGATGCTCAAATTGTCGTTGAGCAGAATTGAGCAGGCGGCTGATGCGTCCCGCAGTCGGCGGCTCTATTTTTAATTGGCGCAAGCGGTTATGGAGGGCTTGGCGTATCCGATTCTCATTCGCCTGTTCCGGCCAGACTTCATTAATTAACCACTGACGCAGCTGGTCGAAGTCTTCCTTGCTGGCTTGTCGAAAACCAAAGTGCTTCCGGATTTCGACCCGATGATAGACAATGGCTCGACCCGCCCAGTTGTAGCTCTGATAGTCCGTCACCGAACAGTTGAGTTGCTCAGCGACAAACATTTGGACACAGCGTGGAATCTCGTTTTTCTGCAGCGGAAAACGACCCTCATAATCAAAGAATTTCAACAGCAGGGCGAAACCCAAGCGGTTAGCTCCTCGTTTCTGTTTAATCCGGTCTAATTCACTAGAGGCCAATCGCCAGTGCTCATTGAGTTCATCGGTTGACCACTTACGTTTCATTTTAAACTCCCCAATGCTAATTTCATTGAGAATAAAGCATCAGAAATATAAATAAGCTGAACTTATGGTTGAGGAGTTGCCAATATTGCTGGATTGAGAAATGTTAAGTCGTAAAGCCCTCTCATATCAATGGATTTGGGCTTATTGCACTTGGTGACAGCTTCGCTTCAATTACCCCTATCAGACGGGGCGTAACGCTACGGATGAAATCAAACGCAACTTAAAGATTGTATTTGATGATTTATTGCCGAAATGGAATTATCGAGCCATCCCTCAGATTGCGACAGTAATTGCTTGACCGTTCCTAAGTACAAAACCAAAACAATCCTGCCTCTACCCTATGACTATACCTGCAACGTTAGATCTCAACCAAGCGATGGCGGCCTTTAAGCAAAGCATTTTGCCGTTGCTGATAGTGGGCGATATTGCCAGTTGGGATGGCC
>JASJDH010000308.1 GCA_030065175.1 Leptolyngbyaceae cyanobacterium MO_188.B28 | reverse complement strand
GAGCTTTGAAACCCGAAAAATTATTTATCCGAACAGTATTGGGTTGCATCGAGTTTCATTCCAGGCTGTTCATCCTCTGGCGGGTCTGCCAGAATTTGCATCCAGACGGAATGCCCCTGATAAAGGCCCTCAATGGAAACGTTTGCGCCTGAGAGATCATAGGGGCCAAGGCTGCGAGAATACCAATAAATCGCAATGACCTGCTCAAACGCAGATGTCAGCGTCTGGATATCCAGGGTGAAGCCAGAGACGACCAGGGTTCCGTCTTCTTCGCCGCCCACGAGTTCAACCGGCGTGGGATAGACGATGACCTCTGTCAGGTCGTCCTCTTCAGTGTAACGATAGCCGACCGTTCCCATCGCGCTATGCGCTTCCATGCAACTGGCGGCTAATTCGACCAAAGATTCTAGCCAAGCTGAGGGGGGTGACACGAAAGCGGTTTCCTGAGAGGGCTGATCGCTTAAATTGTAGACCCTGTCTGCGACAGCGGTTCACAGCTCATATACAGGATTCATATTTCGCCATATTCGTTCATCCCGCCTCCTTGAAGAAACAGTAGCGGCCTTCTTTAAGACGACGCCACTGTTTCTTGCGAGCGCCCTCCGACAGGATATTCGAGATCCGGTTGCGAGCGCCTTTGCGAGCTGTGTGAGGAATCGCCTTCACCACAATAGCGTTCACCACCTCAGCAATCTCAAACACCTTTTTGGGTTGACTTTTCAGAATTCCAGCCACGACCGTTGGCAGCGGCGTCTGGAGATACTCGTCCCGCATATATTTTTGCCAGCCTCGACGGAGCGACTTAGGCCGCCTGGCGGCTTTACGCGGCTTAGCGGGGCTGTCTGTTGTCGCCGTCGCCCGTTGTCTTGAGGAGTCTTTGTCGGGTTTCCTCACAGGTGAGTCAATCGCCGCTTCAGCCCTCTGGGAAGGCGCTGCTTCGCCCTTCCGGTCCGCCGCCGTTGTCTTATCGGGAGTAAATATGTCCAAGACCTTTTTAAGACTTGCCCGCTTGGCCTGGATTGCATCTAATTGAGCCTTGAGTTTAGCCGCCTGCGACCCTAACTCAGTGTCCGCCGCTAAGAGTTTTTCGAGGGCCGGGTCCGATCTCTTGTTCCCCATAGTGAAAATCATTCAAAGAAAAAACGTAACCGTTCAGGGGGTAGGAACAGGAAATTGATTCTCAACCCTAGCCCTCCTCTGGTAGTCTACCTATTATGGATGAGCCCGTCCCTAGCTATACAGATGCGGTTTCTTCGGAAGACTGGGAGCGTACACCCACTAGTGTCAAGCAACTAGTGGGTCATCTCATTGAGCGTTTAGAGCAATTGGAGAAGCAGCATCAGGACTTGCAAAATCAGTATCAGTTGTTGAAAGAGCAAGTCAATCGGAATTCATCGAACTCATCACAATCACCGTCGAGCGATCCCCCCCAGGTGAAGAAACAAGGTCGTCGTCGCAAAAGTGGTAAAAAGCGAGGCGGTCAACCCGGCCACCCGGGGCATCATCGCCATTTGTTCGCCGTAGAGCAGTGTGCATCAGTTAATGACTATTATCCTGAAAGCTGTCGTTTTTGTAACGCGCCTCTAAGTGGAGAAGACCTCAGCCCCTACCGTCACCAAACTGTTGAGATACCTCCAGTGTTGCCTGAGGTGCTCGAATATCGTCTGCACCAAAGAGTGTGCGAGGTCTGTGGAGAGACTACCCGCGCCGAATTGCCAGCGGAGGTTTCAGCCCAGGTTTATGGTCCCCGAGTGGCCGCTATTGTGGCTGTATTTAGTGGAATGTATCGTCACTCTCAGCGAATGGTGCAACAGGCGATGTTGGATGTGTTTGGAACCCAGATGGCTTTGGGGAGCATCAACAATCTGCGTCAGCAGGCGAGTGAGGCCGTTGCTGACCCTGTAGAAGAGGCGAAAGCATACGCTCAGCAACAACCAGTTGTCAAGTCCGATGAGACTGGTTTTCCGCAAGGCAATGCCGATGGGAATAACCCAGACCAACGCAAAGGTTGGTTGTGGGTTATGGTTACCCCTTTAGTTACCGTTTTCCAAATCTTCCTCAGTCGCTCCCAACAATCAGCCCAAGCATTACTCGGAAAAACCTTTGACGGTATTTTGATCTCAGATCGCCATAGCGTCTACAATTGGGTCTCGTTGGTTTGTAGACAAGTGTGCTGGGCTCACTTGAAACGGGACTTTACGAAAATCGCCGAACGCCCAGGTATCTCTCAAGCTATCGGTGAAGCCTTGCTCAAGCAAGAAGAGAAGTTATTCAAGTTGTGGCATCGGGTCCGCGATGGTACTCTCACTCGCAGTGATTTTATTGAGACGGTCAAGCCGATTCGGGCTAAAGTGAAATCTCTGCTCACTCAAGGAGCCAGTTATCAGATTGGAGCCAAGGAAAAGACACCGTTAGCCAAAATGGTGCGGACGTGCCGACGTTTGTTAAAAATGGAGCCTGCGCTGTGGCTATTTGTCACCACTGAGGGAGTTGAGCCCACCAATAATGATTCAGAACGAGCCCTGCGACCAGCTGTTATCTGGAGACGTATCAGCTTTGGCTCGCAGACCGAAGCGGGGAGCGCCTTTGTGGCTCGGATGCTGACGGTCGTAGCGACGCTACGCTCTCAAGAACGCAATGTCTTGGAGTACATGACCGAGGCCTGTCGGGCTGCTCGTGAGGGCAAACCAGCTCCGTCTTTGCTACTGCAACAACAACCTCTTGCGCAAGCTCAGGACTCACCTGCTGCCTGACCCACGTGGTCGGTTACGAAAAAACGTGATTCTTCCTCAAGCCTAGCAATGATTCATCAAAAGTGACGACTGCCGCTGTTGGTTGATAAAGTGAGAGCGGCTTTCTTGCCCCTGACGACTCAGAGTAGAGGGCGAGAGCCGACCAGCGAGCCATTGCTAGAAGCGCTAAAGGAGAGAGCAAATGCCGATGGAGCGGGACCGCTATCCTAAGAGCTGGGAAGCTATCTCCCGAGCGTTGAAAGAAGATGCGAACTGGACTTGCCAGGGCTGTGGCCGGATGTGTCGTCGAGGGGGGGAAAGCCTGACGGAGTTTGCCGCGCGAATCGGGCGGCCGCTAGCGGCGCTGGATAAACCGGGCCAGTATGTGTTGAGCGTATCGCCCCTAGAGCATGACCCGGAAAATCCCAATGCGCGTCTGGTTGTGCTGTGCAGCGTGTGTCATCGGCGGCATGATAACCGTTTCATCCGACATTTCGCGCTACAAAACGTATTACAAGCAGATTACAAGTAAAGGTCGCTCAACACAATAAATAGTAGGAGAGGCAGGATTTTGGGAAAAATTGCAAGATTCTCAAGCGCTCTGGATTAAGATTTACAACTTGCGGAACGCCCTTAATCACCAGTAGATGGACAGCTTGAAAGCACTGAAAAATCCAACGCAAAGTCGGGCGGACTGTGGGTTTGCCCAGCTGATTGGGCAGTGTCGCTTCGGCTTGGGTTAAGGCTTGTCGAAGATGACGTTGTCCTAATGAATAGACCAACAAACAGAGCCCCATGATGAAGCTCAACGCCTCAATTCGTTTAGGGGTTTTCAAAAACACACTGTCAGCAAAAAACATCGGGTCTTTGCAGAAGCGAAAACCTCGCTCAGGATACTGCTGATCCTTGTAGTGCCTGAGGATTTCATCCGCATTGAGGTCGGGCTTGTTCTCTAGGACTGGCGTCGCCAGAATGAAGCATCCGGTTCGTCGTCTTTGTTGTTCAATCACGGCTCCGTCTTGATGGAGAGATGCGCTCACCTGATAGGTGAAGTGAGTGGGTTGCGTCCCTTTAGCGGGTCTTCCCCCTTTGCCATAGTGAGGTTTATCCACCGTCTGTATCTCAATGAGCTGATGATACGGCAGTTTATCATTGAGTTGGGCGGCGGCGGCTTTGGCTAAAACCGGACAATCAAATTCTCGCTTCTGGAGCGATTGCAGATCTTTTTGGGCTTGCTGTTGGGCCTTTTTCAGCTTGGCTTCAAGTCGTTGTAAGTCTTTGTTTTGCCTGGCCTGAGAACGCACCGCCACCCAATGCTGATTGACGTCAGCGTAACTATTGCAGACCATTGATAGCTCATACCCCTCAATGGAGCTAGCAAAAAAGGATTCTGGCGCGATCTCATCGAGTAATCCGGAGGCGGCCCCAATGCTCAAAGGCACTCGACTGACCCACTGAAGTGTTCCCATCTGTTTCAGATTATCAGCCGTGTAGAAGGCGGCGTCAGCCACATGAACACCGTCAAATTGCCACTGCTGGGAAAACTCTCTCATCAACCCGCCAAAAACTTGACTATCGACCTGATTGCCATTCGCCATTGATAACAACAGGGGAATCCCGCCATCCCCACTACAAATCAAGTTCATCACAAATTGCTTCAGGTCGCCTCGATGGTCTCGCGAATATCCTCGTCTAATCTGGATAGGGCGCACTTCTCTCTCTTGGGGTTCCTGCCTCTCCTCTCCCTGCTCTGTGTCAACTGTTTGGACGGCATATTCCCCCTCAACGGCAAATGAGGTGGAGTCCAAATGCGCCTGCTTGACTTCTACATCAAATACTTTCACCGCCCGCAACGCCACTCTCAAACACAGGAAACTCAGACCTTTGCCCCACAAGTCGTCTAAGATTCGCCCTAAGCGGTCATCATTCAGATGCTTCGGTTCTACACCCGCCCCCAGCAAATGTTCTGTCGGTTTTCCATCAAAGAATCGACTGAACAGGTATAGCGGCGCGCTCAGGATACCTAAGCCGTTGAGAATCATTGCTTTGACGACGACTCCGGGGCTCACCTTCTTGTTGGAATTTTCCCCGAGATATTGATTAATCTCATCAACTAATCCCATCTCGTCGATGATTCCCGCCACTAAACCCAAATGATCCAGATTATAGATTTGGGGGGCCTTCATGGTGCGATCTCACCCTTTTCTTACCCCCCTTAACATCCCACATTAGAGAGCCTTATGACTCTAAATGGATGATTTCTATTGCTTCTGACTTTAAATACATTTGTAGTATATTTGTCGCGCGGAATGTCGGTTTCATGGCTAAACTGAGCCGCCAGAAACGAGAGCGGCGGGGCCAGCTGACGCTAACCGTTCACCCCGTTCAGCCGAGGTCGCTCAGCGGGCTCCAGTTGTCCCTGTTTCCGGCGTTAGCCGCGCCTTATCCCATCAGCAACGCCAGCGGTCAAGACGACTTCGACACCGCCGAGGCTTAGCGCTCAATCCCGACCAGTGGATTATCTCCCCTGACCCTCGACTCCTGTTGGATAATCGGAATAGGGAGGACGCGAAATGGACCCACAGTTAGTCGCCGCCCTGGAGCGGCAGAATCAGTTGCTGGAAAGGATTGCGCTTGCCCTTGAACGCATGGCTCCAGCGGTAGCGCTCAATTATCATGCAGCCCTAGAGAGCTTCGCCAATTATGACTGGAGCGCTATCGGGGCGGAAGTTGCGGCGCGGGATGCGGATGGACCGACGGTCGTTACGGTGAATGGGGAGCCATATATTCGTCAGGTCTCCACAAATCAATCGTCCCCAGCGCTCTGGTTCAGCCGTTGCTTGGACCCAAGCGGCGCGGTTGACCCTAGCCGTGAGAGATTGATCACGTTCCAGCCGCTATCAGCCGTCTCGGCGGCGCCATTGCCAGAGTCGATCAAGCGCGAAATCGCTCGCCCCCAGGCCTCCGCTTCTCCCCCTGCGCCGCCGCCGTCATCCTCCCGTCTATCATCGCCCCCATCATCCTCCGCTGCTCAGACGAGCGATAATCTGACGCCGCCGCCCCGCTCTCGGTTAGTGAATCAGAATCAACTCAAGCGTCTGTGGGCGATCGCCCACGAGTATCACTGGACCAAGCTAGGGGTGCATCTGCTTTTGCGAGAGGGATATCACATAGAGACAAGCAAGGATATCCGAAGCGACCAATATGAGCAAATCTGTTCACAACTCTCGACTGTGCCAGCGGCGCCTTACAACACTAAGGCCGCCACATCGGACCCCAAAGCAAATCTTACCCGGCTGCGGGCCTTGACCCAATGCTTAGGTCTGGAAGGGGGGCGCGGCGACGATCTGATCAAGGCGGCCTTAGCTGAGAAGTATCCCGGCAAGAAAAGCGCTGAGTTGACGCCGCCCGAAGTGGAGAGCGTTCGGGACGCCATGCTGATTCACCATGGCCAACAGCAATGTCCGCCTGAGTGGAAAACGGTTGTGGGGACTCAATATCTGGAGCTGGTCAGGGAAGTGGGAGCCGTTTCAGATGAGGAGTTGGCTTACCGTTGGATGGACAAGTTTAGCGAACTCTTGAAGACAGTCCAACGTCAGCCAGACTAAAGGACATCCCGCCCATTCGTTGCAACAAGGGGTTTGTTTGACCATGGGCTGCCGTGATCAGCGGGGCTTCGGGGGATCCAATGGTCGCTGACTAGGCGGAAGCAGTGCTATCTCGGGGGTTGGACAGGTCGGATAGCCAGGGCTAGCGCGGGGGGGGGGCCGCCTTCAAGAGAACAAAATTTATCAACTTCTAAACGTTGCATTTCTTAATCTTTTGCCCTCGTTTTCCCCAAAATATCCACAGGTTTTCCCCAAAATCAGTCAATGTTTTCCCCAGACTTCTGGGAGTTTTCCACAGGATGAAACGAAAATAAGCGGCTTTCCCCCATTGCGTTAGATTTTTCAGGGGGGCTTGTTTAACCCTTAACAAGGCGGCTTAAAGGTAAAGTTGCGTGACGAAATGGGAGCTAAAACCCTTATTCCCTCGTAAAGTTTCAGATTGACTTAAGCGAATTGCAACATAGCGCAACATTGACAACAACATCCGCTTGCCCCAAAATGATGCGACCTGCTGATGAAAGCGTTCTGATTTCGACCTGCGCCCATGTCTCCTGAGATACTGGAGAGGTTGGGGCTTGTGAGAGTCGGAGACGCTATTTTGGGGTGCTCTTCTGCAGGGTTAAGACCGATGATTTCTGCAAGCTGCATCCGCTAAAACGTGAGAGGCTCCCGATGAACCCAACGTCCATTAGTATCCTGGCTGAAATTCCGGAAGAACTGCATGAGTCCCTCAAGCACTTTTTAGAAACTCGTGCAGCGTGGGACCAGGACCGAGTATTTTGCGCCGCCCTATCCCTCTTTCTGCTCCAAAATGGTCAAAGCGATCCCAATACCTCTCGCATTTATCTGGATACGATGTTCGATTATGCCGCTTAGTGGGCTCAGCGTTTGGATCCGTCTTCAACTATGGGCGCTGGTCTCAAACCATCGCGGAAAGTGGGGGGCAGACGGTGTTGTGTATTGAGGGATTTGCGTAAAAATACAGTCCCAGTAAAAGGCAGTGTGGATGGAATGTTATTTATCTGCCGATCCCTTAGTGCTAGAATTTGATTTGAGGACTTTGTCGGTAGCTAAGACAGGGCAAGAGTTTCAGGCGATTTAAGTGAAAATTGCGGTTATCTTGGCGCAGGGTCATGAAAACAGTTGATATCAGCGGCTATCCTGTCATGCTTAAGCAATTGTCGACCTGTCCGTTTCGCACGGATGAGCGGGGTCGGCATCCTGACAGCGTGCTGGCGGCGAAGATTCAACAGCGGTGTTTAACGCAGGCAAGCCAGAATTGTCATCATCCAAGTCTGAGTGGTCAACCGGAGACCCACCTTTGCCGAGGGGCGCGGGATTTTCAATTACAAATCTTCTATCGTCTGGGCCTTCTGACTGACCCAACAGATGAGGTATGGAAGAAGGCAAGAACAAGATTAGCCTTGTTGTTCGCCTGACTGGAATCATTGGTCGATTGACCGGAGCGTTATCAGCATACTTCTAATCTAAAAGTTGGAATGATGTCCAAGAAAAAGACGGTTATCCCACAAAAGCTTCGCCCTTGGGTTGAGGCGCGCAGGAAATATCGACTGACCCATGCGCAAGTGCAGATGGCGCGTGAATTCAATGGCACTGACTTAAGAGAGCAGAAAGTAGAAAAAGGCTACAAGGCCTGATAGATATATATCGAGGCCCTGTAAGCCATCAATAAAGCACTTTCTACTATGCCTAAGTCAGCCGAAATACTCAAGCAACAATTTTTCAAAAGTTTAGGATTACCTTGGCAGGAAATCCTGCCAGCAGACAGATTAGAAGAAATCCTCACAGAGGAAGGAATCACCTACCGTAATCGAGTCTATACGCCGGTTGTGACGCTGTGGGCAATGCTATACCAAGTGTTATCGGTTGATAAAAGTCTGCGTAACACGGTCAAATGTATCACCACTTGGCTCACTGCCGCAGGGGGCGACCCGCCTTCCTCTGATACGGGAGCTTATAGCAAAGCCCGAAATCGGTTGCCAGAGTCCCTACTGCAGCGTTTAGTCCCCGAAACTGCCGAACAGTTAGAGCAGACGGTTCCCAAAGAGCAGTATTGGTGTGGTCATCGGGTGAAGGTCTTTGATGGAACGACGGTGCTGATGGCCGATAGTAGCGCCAACCAGGCAGTTTACCCTCAACATGGCAATCAAGCCGAAGGGTGTGGCTTTCCTCTGGCTCGGGTGGTGGTGTTTTTCTGCCTCCTGACCGGGGCCGTGGTCTCGGCTTGTATTGCCCCCAAGACAATGAGTGAGATCGTCATGAGTCGCTTGCTCTATCAGGCCTTATCCCCGAATGACGTCGCCATGGCTGACCAGGCTTACGGTAGCTACGTTGACTTAGCCTTGATTCAACAGCAGGGGGCGGATGGTGTCTTGCGCAAGCATCATGCTAGGCGGACCGATTTTCGTAAAGGGCGCAAGCACGGAGTTGGGGATCATCAAGTCGAATGGCGAAAACCCACCCGACCCCCGGCTCACATGAGCGCCGATGAGTTTGCCGCTATCCCCAATACTTTGAGGGTCAGAGAAGTGCGTCTGAAGCTATCTCGTCAGGGGTTTCGAGACCAATTTATCATTGTGGTGACCACCCTATTGGACGCCAAACGCTACCCCGCCAGTCAATTAACCCGACTATATGGTTGGCGCTGGCAAGCCGCTGAAGTCAACTTGCGTCATCTCAAAACAACCCTCAAAATGGAGATGCTCACTGCCAAAACCCCGGAGATGGTGCGCAAGGCAATCTGGTCCCATCTGTTAGCCTACAATTTGTTGCGCAGTGTCATGGAGCAAGCTTCTTCATTGATAGACTACGACCGTGCTCGTCTATCCCTACAAGGCTCCCGCCAACACTTCAATCAGACTCTCGCTTTGTTAGCTACAACAACTAGGGCTGCGCGCCAACGGCTCTATGCCCATTTGCTCCAAGACATTGCTGCGGACCAGTTGCCCCAGAGACCCAATCGGCATGAGCCCAGAGTCGTCAAGCGTAGGCCAAAACCCTTCCCCAGAATGCGACAACCTCGCGCTGTTCTCAAAGCCAAGCTGGCTGCTTGATTGAGCTTAACTCAGTAACATTGGCGCGTGAATTAGGGATGAATCCTAAGAAGTTCGGCGGTTTGGCGAATCATCGTCAGGAGCCATGGAAAATACCCTTGCCGGAGTTTATCGAGGAGTGCTATCAGAAACGGTTTGGCAAATCACAACCCGATGATACGCGGTCAATAGAAGAGCGGATCAAAGCCCAAGCCGCTAAGAAGGCGGCTAAAAAGACAATGAAATTGACAGATGAAATGGCGGAGACAATCGAAACCTGAAGGCTGGTCTTAAAGTTTGCATTTAGCGCTTATGGAGCCTGATTGTCCTGATCAACGAAAGCTGAGCGAGGCGTGAAAAAACTGCCAGACGACCGCCTGGCAGGGCTGAGAGTTAGATTTTTCAGCCAGTACGTTGCTATCATATCCCCAAGCCGTCTGAGGGCAAGGAATATGGCTAAAAATAGAGCGTCCGCCACCCAGAAAGTATGCGAGGAAGCGCAACGGAAAAAGCGCCTGACCCAAGCCGATCTGACGCCAAGCAAGCGACTGCGGCAAGTAAAGGGCATAGCGATTGAACCGCCTGTCGCTGTCCGCGTACAGCCAGTTGGAGATACCCGGCCTGCCATGGATCAGGTTGAGGCTGAAGTGGAGAGGGATTTACGGCGGATGGGGCTGGCGTAAATCATCGCGGCGTCGCCGACATTTGCCTTGGTTGGCATAATGGAGCGCTGACAGAGGAAGTTGCGCGAATCAGGAGACTGCTGCGCATGCTCAAAAGTGTCCCCAAGAACCCTCAAGTCTGGTGAAGCCCGATAGGATAAGGATGTAGCGTATTTGCAGCGCAATGCTTGAGTTTCTGCCGGGGGATAGGGTAAGGCTGCCATCAGGCCGAGAAGGAGTGGTGCGAGCCGCGCCCTGGCATATGCCTGGTTTTACGTTTGTTGAGTTTCCTGGCGGCTTGCGTCAGTGGCTCCTTACAAGCTTGCTGGAGCGGTTGGAGGAAGCGGTGTAACAAAATCTTCAGGAAAAAGAACATCATCCAAATTTTTGTCGAGTGTTGGATATTAGGGTGTTTGTTGTTGATCGCTAGGAGAAAAATGACACCAACACCAGTAAACCTGACATCCAGGGAATCGGACTGAGAATCTTGGTTGCAAGGACTAGGGAACCTTGACGGGCCAAGTCCTTCAGCTTGAATTAAGTATCAATCGCTGGGCTGATATTAAGTCTTAAGGGATAGGTAAATATGCCTTGTGCCAGTTGCCCTCAAAACGGCCTAGTTTTTGGACTACGCTTGAGTGTGCCAGTTTCCTCAAAGCCTGATGCCGCCGTTCATCTCACCGTTCTATACTAAGTCTCCGCTTGAGGCCTGAATTCCTTGCCTATTAAGGGTTTGTCCCGCTCTCTCAACTATGGACTGGTTGCCACAGGCGGCCTGCGACACGAAGTCGCTCTAGTTGAGTAAAGGAGGTGATTTTCTCTTTTAGCCCAGTGTCCAGGGCTATTTCCAATTCTCCCATGCGCTGCTGGTAACAGCGGGGTCTGAAGCGGAGAGTAATGTCTAAG
>JASJDH010000307.1 GCA_030065175.1 Leptolyngbyaceae cyanobacterium MO_188.B28 | reverse complement strand
TAGTAGACATGTTCCATGCTACCTCCCAACAAACAAATAACTCTGGATATCTAAGAATCTAAAAAGATTTGCGATTGCACATTAGGATGCCCATCCTCTCCGCAAGAACAAACACAAAGGCGCAACAAAAAAGATAACGGCAACAAAAAAGGACAGCCTCTATCCGCTGTCCAGTCTGGATTGAGAAGAATTTAGGGGTCTGCCGTAAAATGACATTCCATCTCAATACTGTTTGGATGAACCCCGAATGTTGTTGGAGATCCCGCTCGGAGTTCAATGGCGAAAATCCCTTATGCCCAATAGCAAAAGTAAACGCTTATCAGCTCACTCTAGAAAGGCAATCCGCCGTGTCGATCGCAATCCCGATTAGCCATCATCCCATCCGGCAGGACAGTTCTACATAAGAAAGCGCTTTCCAACATCGCCGTGGGCAGCTTAGCGTCCTTGAGATTCGCATCTCTTAGATTGGCTCCCCGCAGATCCGCCCCCTGCAAATTCGCCCCCTGCAGATTCGCCCCCTGCAGATTCGCCCCCTTTAAATTGGCCACCTGTAGGTCAGCCCCAAATAGATTGGCGTCCCGCAAATTAGCATTGGGCAACTCACTGCCCTGCAGATCCGCCTGGCGCAAACTGGCTCGGCGAAGATTCGCCCTTTCTAACCGGGCCCCCTCTAGATTAACCCCCTCCAAATTCGCCCCCTGCAGCCTGGACTCAGAGAGATTCGCCACCGGCATTTGGGCATCTCTCAAATTGGCTTCATCCAGATCAGCCCCTTGTAATCTGGCGGATCCCAACTTTGCACCCTGCAGCCTAGCGCCCTGGAACTTTGCGCCCTGCAGACTGGAAAAATCTAAAACCGCCCGCTCAAGGTTTGAATTCGATAGAACCGCCCCCCTTAACTCAATCCCCTCTAAATCAGCGCCCGCCAAATTAATCCCCTTCATGGGACTGCCGTCACGGCTCAGGTCTTCTAGCGCCTTAAGCCGAGCATAACTCTTAGCCACCCCAGCCGCTGCCGCATTATCGATCACTTGCCAGGCCTCATAATGCCGCTTGCGCTGACGATCTCTCCCCTCAAGTGTGTATAAAAGAGATAGAACAACAATACTAAATCCTTCAATATTATCGGTTTGAATCGCCACCCCTAAGTGGCTGCCCAAACACCCAATCGTTAGCTCTTGGCAGGTTTCTAGATGGGTTAACCAGCCTTCAGTAATGCTGACGACGACCAAAACTAAGTAAGCGCCCAAAAGGGCGATGAAGATTTTAAATAAAGTCCACCCGGCAACCCGTAAAGCAACATCTTCAGTGAGTTGGAAAAAGTCGGATTGTCTACGGTCCATCACGCTTAGCCCTACGTCAACCTATACTTTCTCTGAGCCGCCCAAATTTTACATTAAACAAATGTTTGCATTGTATTGTAATGTTTCCAGGGGGATAATTTACAGGCGTTAACTTGGGAACCTCTTTTGTTGCGTTTGAGGGACTTCTAAGATGTAGGCCTCAGTTATCTTAAGGGGTAACTTGAGCGTTAAGTATAATCATTAAACATAAACAGAGACAGACCGAGAAATGCGATTGATACTCCCATCCGGCATGATAGCGCCTTTCAGGTCAGCTTCTCTGAAATTGACCTCGTTTAAGGTTGCTTCCAGTAAATAGGCCCCAGGCAGATAAGCTCCCCTCAAATTGGCGCCGCTCAAGTCAGCCCTTCTGAGGTCCGCCATAAACAGAACCGCTTGCTGGAAGTTGGCTCCTTGTAGATCCGCTTCATATAAAACTGTCCAGGGCAGATTCGCTCTGGACAGGTTAGCCATCAATAAACTGGCTTGATTAAGTAGGGCTTCCCGCAAACTGGACTGACTCAGATCCGCCTTTTTCAGAGCCGCTTGCTGCAGATCCGCCTCAGTTAAATCGGCTTCCTGTAGACTGGCTTCACTCAAATCAGCCGTTCGCAAATTCGCCCGACACAATTGGGCGACATTCAAATTAGCCTGTCTAAAGTCGGCCCCCAATAGATTTGCGTGACTCAGGTTAACGCCTTTTAAGTTAGCGCCCTTGAAGTCAGCGCCCCTTAAATCAGCTCGACTCAGGTCAGCTCCGACAAGTTCAACATCACAAAGCTTGGCTTGATCCAGCACGGCCTCTCTGAAGTCTCTTTCTCCTGCTGAATAGCGGGCTAGAAGTTCGTCCGTGTCCATCTTATATCCCATCAAATAAGCTGATGTGCTTCTACTTCGTAGTTTGAGGCAGTAAGGGGGTAGAGAGTAGGCAGTAGACAAGGGAGCTTCCCTGCCTACCGTCTACTGTCTACCCCCTACCTCAAGAGGCTAAATCAGTCGTAAACCCGGGAGAAGTTAAATCACACTTGAGGTAATCGCAATTCCCAAAACCGCTGCGAAGATGATCAGAGCGTAGAATTGAGCCCGACCCGTCTCAAAGTATTTCAACCCTTCGCCGCTGACCATAGTGGCTAACCCAGTCAGATTAACAATGCCGTCTACGAACTTGATATCTGCGCTCAATACTTGCTTAGCAAGGCGAAGTGTTCCTTGAACAAAGACGGTGTGGTAGATTTCGTCGATATACCACTTGTTGAGGGAAAGCTGGTAAAGGGGCTGAATTTTACGCGCGATCGCAGCGGGGTCAATTTTACGTTTGATGTACATCAGATAGGCGAGGACAATCCCAACCACCGCAATGGCCACCGAAGAACCCGCCATCAGCACAAACTCAGTCCAGTCAAACTCAGCTAGCGTTGGCATCGCTTCGCCAGTGGGATGAATGAACTCTTCAAAGTAGTTGGCGAACGGAGTTCCCACCAAACCAATCAGCACCGAAGGAACCGCCAGAACCATCAGAGGCGCGATCATCACCAAAGGCGATTCATGGGGAAATTCGCTGTGAGCGCCGTGGTCAGCATCATGGGCTTCGGCTTCATGCTCAGCCTCAAGGGTTAATTCTTGAGAATTCATCGCCCCAGGCCCAAACGCCAACCCGAGTTTTTGCAGGTTCTCATTTTTCAGTTGCTGACGAATCTCAGCGTCGTTGCCGCGAAACTCCCCTTCAAAGGTTGAGAAATACATGCGGAACATATAGAAGGCGGTAATTCCCGCGGTCAGCCAACCGATCACCCACAATGCCGGGTTTACTGCGAAGGCGGAGCCCAAAATTTCATCCTTAGACCAAAATCCAGCAAAAGGAGGAATCCCTGAGATGGCTAAGGTGCCAATCAAGAATGTCGCGGCGGTCACGGGCATATATTTTCTCAGGCCGCCCATTAAGCGCATATCTTGCGCCAACACCGGGTCATGCCCCACCACAGCTTCCATGCCATGGATAACTGAACCCGAGCCCAAGAACAACATCGCTTTGAAGTATGCATGGGTCATCAGGTGAAATAGGCCGCCGCCAAAGGAGCCCACACCCAAAGCCATCATCATGTAGCCCAATTGGGACATGGTGGAATAGGCCAACCCTTTTTTGATGTCATTTTGAGTAATTGCGATCGACGCGCCCAAAAATGCAGTGAAGGCGCCGGTCCAAGCGATGACATTCATCGCGACGGGCAGGCCTTCGAAGACGGGGAAGATGCGAGCCACTAAGAAAACGCCAGCAGCCACCATCGTCGCGGCGTGAATTAACGCAGAAATCGGCGTCGGACCTTCCATCGCATCTGGTAGCCAGACATGGAGAGGAAACTGAGCGGACTTCGCCACTGGCCCCAAGAAGATTAAAATTGCACAGAGAGAAGCTAGGGCTGCGCTCAATGAACCCGATTGAACTAGCGTTTGGAGGCGATCGCCCATTTCGCCAAATTCAAAAGTCTGGGTTAGCGCATAGAGGGCCAAAATCCCCAGCAACATGCCAAAATCCCCTACCCGGTTGGTTACAAACGCTTTTTGACAAGCTGCCGCAGCGGCCTTGCGCTCATACCAAAATCCAACCAGCAAGTAGGAGCACATCCCTACCAGTTCCCAGAAAATATAGATCTGAACCATGTTGGGGCTAACCACTAGACCCAGCATGGAAGAGCTAAAGAGACTGAGATAGGAATAGAAACGCACATACCCAGGGTCATGGGACATGTACCCATCGGTATAGACCATCACTAAAAACGCGACAGTCGTGACGACCACCAACATCATGGCGGTTAGGTGATCAACGGTGTATCCCATTTTGAGGTGAAAATCACCTGCGGTCGCCCACTCCGACAAAGCAGTGTAAGGAGCGTGTCCTTGGACCTGACTCCACAAAAGAGCGAACGAAAGAACCATCGTTGCTCCCACTAAAAATACCAGAAATCCCGAGATTGATTTGCGATATTGGTAAGTCTTATCACCAAATAACAACAAGCCAATGCCGATGATTGCGGCGCCTAACAACGGTAAGACTGGAATCAACCAGGCATACTGATATATCGGTTCCATCATTCGCGTTTACTCTAGTTTTGATATTCAAATTCAGCTCCGATTGGATTATCGGCAGGATCTAGAAGCTGATGAGAGACCTCTCCGATGCTGTCATCCCACATCCGGGATTTGCATTCACATACATTCCAGTAGAAGACCGTGGAGGAGTGGAGGGGTAGATGGAATGCCACTGAACTACGGTTCGCCAGGAAGGATTAATCATCCATTTCCTTCAGAGTCGCCACCGTTGTCGGCGATATCTGAGTTAGGGTTCGGAAAATCCAGTACTTAAACATGGTGTCCATAACAACCGGAATGGTGGCGATGAACAGCGAGATCATGCTCGCGTTCGCCACAATGCCTAAATGTCCTGCAATTCCTTCCAGCAAAACCTCCCAACCATGAGGTGAGTGGAAACCCACAACCATGTCGGGAATCAAGATAATAATAAACGCCTTGGCGCTATCGCTCAGACTGGCCGTGACCCCCGATAAAAATTCCTTTAAGACGTCTAGAGCGCCTCTACCCACTAAAAAAGTAAAGGTAAAGGTCGCCAGAGCGATGAGATCAGCAAAAACATTGCTGACTGCATTATTACTTTCCGCCAGAGACTCTTCAGCCAGTTCAGCCGCCTTTTCCTTAACCAGCTCCTCTTTCTCTTCTTCTGAAAGTGGAGGAGCCGATGTGATTAGAGCTTCAAATTTAAGCGTTTCCTCAAAACTTGCTAGTTCCTTAAACGCTTCTTCTTTGATTTCCTCATTCAGGAACACACTAGCAGGTTGATGGCCTCGAACTTGCCATACGATAGGACTCACGAGGAGATGCTTAGACAGTGTCTGAGCCAAGATCGGAATAATCAGCAACATCAGCAGGAATCGCACAGCCGCAACCGTCTTTTCCCGCGTGATACGATATTCTCTGGCGACTTCTTCCTCCGCCCCTGGACTCAGTTCTTGCCGAATTCGATTTAAGGTTCTGCCAATTGATCCTGACATAAACCCTTGTCGGTCCGTATCATAATCATCGTTACTGTCTACATATGAATATGATTTTCGGTTGAATCTATCTGGGTTACCCATTGCTGTTTTAGAAGATGGTAAATTGTCCTCTTAACCGCTATATTTGCCCAGAAATATGTCTGCAAATCTGAGCGTCTATGACTGCTCTACTCAAAGGAATCAAAGCAGATGTCTGGCGCTGGCCTTTAGCGATATGGCTTCTAGCTTTTAACTCAATCCGAATGACTAGAGGTCAAAATCATGGCAGATGGAACGGATATCAAGGAAGTTTAAGGAGTATGACCAAATATCTACTTAAACTAGAACAAATTGAGGCAAATCGTTGTAAACTGTCAGTCATTAGCCGATGATTTTGGATAAATTCCAAAGTGCTAATGACTGACAAAGACCTTGTCTAATTTGTCCCGATTAGTCGATAATCGGGTTGTCAAGATAGAGGCTCAATGTATTAGTTCAACCAGCGCCAGTACATGAGTGATGAGAAACAATGACTATACTCAACACTTAAAAATTAAAACAAGGCTGACTCTTGATGAGTAATAATGGTGCAATCGGAAGTGGGTTGAGCGACACAGGTCAAAACAAACCCAATTTCCATTTGCTCGTCATCTAGAAAAGACTGATCAGACTGGTCAACAGTTCCCTGTTTGAGCTTGCCAGCGCAAGTGGAGCAGGCGCCAGAGCGGCAGGAGTAGGGGAGATCATGGCCTTCCTGCTCGGCGACATCAAGAATATACTCACCTTCAGGAACTTCAAGGGTAATGTTAGTTCCTTCTTCTTCGTTGATCAGCGTAACTTTGTAAGTTGACATACAATATGCCTCACTAAGGAAAAGGTATAGGGACTTAAAATGAAACGTCTATGACTTTGAAAGCCTTTCAACGTTTGAAGGTTGTTGCCTAGACATGGGAACTGTCGTTGGAATTGACAGCACCTAGCCTGGCGCTTGTTAACAACCGTTACTTTACTTAAAGTAAAGCAGGCCCATGGTGACAAAGCCGAGACGAAAAAGTGGCAAAGCTAGAAAAGTTTTTTGGGGCGGGACATGAGGCGAGTTCCGACCTTAATACTAATAATAGACTACATGCGAAGAATTTACGAAGAATTCCACATAGGGTTTTCATAGCCAAGTAGATAACCAGATGGATAATTCGTGAACGCGATCTGGGACCTTCTGGATGATGTCGGAAGACTAGCCATTGGATAGTACCCACAAGTGAATATTTTGAGAGAAAGTAGATGGAATTGGCGTCAGCCTCTAACTTATTCCGTGTTTGTCACAATTAAATCCCAATCTTGTTACCTTCCCGCAAATAGGATAGGAGTACTTTCAGTCAGCCTCTCCTCCCTCACGCCAATGTTGCAATGCCATTCGTAAGTGAGCAGGTTTATCCAACTTACGGCTGTTGAATCACTCTCTTCACTTCTGGCCAGGAGTTGTTTACAGACTGACCAGATGACTGGGTGACGCTGAAAGTCAAGATGGCGGGGTGAGCAAAAAAACAGGGGAAACGGTCAGCTCGCCCATAGCCGTCCCAAACACCTATTTGCCTTTCCATCAGGGACTGGGTGCGGGGTGTAGAGCATTGATTTAGACGGTACAACGAGGTAATGATTATGAGTCTCCAATTGATTGAAGGACTCTCACTTGTTTTGGTCATTTCCGGTCTTATCATCCTGCTGGGTCCAGTGTTGTATTGGATTCTTCCCGATCGTCGAAAGACCCCAATCAACACCGCCAACCTTGAAACAGGTCTTAAAACAAGTCATGGCAGGCTGCATCCAGACTTGGAGTTGTAAGCATCTTTTATCTATCAACAACTACCGCTGAATTAGAAACAACGTTCTAGCAAAGATCCCAGGGTTCTTCAGGAACCCTGGGATCTTATTTGTCCTTTATTTTCGCAATTTAGAGCGATCGCTCATTTCGCCATGCATCACTTGCAACTTCTGCATTCTGCATTCTGTATTCCTTCTCCACCACACTGTCCCGGCTTAAATGATACGCCCTTATTCCTAACAAATTTCTCACATTCTTTTGATAAGCTCGCAATGGCAAGTTTAAGAGGAGGGAAAATCAATTCAGCCGATTTGTCCTTAACCTTATAAATTCACAGCTTTTGCCCCCTCCCTATTAAACCTCGCCGCCCATCCCGAGGTTAATAAGACCGCTATGACCCAATGATGAAATTCGATCAACAGATTCAGCCAACCCGCCTGCGACTGAGAAAGCTTAGATGGAATGAAAATCAACTCTCCCCTGCTGCAAAATCAGACCTGTTGGCGGAGATTTTGGAAAATCTCTACCTAACGCTTGAAAGTTTAAATGTCGCCACAGAGGAGTTAACTGTCGCCATAAAGGAGTTGCGCCTTCAGACGAGGAGATTACATCATCAGAAACTGGCGATAGAATTCGAACATGACCAAGATTTACTTAATTTCACCTCCGATTGTTGTCTGGTGACCGATTCCAAATTCATTATCCAGGGGGCAGACCGGACAGCAGCGAACCTACTGAATGTCGCGCAACGCTATCTAGTGGGCAAACCTCTGACTGTCTTTGTCGCCCTTGAGGAGCACAGACTCTTCTTTACCCAACTCAACCAACTCGACCAATCCCGTTCAGTTCAAGATTGGGAGTTGTGTCTACAACCAAGAGGGGGAGCCTCCTTGCCAGTGTCAATCACGCTTTCAGCCATCACCGACACCCAAGAAGAATTAATTGGCTGGCGCTGGCTGATTCGCAACATCACCGATCGAAAATGCCTATAATGCCTTTCGCCCACTATTTTAGCCTTCACACTAGTAGGATATGCGAAGTGAACCGCGCCTATTAAACTGATATTAAACTGAGTTCACAGGAAACCAGCTTAGTGGTGATGAATATTGTGATGGGCACGGCCTAGCGACCTTTGCCCATCCTACACCTAATACCTCCCCTGCTCCCTCTGCTTCCCCTGCTCCCCTAAATTCCTACTGCTCCTCCAAAAATCCAGCTTGCACCAAAAACTCTTTCGCCACATCAGCCGGTTCCCGCTTGTTACCGTCCACTTCATAGTTGAGTCGGCGCATCGTGTCATCAGTCAGCACAGGCGCTAGGGCGTTAAGGGCGTCGCTAATGGCCGGGGAATTGTCAAGTGCTTCCTGTCGAACAACAGGGGCGACTTGATACGGGGGAAACAGACCCTTATCATCTTCTAGCACCACTAAGTTATTGGCGCTAATCTGGCCATCGGTGCCAAATGCTTCAACCACATCAGCTTCACCACTGAATAAAGCTTGATATCTCAACCCTGGATCCACCGGAATCAGCTTCTTGAAGTTGAAATCTCCATAAACCCGTTTTAGACCGGGTAAGCTATCTTCCCGCACTTGAAATTCCGGAGTGCTGACGATGATTAATTGATCGGCGTTGGCGACCATATCAGAAATGTTTTTGATGCCATACTGCTGGGCCTTCTCTTGAGTCATCGCCAGGGCTTGGGAATTATTCATCGGGGCAGGGGCTAACCAAACCAAATTAAATTTATCTTTATAGCCTTGGGCGACGGTATCGTATACTTGCTGGCGATCGCTATTGGTGGGCTCCTTCAAGACTGTCAGCAGCGCTGTGCCCGTATACTCAGGATAGAGATCAATCTCACCGCTAAGCAAACCGGCTTGGGCGACAGGCGTCCCCCCCAAATTCAATTTGCGCTCCACCTGGAATCCTTCTTTTTCCAGCACCAGGGAATACATTTCTCCCAAGATAAATTGTTCGGTGAAGTCTTTAGACCCTACTCTAACCACTTCAGCTGCAGTATCATTGCCGCCACTGTTGTTGTTGCAGGCGATTACCATTAGAGCAGTCAGCAAAACCAATGAACATAAAGTCAGCAAACGGCGGATCGACTTCATAAACTATCCTCATAGCGTTGATACCCTTTCAAACTGAAAGCTATAAACGGGAATACCATAAGGACGTGGGGACACATGCTTATGCGCCCCTATCGTATACATTCTTAAAAGATTAGGAGAGGCCCTCATTCTAAATCCTTCATGAGGTTAGCTCCCCTTCTCCCACATTGGGAGAAGGGGGCGGGGGATGAGGGCGCTCAAATCAATCCCTCGCGCACCGCCTTCGCAGCCGCTTGAACCCGGTCATCAACGCTGAGCTTATTCAGGATCATCCGCACATAGGACTTGACCGTTCCGACGGAGAGATAAAGTTGCTGCGCGATCGCCTGATTAGATAGGCCTTCACTAATGCGTTGCAGAATTTCTCGCTCGCGATCGCTCAAAACGGGCGCATTATTTGCCTGAGACTGCGTTCCCTTATTCGGAACCACTGACGTCTTAAGCATTGAGGCAACCTTATGGGCAATCTGCGGGTCAAGGTATGTGCCCCCTAACTGGATCAAACGAATAACCGCAATCAGTTGATTCCAGTCAATACTCTTGAGGCAGTAGCCATCGGCGCCAGCCGCCAACATACCAATCACTTGAGTGTCCTTGCCAAAAGCGCTCAACGCTAAGACTCGCGTAGAGGCGCAAGCACTCTTGATCTGTTGGGTGGCGGTAATGCCATCAATGATCGGTAGTTCAATATCCATCAAGATGACTTCGGGGGTCAATTGAGTCGCTAGCTGAATGGCCTGTTCGCCATCTTCAGCCTCGCCCACCACCTCAAATCCTGGCTCTAGACTGAACTGACCTTTCAAACCACGACGCATCAAGGCATGGTCCTCGACTAAGAGAACTTGGATCAGGGACTGTTCATTAGACTCAGACATGCTGTTTCACCCATCTGAAACGAAATAACAAGACAACGACCAGACGTTGTTTAGGCTAACCAAAGACATAACTGACAATGCTTCTAGCGATCAGTTTCGATCTTCTTAGGCGACTTAAATCAATTTAAAGAAGATAAGCAAAAATATGGAAATCAGAAATCAACTGACATGATTTCTCGCATGATTTCTCGGCAAGAGCTACTTTGACGGTACTTTTACTGAAGTAATAAAAATAAAATTCTCATAACCCCTAATTAGGGTTCTCATCGCCACATTAATTCAGCCACATCAATTCAATATCAGCGGGATAATGAAGTGAGCACCCGTTCACAAGAAAGAATCTTGGCAGTCATTAAGCTGCTTCTTTTATATTTTACCCCGCTGTATCTAGAATCTTGATCGGTCGTCATATCTCTTCCGAGACGTTTTAACCCCTCATTTAGATTCCTGGAATAAGTAGGTGAGGGGAAATGAACTGAAGTACGTAAAGCAGAGTCAATCTGCGGACAAAACTTACATCCCAAAGGTTTAGGTTGCTTTTACATTCTGTAATATGGTTCAGCTTTTTAACCCCTACCTACTTACTCGTTTGTGGGCAAGCTGAGATATTTCGGTAGGAAAGGAATACAGAATGCAGAATGCAGAAGGTTGATAGGCGCTAGGTTCTGACTCCTGACTCAGCAATTGTAAATTCAAAATTTTAAGAGGTATCACCCATTGCGCGAGGCATTGGGTCATCCAACATAAACTCGATTAAATGCTCCCAACTGT
>JASJDH010000306.1 GCA_030065175.1 Leptolyngbyaceae cyanobacterium MO_188.B28 | reverse complement strand
CCTCAAGTTTTATGAATCGTAAAATAGGGTGAGGAAGCCATCAATCAAGCCCATAAGAACGTCGCTTGGCTATTGAATATCCAGGTGCTGATTCCGCGCTTCATCGAGTGTGTTTTGGTCTTTTTCTCGATTTTCGCAACGGAGCCGGTCGAAAAAGCCTTTGACATCTTCACAGGCTGGATAATCTCTTGCTTGAGCAACCGGCGCGATCGCAGCGATTGCCAAAACGAAAGATAAAATAGAAATTGCAGTGCGTTTCATCGTTTTAACTCCTTGTCGGTCATCCGACTGACTTTCCCTAACATGATGGAATGAGCAGCAGCTCTAAAAGCAGGGTTAAAATTAAAATTTCCTCCAAAATTTTGGGGCAAAAAGCCCTGAGCCTTCTATGCTGAAGTGCTTAGCGTTTGTACTTGAGATGATGTCTAAACCTATGAAGAGGCTTGAAGAGTTGCCCCTGTCTTCATTTAGCGTTAAGCGTATATTGTCCTAAAGGTAAGGTTCATTCTTTCTCACTTTTATGGCCGCTCAAATGAAAAGGACGGCAATAAAAAATAACCAGATCAGATTTTCTCTCCTGAAAGTCATAAAAGGGCTATATTATTTATCCTTAAATATAAATTAGCCTCCTTGACATGAGGTTATATAGTCGAAAGTTACCCCTATATTTAGGGTCACAAAAGATTATGAAAGCAAGCTGAGATTGCTTGAGGGCTTAATGATTTTCAAAGATTCTAAAAGTACCTTAAAGGTTTCCTGACTAACTATTTTGTGGAATTTGTCAGTTATAAATCATGCGGTCATATCTTCAAAATCTAATTTAAGGCTATAGTTCCCACAATTTCTTGTTTGTTGGCTCATCTGCTCCGATTTATTGGCGTTCGCAAAAAATCTATTGACCCGCTTAGACATTGACGCAACAGACTGATGCTCCCACGATAAGTTCCGACTGTGCAAACAGATAAAGAATTGCTATCACAGAATCAGTGAGCAGAGTTAGTGAATGAACCGCAAACGCCTATCCCCTTGTCTGGACCTGATCAAACTTAGGAATCTCCTAAAGGTAAAAACGCCAGAAGAATTTGACGCCTTAGTGCAACGGATTGAGACTGAAGCCGCTCTCCATCCCGGACACTATCGATTTCGGCTGGCTGGCTTAGCGGTCCTAGGGTACGCCTATATCTTTTGCGTGTTCGTGCTGCTCTACAGCCTGCTTTGGGGTGTAAGGAAAGTTTTACTCTTTAACCAAGACCCCTACCTAATCGCTCGTTTAAATTGGATCACCGTCCTGTTAGGGCTAGGTTTGCTCCGACTTTTCTGGGTGCGCTTTCCTCCCCCCAAAGGACTTCCGCTCAATCGTAAGCAGGTCCCAGCTCTATTTTCGGTCATCGATCAGCTGACTCAAACCCTCAACGCTCCTCGCTTCAATCACATTCTTCTAACCCCTGATCTCAATGCGGGAGTGCTTCAGAGACCCCGATTTGGATTTATCGGTTGGCAGGTAAACTATCTCCTACTGGGACTGCCCTTGATGCAGGCGCTTTCCCCAGACCAGTTTCGGGCGGTAGCGGCCCATGAGTTAGCCCATTTGTCCAATAATGATAGTTGGTTCGCGGGTTGGATTTACCGCGTTCGGCAGGCGTGGTTTGAGCTGGCGGAAAAGTTCCAAGCGGATCGTCAAGGCGGATTTTTATTTCGACGATTTTTTAGCTGGTACGGTCCCTTTTTCAAAGCCTATTCCTTTGTGTTGGCCCGCACCCAAGAGTATGAAGCGGATCGCCGAGCGGCTGAGATTGTCGGGGCCGATCATAAAGCGGAGGCGTTGTTGAACCTAAGTATCCATAGCCATTTTTTGCAAAAGAAATTCTGGCCAAAAATCTATCAGCAGACCACTGACCTGGCAACTCCCCCAAAGGGGACGATTCCAGCCCTGTTGCAGGACTTGGAGACGGCGACTACCGCACAGGAGGCTCCCCAGTGGTTAGCCCTAGACCTGGCTCGACAAACGGATAATGAAGCCACCCATCCTTGTTTGACGGATCGACTGACTGCCTTGGGATATGAGATGAGCGCCGATCTATTGCTCGATCCGATTAACCAAAGTGCGGCTCAAACGTTTTTTGGGGACGCCCTCACCGAGCTGTCGGAGAGGCTGGATCAGTTTTGGGGCCAGGAGGAAGCTAACGTCTGGAAGCAGCAACACAATCAAAAACAGCAACAGATCAAAACGTTGGCTCGACTCGACACCAAGGCTCAAACCCATCCCCTCACCGTGGAAGAAACTTGGAAACGAGGTTTTTTAACCTGGCAATTAAGGGAGCCAAAATCGGCGATTCCCCTATTTCGAGAAGGTCTGGCGCAGGCTCCTGAACACCCAATGATGAACTATCACTTGGGGCAAATCCTGCTGGATCAACAGGAGAGTAGCGGCGTTAGCCATCTTGAAACGGCGATGGATCAAGATCCCGCATTAGTGATTCCAGGTTGTCAGCTTCTGAGTACATTTTTTCGCCAGCAAAGTCACCTGGACAGGGCTGAGAAATACCGACACCGTTGGCGTCAACAGGATAAACCCTGGAAACTGGCCCAACAAGAACGCACCCCCTTAAAAGCAAGCGATCGGTTCATGCCCCATCAACTGCCCGATGCTGAGGTTAATCAGTTAAGTGAACAGTTAGCTGAATACCCAGAGGTGAAAGCAGCCTATTTGGTTCAAAAGCAAGTCACTCGGTTTCCAGAAAAGCCCTTCTATGGTCTTGCCATTGTGCGGCGATATTACCCAGGAGAAGGGCCTAACTATAAAACAGACGTCGAACTATCCGCCCTAATCATGAATCAGCTAAGTTTCTCTGGGGAATTGACTTTGATGATTTTGAATCGAGCGACGCTAAATTTATTGCAAGGTTTGCGCAAAGTGGGCGGAGCAATGATTTATCAACGCTAATCCACTAACTTCACTCGCCCCATATTGATGGCGTCGAAGAGGCGATTAATCAAGCTGCGTTCGAATGGATCAAGGTTGAATCCAGACAGAATGGCTGAAGTCAACTGCAGGTGTTCCTGACGACTCAGTTGTCGCAATCGAACGGCTTTTTTAATCAGTTGATGGATGCTTGATGCTTTGGAACTTGGCTTGGCCACTGGAACAACTCTCAAAATATCCTGCAAGAAAATCCCCTGACAATGAGTTAACGGCGGAAATTTCTCCTGAATGGCCAAATTGGCTTCTTTGACCCCTTCTTAGGAAGATGAGCCGTAACTGACTGCGCGATATCTAGAGGTTGACTCTGTATCGGAATGAACGATTTGATGCTAGATATTCATCAGTATATTCACTCGGATAAATAATCAGAGAATTAACCTCTGTTGTTTATAGGATGCCCTGGATTTTTTGTGGAAAGCTCCCTAAATACAAAGGATTTGTGGAGAATTTATAAAGCATTGATGAAATGCCAAGAGATTTAGGGCGCTATAAGTGGCCTGATTTATTCCCTCTGGATTAATGTGATAAATGCTACTTATTTGGGGTGGCCGGAACGAAGTTTTCTCCCAAGAAGTTTTCTCCCAAGATACATATAGGCAACTGCATTCTTCCTCCAATGCAAAAGCCTCTGTGTATGCTGGGAGATAGCGGAGAATGAATTACTTTGAATTATTTTGGGGTTTGAAGAAAGATGCAGGTTTATCGTCTGAATGCACTTTTTGACAATTACATCTTCCTGCTTTACGACTCCAACACCCAAACGGCGGCAGTTGTGGATCCAGCAGAAGCAGAGCCTGTGTTGAACAAGCTGGAGGACCTGGGAGCAGAGCTGGTCGCTATTTTCAATACCCATCATCATGGCGACCATGTGGGCGGTAACGCCAAGCTCCTGAAGCGGTTTCCCAAAGCTGTGATCTATGGCGGCAGTGAAGATCGGGGCCGTATTCCAGGACAGCAGGTGTTTTTGCAGGAGGGCGATCGCGTTGAGTTTGCAGACCGAACCGCTGAAGTCTTCTTCGTTCCTGGCCATACCCGGGCCCATATTGCTTACTACTTCCCCCCCGCAGACTCCGAGCAGGTGGGTGAGTTGTTCTGCGGCGACACCCTCTTTGCGGGCGGATGCGGCCGTTTGTTTGAAGGCACCCCTAAGCAAATGGTGAATTCCCTCAGTAAAATTCGGGCCTTACCGGATCAAACCCGTATTTGGTGCGCCCATGAATATACCCTAAGCAACCTCCAGTTCGCCCTGACTGTAGATGGGCGCAATGGGGACTTGCTGACGCGCTATGCGCAAGTCAAAACGGCTCGTCAACAGCAAGAGGCGACGGTTCCCTCTCTCCTGGGGGTTGAAAAGCAGACCAACCCATTTCTGCGGTGGGACCAGTCAGCGCTGCAGAGCGCCGCTAAGAGCCAAGATCCGGTGCAGACCTTTGCTCGAATTAGAGGCATGAAGGATCGATTTTGACTTGCGATCGCACTCTACATTTAGTACATTAGTAGACTGTGCTTAGCTAACAACTATGTCTAAACGGGTTCAATTACTTCTAAAGAAAGACGTCAGCAAATTAGGCAAAGCTGACGAGCTAGTCGACGTAGCCCCTGGCTACGCTCGCAATTATCTTATTCCCCAAGGAATCGCCGTCCGCACCACCCCTGGGATTTTGAAGCAAGTAGAGCGTCGCAAAGAAGCAGAGCGGCAGCGTTTACTGCAGATTAAGCAAGACGCCGAGTCGATGAAAACGGCCCTGGCGACTATTGGTTTATTTACCATTAAGAAGCCAGTGGGCGAGCAGGACGCTATCTTCGGCACAGTCACCACGGCTGAAGTGGCTGAAGTGGTTAAGGAAATGACGGGTAAAGAACTCGATCGTCGGGATATAACCCTGCCAGATATCAATAAGCTGGGTGAATACAAAGTTGAAGTCAAACTTCACGCTGAGGTAACCGCCTCCCTAAATCTCCGGGTAGCCCCCCAGTAATCATTAGGCAGTCTATTTCTTAGAATATCGGACGCTTAGACAATACCAGCTTCTCAGAAATCATATGAGCAGCGATCAAGGATTGAAAGTCGCACGGAAATTAAAATTTCCGTGCGACTTTCAACTTTTATAACTAAGACAATTTGCACTTTATGGCTTAGCTACGATAGAGGGGCACGCGCTCCCGTATAAGAAGCTACGAAAATGCGATGCTTAAATCAGCTTTTCTAAAAATTTTAAGGTCAATTGTCCTGGTGTTGCTTCTGTTTAATATTGCTGTGGGCGGAGCCTTCGCTCAGGAGAGGCAACCGCAAAACGCAAACAGCCCTCAACCGTCTGAGATCAGAGGGGGGACGGAAGCTCAACCGGTTCGATCTGATCCCCGCCGAAATCGTGAAACGGTTTCTCCTTCCCCCAATCGCTCACAGGAGAGGGCGACCCCATCGCGCCGTTCTAATGGGGAACGTCCTAAAGATCCCTATGAAGATTATTACGACGCCATGAAAAAATTCAATGAAGAGGTCTATGGCAAAGGTGGGTGATTTGGGACCTGTGTAGGGTTGGCAATGCCTACGCGCTTATTCGATATTCGAGGCTGGGATAAGGGGAGATGGGGAGGAGAGTTGAATCAGGTTAGCTTCCTGAATCTCAATAAGCGCGTCATTCCCATGCAGATGGGAATGACGCCTAGGGAGTCAGGCTGAGCCGCTAAAGCGATCGCATCTCCGAGATGGGTTTAGGGGGATCGGCGAAGGGATCGGGGCCACCTTCCCCGATTTCGAATTGAGTCATCATAGAGTGATCTTCATGGACCAAGTTATGGCAATGGAACATGAACTTACCCTTGATGTAATCGCCATTGCGTCTGCCAAACTCTGCAATCACCCGCACCGTCTCGAAATGGCCTACCCGGAAAACATCTTTCCAGCCTCGCTCGTAGGCGATCGGTGGACGACCGTTGCGATCCAGGATTTGCCAATCGGCGAAATGGATGTGAACCGGATGGATCCAGCCGCCGCCTCGGTTAATCAGTTCCCACACCTCGATCGCCCCCGGTTCTGGATTGGCGTCAACCCTTTCTGTACTCCAGGTTTTGCCGTTGATCGTCCAATCTAGACCACGCCCGAAGACAAATTGTCGGATAGGGGGATCCTCCCCAGGTTGAATCTTGTCGACCAGGGGTTCGAAATCCCGCAACTTGTCGGGCAGATCGCTGTCGTCCACCCCACCCTGCTCAATATCAAAGCGCATGAGGGTTCTCACACGAATGTCGCTGTCAATGTTGCCGCTAAATTGAAGCGCAGGATTTTGCAGGTATAGCTGACTGCCTGACGGATATTGAGAAAAGTCAATGACGAATTCATAGCGCTCTGCAGGCCAGATCTGCAGAACTCTGGGGGGGCGATCGCGTGAGGAGAAATCCAGACCTACCTTCACTGGTTTTTCCATTAGGCCGCAATCTGTAGCGATTACATGCAACCAATCCTGGGTCGTCAGGCCATCCTTTTTCTGACTCAGAATTAGTTGAAACGTGCGCGAGGTTGAGGCGTTTAGTACTCGGAAGCGATATTTGCGTCTAGCCACCTTCATATAGGGCCAAGGAACCCCATTGACCAGGATGATGTCGCCGTATTGACTTAACTGACGGCGATCGTTGAAGAGTAAGGAGTTATCCCGCGCTAATCTCACATCCTGAAGAATGAGGGGAACGTCGTAGTCCCCCTTCGGTAGATTCAACCGGCGCTCCTCTTCATCTTCGACAATGTACATCCCCGCCAATCCCATGTAGACATTGCGGGCAGTTTTGTCGATAGCGTGGTCGTGGTACCAGATGGTGGCGGCGCGATCATTGGGATAATAGTAATCTTTGAAATGATCTGGCGGCGTCAAATCTTCCGCATAGCCGTCATACTGAGGCAGCGAAGCCATGCCATGGAGGTGGACCGTCGTTTCGATGGGGACTTCCTCGCCATTTTCTATCGTGGAGCCTAGTTTATTAATAAAGCGGACAAGGGAAGATCGCCCCTTATCTTCACCTCGGAATCCCCCTCTTTGTCGAATGATGGGGCCGGGAGTCACGCCGTTATAGCCCCAAATTTCCGTTGGCTCCAGGTCAGGCGCCAGCTGTACCGAAGCCTTCTGCATAGTGATTTCGTAGACATCCAGGGGACGTTTACCCCCTTCATAGCTGCGTTTAGGGGTTAGGACTGGAGGGGGACGGAATGGCTGCTTAAAGCGTTCAATCTGATGGCTAAGCACCTCAGAAGCGGAGGCGGACATGGGAAAACCTTGGGATAAAAGGAGACTTCCCCCTCCCATTAACCCGAGTTGCAGAGCCTCTCGTCTGGTAATATTCATTTTTCTGGTTTCCTGTAAATCTTATAAATCGGATTGAGTCAAAATTCTGTGATCCTCGATTTCGAGGACTTTGTTTGAAGAGAATGCGTGAATTTGCCCATATCTTCTGTTATATCTAGAGGGTTGGCTTCGCCTCATCGATTTTCACGAAGCCAGAACAATTCTTAGGGAACGTCAATATTTATTAGGGGCTCCAACCTAACGCGGGACCATCCAGTAGAGAGCGAATACAGAATTCAGGAGACAGAAGTCAGTCAAGAACTGTCTCCTGTCTCCTGAATTCTTGTCCCGTCAGAACGTCCCGGCTTAATTGGATACCCCTGTCTTATCCCTTGCTGCCAGTTAACCGCACGTTTTCAATGAAATAGCGATTGAAAAAGGCGTAAATACCCAATGCTGGCAGGGTGAAGACGATGGACGCCGCCATGATGTAGTTCCAGTAACTGATGTATTGCCCTTTAAATGTGTTGAGGCCTAAGGGCAAGGTGAACATCTCTGGATCAAACAAAACGACGACGGGCATCAAAAAGTTATTCCAACTACTCATAAAGACAAAAATCGCCTGCGCTGCTAGGGCGGGTTTGGCCAAGGGCAGGACTATATGCCAAAAGATCTCGAATTGATTGAGTCCATCCAGCGCCGCTGCTTCTTCCAACTCCTTGGGGAAATTCAGGAAAAATTGCCGCATCATGAAAATGAAGGTGGCGTTCACCATGCTGGGCGCAATCATGCCTTGATAGGAGTTTAGCCAACCAAACGCCTTCAAAATCAAGAAGGTGGGAATTAAGGTGACCTGCACAGGAATGGCCAACACCGCCAATATCAGGAAAAACCAAAACCGCCTGCCCCGGAAACGAAGACGGGCTAGCGCATACCCCGTCATGGAGTTAAACAATAGATTGCACAGGGTTACACTAACTGCAATCACGATGCTGTTGAAAAACCAGCGGAGAAATAGGGGTTCCTGTAGAAAGATTTGTCGGTAATTATCGAGGGTGAACTGTTTTGGCCAGAAGCCCGCTCCCCCTGCTGCAATCTCCGATAGCGGCTTAAATGAAGCCGACAATGCCCATAGAAATGGAATGATCGTGACCAGTGCATAGATTCCTAGGCCGACATACAACAGTCCCTTTAGCCAAGGAAAGTGCGATCGCTGACGTTCTGTTTCCCTCCCAACCATATTCGAGGTGTCCAATGTACAGGTCGAAGAATCTTGTAACTGAGTCATATGCTGTGGAGAAAATTAATTGAGCGTTTCTCCGCCAAAGAACCAACGTTGAATCAAGGTTGCAGCGATAATCACCACGGCCAGTAAAAAAGCCACCGCAGCGGCGTAGCCCATTTGCAAATCTTTGAATACGTATTGGTAAATCAACAGCACCACCGTGAGGGTGGCGTTGTTGGGGCCGCCGGAGCCGCCGGAGAAAATGTAGGACTGATCAAAGAGCTGAAACGTTCCAATGACGCCCACCGACGCCACAAAAAAGGTGACGGGTTTAAGCAGCGGCAGGGTGATATGGAAAAACTGTCGCCAGCCATTGGCTCCGTCCAACGTAGCTGCTTCATAGACTGATTTGGGAATATCCTGCAGCGCCGCCAGGTAAATCACCATGAAGAAGGGGGCGGTGGACCAAATATTCATCAGCATGATGCCTTTGAGGGCGACGACTGGGTCGCCGAGCCAGTTATAGGTCGGCAGGCCAAAGATGGCTAAAAATTCGTTCAGTAACCCATTGGTGTTGTAAATCCACATGAAAATCAGGGTCAGCACCGCTGAGGAGGTAATGGTGGGCAAAAAATAGATAATGCGCCACCAGTGCTTCCCCTTAATTCCTGAATTCAACGTGACCGCAAGCCCAAGGGCGAGGAGGGTTTGGGTGGGAACCACAATGAGGACATATTCCACTGTATTTCTCAGGGCGATCCACACCCGCCCGTCTTCAATCAAGCGGCTGTAGTTCCTTAACCCGATAAAGTCGTACTCAATCCCGCCTAAAAGCTGGACTTTCTGGAAGGAAAGGAACAGTGCATAAAAAATGGGCAGGATGATAAAGGTTCCTAGCACCAATATGCTTGGCGCCATAAATAAATAGCCTGTTATGTCTTTTTGGATACTTCGGTTAAGAAGACTCCTTTGACGTCTAATTCCAAACACACTGAATCTCCGGCTAACGCTGCATCTACTGAATCCGTATTTCAGTAATTGATGGCGCCTATATTTACTATGCTACTACCCAAATTGTCACAGCAACTGTAACATTTAGGGGATACTCGTAAGTGCGATCGCGGCAGCAACTTTAATCCCTGTAATGCAATCTCATGTAACGTAACTAAACCAAACATTCCTAGGGGAAGGGGGATAAGTCCGGAATAATGCCTTGCTCAGGGCGATTTCCCCCCTTTTTTTAGGCTAGCGCGTACGTAAATCTAGAAATTGGTGGTGCAAGGCGTTGTGCAAGGCGGTGCGATCGCTCTAGCCCCTCTTAACAAAGAGGCTACTGCGAATTTAACGATTTGGGGCTTCTGGGAGGCGGGGCTTCTAAGGGTTTAATTCCAAGTGTTCAATTCTAGGCAGAGCCTAAGAATGGGGGAAAAGATGCAAAAGAGGCTGCTATTAGAACCTCCAACCCCTTAGACAGATGTTCCGGACTTGTCAGATAAACTTGGGCTGCTCATTGAAACCACTGCCAAATGACAATCCTAAATAAAAAATCAGAACGCACACCTGTGCGTCCTGACTGGGTTCAATTGAATTTGAATTCCGGGCTCCAATTTAAAGCGAGACAATCCAGTAGGGAAGGAATATAGAAGTCAGAAGTTCAGTGAAGAACTGGATTCTGTCTCCTGTCTCCTGAATTCTTGCCACGTTAGAATGTTCTGGCTTAAGTTGATACCCTGAATTTCAATTACTGGGCGACATCGCCTTTCTTAACCAGATGCGCTTCCAGGAACCACAGACGCTTATCAATGGTGCGGGAGATCTCAGTGTATAGGTCGGAGGTGTCCGCATCTCCTAGCTCATCGGTTTGGTCAATGGCGGTGCGGACGTGGGCGGCATAGGCGGCGAATCGTTCAGCCAAGGCGGAGACGTGCTCTTCACCGGTGACAATGTCGTAGGGATACTCTGGCAGAATCGAGTCCGAAGCGGCGATGCGAGCGGTGCCCATCGCTGTGGAGCCAAGCGCCGTAATCCGCTCCGCCACCATATCTACGTAGTCTTCCAGCTCCGAGGCGAGTTCATCGAACAATTCATGGAGCTGATAGAAATCCATTCCCTTGACGTTCCAGTGGGCTTGTTTAGTTTGGGTTTTAAGGTCAAGGGTGGCGGCTAAAGACAGACTCAAAATATCGACCACCTGGGACCGGACGTCAGCCGCTAGATCAATGCGGGTGGGATAGAAGCGGCGAGAGGATTTAGCATCTCGAGAAGCAGTTGCAACCATGGGTATCCTCCTAGAAATTGTGTGAGGGGTTTGGGTGGACTTAAATAACTACCTAGTCACGCGATGTGCAACTTTAATTTCAACGAGTTTACGTCGTTTCAGCCCTTAGAAGGGGGCTTTAGAGTGATTTTGGTCTGATGCAAATGAGAACATTCTCATTAAGCATTGCCATGTAGAGACTTAGAGC
>JASJDH010000305.1 GCA_030065175.1 Leptolyngbyaceae cyanobacterium MO_188.B28 | reverse complement strand
AAATTAGGAAGGTCTACGAATTGTGTCTAAACTAACAAAATAGGCTCAAACCCCCATTCCGTCGTTAAATGCGGAGGACGTGCTGATTCCCTGAAGCCCATACTGTGCAAGGCTTCCAAATTTCCGGACGGGTCTATTGGGGTCCACTTCATTTTGAGTAATCAAACTGTTTGCTTATATGACTGCTGATTTTGTCCTCTAGTGGCTCCGTCTAATATGAATAAAACTCATCATCTGCTAAATTATGCTGCATTGACGCTTTAAAGCCTGCTCCAGCAGTGTTTGATAGTCTTCGTCCGCAATGGTGTACGCGCCAAATCGTTCCAGGTGGGGATTGGTCATTTGGGCGTCGAACAAGACAAATTGACGCGATCGCAACCGTTCCACCAACTTCACCATCGCCACCTTAGACCCCTCAGGAATGGCGTAGAACATCGACTCGCCAATGAAAGCGCCGCCAATAGCGATACCCAAAATTCCGCCCGCTAAGGTATCCCCTTGCCAGGTTTCGAAACTATGGGCCCACCCCGCCCGATACAATTCCCAATAAATGGCTTTGAGTTCCTCTGAAATCCAAGTGGTTTCCCGGTCCGCGCAGCCGTCGACGACCTGCTGGAAAGCCCCGTCAACCCTGACCGAAAATCGATTTTGGTTCAAGGCGCGTCTGAGGGAGCGCGGATATCGAAACCGTTGATCTAAGGGAATCAGAGTTCTCTGGCGACTGGAATACCATCCCAAATTAGCGCCAGACTCAGCCGCCATTAAAAAATAGCCCTGAGCATACCCCTGAACAATGGCGGGAATGTCATACTTAATCCTAGTCACCTTGATACGTAAGCTAGCTACGCGTTACTTTAATCGTAATAGTTTGGCGCTTCTCTAATGGTTGAACCGATTTCATCCTTAACCTTACCCCCCGCTCAAGATGCTTGCCAGGAAGGGAAATGGCTCCAAGCAGCCCTGCTGAAATGGTTAGACGAAGAATTTATTCCCGAAGCGGTCAATCAAACCATCGCTGAGCGAGCCTCTCAGGTCTTTGTCCGTCAACGCATGGAAGGAGAAAACGATTTAGACGCCCTGGTCATGGCCATTTTAACCGAGATGCAAGGATTCGACTTCTCTAGAAGTTTCTTCAGCGAATTTGCGGTGGCCAACGCGGTCGGCGATTTATTGTTGGATAGTTTGGGCATTGAGCGCTGTTGCGGCCAGGGTTGATAATCGCCGCGCCCTCATCCCCTAACCCCTTCTAGCCCTCACCCCCGGCCCCTCTCCCAAGCTTGGGAGAAGGGGTTAGGGGATGAGCGCGAGAGGGACCGAGGGTGAGGGCCGACCAACAGCAAAAGACCGAAGAGCGCCAACCCATCGGCCTTCTGATTCTTATTTCTGAGTTCAAAGTCCCGCCAAACTTACCAGCTAGACTTAACCACCCCAGGCAAAAGACCCTGATGCGCCATTTCGCGGATGGCGTTACGAGACAGGCCAAAATCGCGGAAATAGCCGTGGGGGCGACCCGTCAGCCAGCAGCGGTTGTGCAGCCGAGTAGGCGCGCTGTTGCGAGGGAGTCGTTGAATCTTACGGTGAATCTCTAATTTCTCTGCTTGGTTGTCCGTTTTAGCGAATTGCTCTAACAGTGCTTCGCGTTTGTGAGCGTACTTCGCAACTAATTTCTGGCGCTTCTTTTCCCGCGCAATCATGCTCTTCTTAGCCATGCAAGATTCTTTATTCCCTCGAAAAGATTCAGTCTCTGATCATACTCTATTTTTACGGGCTTGGGTAGGGTGGCTTTAAGTCTTACGCAGAAATCAAAGTTCCTTATAAAGGCAGTGGATGGGTGGATGGGTGGATGGGTGGATGGGTGAATGGGCCAGTATGCAACTACAGTTTCCTAATCCGTCGCCATCGTCTTGGCTTTATTTGCTTTGATTTTCTTTGCTTTGGTTTTGGCGGTTGGGGCCGAGGTTGCTAAGGATGCATCGGACTTGGCTGAGGGGCAGAGATCAGCTAGGGTGCAGCGATCGCAGGCGGGATTCCGGGCGGGACAAACCGCTCGGCCATGGTAAATCAGCCGAATGGACCAATTTTCCCAATCAGGTTGGGGCAGCAGCTTCATCAAATCCCGCTCCACCTTGACGGGGTCGGTTTCCTGGGTGAGGCCTAAGCGATGGCTCAAGCGTTTCACATGGGTGTCCACCGTAACGCCCGCATTAATACCGTAGGCGTGGGCCATCACCACATTGGCCGTCTTGCGGGCGACGCCAGCGAGCTGGGTTAGCTCCTCCATTCGATTAGGAACCTTGCCGCCAAAGTCAGTGACAATCTTCTGGCAAGCGGTGCGAATATTCTTCGCTTTGTTGCGATAGAAGCCAGTCGATTTGACTAATTGCTGCAGCTCATCAATATCAGCGCCCGCCAGGGAAGGGGCGTCAGGAAATCGGGCAAATAGAGCAGGGGTTACTTTATTGACCCGCTCGTCGGTGCATTGAGCCGACAGAATAGTCGCCACTAGAAGCTGGACAGGCGTTTCATAATCTAAAGAGCACGTGGCGTCTGGATAAAGCCGCTTTAAGCGCATCAGAATCTCCAGCGCTCGCTGCTTCTTAGCGGCAATTTTTCGAGTAATGCTCACTGGAGCAGATCCTGAAAAATTTCCAATTGCGTGGTGTCCCTGACAATAATAAAGACCCCTAATCCCAGCAATAACACCAAGCCAGTTTGCATTACATTCTCTTGAATCCTAGCGGGCAGCGGTTTGCCGCGAATTCCCTCAATCAGCAGAAACGCCAATTGTCCGCCATCTAGAGCGGGTAAGGGCAAAATATTGATAATCGCCAGGTTGATGCTGATGATCGCCGTAAACGGGAAAAGATTTAGCAAATTATTATTGGCCAGCTTGGCGCCCTGCTCGACGATTTTGACCGGCCCAGCGACTTGGCCCGCCAACTGATTAAAATTCGTCACCAAATTGACGAACCCCTGTACCGTCGCCACCAGGATCGATTGAAATTCTTCCGCTGCTAAACCCATGGTTTCAAAGACATTTCGGGTGCGGCGAAAGACTAGGTCGCCATTATTGGATAAGCCGACGCCGATTTTGCCCACCCCGCTGGCGTCAGGTTGGGGGATCACTGTTAAGTTGAGGGTTTCATCTCCTCTCTGAACATCCAGCAGAATTGGTTGTGAAGGATGCGCTTCAATAATCTCCCTCAGGTGATCAATGGACTGAAGCGACCGATCGAATGTCCGGCCATCAGCCGACAAGATCACATCTCCCGCTTGAATGCCCGCCTGCGCAGCAGCTGCATTAACATCAGAGACGAGCTGAGAAATTCGAACGCCCGGTTCAGAGGCTTCCTGGAGGCCAAACGCGCCAAACTGGAGAACAAAGATGAGGTAAGCGAAAATTAGGTTGGCGACCACCCCAGCGCTAACCACAATGACCCGATCTAATATTGGGCGATTTTGCAGCAGGTCTGGATCATTTTCTGGGATATCGCTATCCGGATCATCGTCCGGGAAGCCTACAAATCCGCCTAGCGGCAGCGCCCGAATGGCGTATTCCGTCGCTTCCCCTTGATATTTCCAAAGAATAGGGCCGAAGCCGATAGAAAAGCGATTTACGTGAATCCCTTGTAGTCGAGCCGCCAAGAAGTGACCAAGCTCATGAACTACAATCAAAACGGCCAAAACCGAGATCGCTGCCAGAATGAACATAAATAATGAAACCTAGTGAGATAGCGAGTTGAGCAATTAACGGCCTTTTCCCATTTTACCGTTCTAAATTTCTGTCTCCAGTTCGTCTATCCTATCAGTTCGGAAATAAGGCGCGTGGGTAATGCCCCCTCCCCATCTCCCCTATCCTTCCTTAAATAACTTCCCTACCCAGATAACGCTGCAACACCTCAGGAACTTGGACGGAACCGTCGGGCTGTTGATAGTTTTCTAAAACAGCGGCCATGGTGCGCCCGATCGCCAGACCTGACCCATTCAGGGTATGGACAAACTGACCGCCTTTTACGCCCGGTTCTTTGAACCGAATACTGGCTCGGCGGGCTTGAAAATCTCCGCAGTTGGAGCAGCTAGAGATCTCTCGATACTTGTCCGAAGAGGGTAACCATACCTCCAGGTCATAGGTTTTGTTGGCGGAAAATCCTAAGTCGCCAGTGCAGAGTTCAAGTACTCGGTAGGGGAGCTTTAGTCCCTGCAGGATCGCTTCCGCGTCGTTCACCAGCGCTTCATGTTCGGCTTCTGAGGTTTCGGGCCGAACAAACTTATACATTTCCACCTTATTAAATTGATGCAAGCGGATCAGGCCTCGGGTGTCTCGGCCATAGCTGCCCGCTTCTCGACGAAAGCAGGGGGTGTAGGCGCAATAGTGCAGGGGAAGATCTGTAGAGGATAAGATTTCATCCCGATGCAGGTTGGTGACCGGGACTTCAGCGGTGGGGGAAAGCCAGAGGTCGTCGCGATCGCACTTAAAACTTTCTTCTGCAAACTTCGGCAGCTGACCTGACCCAGTCAAGGAGGCGGAATTCACTAGGAATGGAGGCATCACCTCCGTGTAACCCGCCTGGATATGCCGATCCAGCATGTACTGGATCAAGGCCCGCTCCAGCGCTGCGCCGGCACCGATCAGGGTGACAAACCGACTTTGGGCGATTTTAGTGGAGCGCTCAAAGTTCAGGATGCCGAGCTTTTCGCCGATTTCCCAGTGGGGCAGGATGGCTTTATCTTGAGGAATATATTCGTCTCCCCAGCGACGAACTTCTACATTCTGCTCTTCGCTTTCCCCCAATGGGGTAGATTCACTGGGCAGATTCGGCAGCGCTAGCAGGAAAGATTCAATCTGATGCTTGATTTCTTTTTCTGTAGGTTCGAGTTGGCTGAGTTGGGCCTTGATGTCGTTGCCCTCTTCCTTTAAAGCTTTGACTTCGGAGCCTTTGGGATCAGCGCCGGATTTAATTTTCTGACCCACTAGTTTACCGATTTCGTTACTGCGGGCTTGGAGTTGCGATCGCGCCGTCTCTAATTCCCGCTGCTGCTGATCGAGCTTTAGCAATGGCTCCAGATCATAATCCCCTCGGTGATTCAGGCGCGCCTGCACCTGCTGTGGATTTTTCCGTATTTGCTTCAAGTCAAGCACAACGTTTCCCCAGAAGAAAAGTCAATCAATAATGTTCAACGAATAGGTCCTGAAAATTTGGGACGCGCAATTTAAACCGCCCCTTTAAGCGAATAGCCCAAACGATATTAAAACATTGAAAGCCCCCTAAGTCCTCAATGTCAGGAGGATTTTAGGGGGAGTCAGTTTGAAGGGGCAAGAAGACAGGAGACAGGAGACAGTTCCTATGAATTCTGAATTCTGACTTCTGAATTCCTTCTCTACCGGATTGTTCCGCTTTAAGTTGTTACCCCTACATAACCTGCTGAATTTCAGCGATCTCGGGGATAAATTCCCGCAACCTGCGCTCAATCCCCATTCTCAAAGTCATGGCGGAACTTGGACAGGAACCACAAGCCCCTTGCAGACGCAACTTGACCACCGGCCCCTCTAACTCAACCAATTCCACATTGCCGCCATCCGCCATCAGATAGGGCCGCAGTTCATCTAGAACCTTCTCAACGTTTTCGTTTGTTAATGCCAGTGTTTCCATGATTCAACCCTCTGAAAATAGCGCCAACTAAATTGTAATCAAACTTTAGCCTACTATGCTGAAACCCCTGAAATTCCGTTTACTCACGGGAAGTCAACTTCAGTTCAAGAAATTGTTGGGATCTCAATTCATTTGCCACTCTCCCTAAAGGGCCCACATGGCAACGGAAGAATGGGCATGTTAGCGATTGAAAATCAGAGTGGCGAAAAACTTACAGGCACTAACCAATTTTTAGAAGCTCAGAACTTAGCTAACTATCCACTTTTAGGATTTACTATAACTTTTTAGGACTGCTTTGAAGCTCTTTAAGACTACTTTGAGAAGCTAAAACAGTTTTGTTATTAATGTCAGACTTATTAAGTGTGCTAAACATGCAGGAAATTACTCTGGCTCATAAGAATGAGTCGTCATCTGGACCTGAGTCCAAACAAAATCATCGGTTGAGTCAACCCCTTAGCACACAGGAAATTCGTAATCGTTTTGTTACCTATTACCAGTCACAAGGTTTCCAGCCATTGCCGCGAGCTTCGCTGCTGCATCCTTCGATTCCAATGTCTTTTGTTATGAGTGCTGGCTTAGCTCAGGTTGAAATGGCTTTGTCGCTTTCACCCTCTAGTTCAGGTCAAAAGTTCGTTTTAGTGCAGGACTGCTTTCGGCATTTCGATCTAGATAAGGTTGGGCTTGATGATACACATCTGAGCTTATTTGAAATGCCGGGAGCTTTTGTGTTTGGAGCCAATGCTCAAAAGGATACGATTGAAAGGATGTGGAAACTCGCTACACGGGAATTTCAAATCGATCCGGAACGACTTTGGGTTTCTTATTTTGCGGGGGGAAATATAGTGGGGCATACGCTGTCTGCTGACCAGGAAACTTATATAGCCTGGTGTAGTGTAGGGGTTCCACCGCAGCGACTCGTAGGGTTGGGAGTTGCGGATAATTATTGGCGACAAAGTCAAAGTTTGGGCCATATGGTCGGACAACCTCGAAAATGCGGACCAAATACAGAGTTGTTTTACGATTTGGGTATTCAAAAGAGTTGTAATGCCAATTGCCTTCCAGGTTGTAGTTGTGGTCGGTTTCTGGAGTTTTCTAATTCACTGTTCATTACCCATGAAGTAGAAGATGACACTGGCCTGCTAGCGCCACTCTCTACCCCTTTTACTGAGACTGTAATTGGTTCCGAACGGATGGCGACAATTTTGCAGAATGTGTCATCGGTGTTTGAAACGATTCAATACTCAGCACTCACTACCTTGGTGAACGACCATTCTCTCACCACAGATTTGCCGGTGGAAATGGTACAGGCGAGCGAAAGAATTATCGTAGATCACGTGAAAGCATTATGCTTCCTGGTTGCTGATGGCGCGCCGCCGCCAGGAAAGAATGGACGAGAACGAATTATAAAACTACTCATTCGTCGGACAATAGCCCGGATGCAAGTTCTAGGAATTTCTGAGACACATCTTTGGTCTTTGCTAGTAGCTACTGTTGTAGAGAAATATGAATTAACTAAACTTGTAAATAAATTAGCAGACAATAAATTGGCAGACGTATCATTGATTGAAGAGATTATGGCCTATGTTTCGTCTGAATCCAAGCGCTTCCATGCAACAATTCAACGCGTTTATCAAAAGATGGCGGAAATTTTCCCGGATGCTTCAGTAAACCAGCCAGAAGAACAGATGATCGAGTTAGAAAAAAACTGGGGATTGTCATTTCCGCTCATGGTCATGTGGCTACGTGACAAAAAGATCCCGTTTAGCATTCAGAAATATTCTTCTGCTCTGGCAAAGTGGCGTTCTAAGCATATCCAGCATTCGTAATCATTTTATGCCTATTTCTTCTGTCCCCTAGTGTCTATCTCCTACTGGTAATGAATACTCAGCAAGCTTTATCCCAAAAAGCATTTGAGATTCTTTCTTCTCTCGGGAAGGACTTCAAACATCATCGTAGCGACACAGAAATTCTTACGGTAGTCGCCCACAGAGTTTATGAGTTGACGAGTGCGCCCCGGATTTATGCTGTTTTCAAAGATCGACTTAGTGATTCGTTGGAACTAGTACTCAGGTTCGAGGATGGCGAAGTCCAGACATCTCAAGCGAATTTAGAAAGCGTTTTGAGCAGCATTGGTAGAGAGCAGATCCTACAGGTTATTGACACTCAGGCAAATCTTTTACTAAATCAGCAGGAGACCGTTGATCGCTGCGCATCATGGCTTGGTGTGCCCATCAGTTCTGCAGATCAAGCGATCGGAGTACTCGTCATACAGCATCCATCTGAAAATAATGCCTTTAGTTCAGAGGTCGGTCAAATTCTGGATGCCATGACGGACTTAGCTGCTAGTGCAATTGAATACTATCGTTTATACCAACGCACAAGATTAACTGGTGATGACCAGCATAACTTTGAGCAACGCATCAAAGATCTGGAAAGGCTTGGGGATATTTATGGAGCCGTGAACCAAAATCCTCTGGAGGATGTGCTAGATCTCGTTCTGGAAACTGCCGTAAGTTTTACCCGAGCAGACTATGCAGAAATCTGTTTTTGTGACTTTGACCACAACGTCATAGAAGTTGTGAAGGATTACCAAAACCGCCGAAGTAAGTGGTTTAAGGGAATTACATTGTCCACTACCGAAGGGCTTGTGGGGCGAGCCATTTCTTCTAAAGAGCCTTGCTACAGCGGCAACGTAAAAGAAGATGACGATTACGTTGAGGTCAGCCCTGATGTCAATTCAGAATTGGTGATTCCTCTAGTCTTTCAAGGCAAACCGCTTGGGACTTTTAATCTGGAGAGTAAACGAATTAATGCTTTTTCCCCAGAACAGCAGAAGTTGGCTAAAACGCTAGGAGATTCAATTACAGTCGCTTTTGAAAATTCGAAAAAAAACTCTCAGTTGAAGCTTTATCTATCGCTTCTTGAAGAGTTGGAAAAATTAACTTTTTCAGAAGCTCCTTTTGATGAAGAATTTCTATCAGAATATATTCATAATCGCGCCTCGGAACTCATGGATACAGGCAATATGTACATTGCCCTCTACAACCCGGAGAATGGCATGGTTGAGTTCAAAATGGTTTATTTAAGAGGGGAACGACGAGCCCCCTATAAATCCCGAAAACTTACTGAAGGACGTGGAAGAACTGAGCAAATTATCCGAACCCATAAGTCATTGCGGCATACTTCAGAGGAATCTAAGCAATGGTATGCGCAAGGGAAGGATTACACCAATCAAGACGACGATTTACCTTGGCTGGGGGTGCCGATGCTTCTAGGGCGAGGTGATGATGAACTTTGCCTTGGCGTTATTGCCACATATAGTGCTGATAAAACGTATGTATATACCTCACAAGAGCAGGCTGTACTTGAAAAGATGGGACGTTGGGCAGCTATTGCCCTAGAAAATGCAAAAACTACGAAACGTGTTGCCGAACAACAAAACATGCTAACCCGCTCCCTAGTTGCTCAAGATCTAATCCATCGACTGAATAGTATTGCCGGAACCGTTCCAATCTGGCTTCAACTCTTAGAGATGGAAATTGATACATTTGAGGGAATCAATGTTTCCAAGGCCAAAGACTATATCGCACAAAGTTTGAGTGAACTAAAAGCCCTCATTCTGCAAATCAATCGTTTGGGTGCGCCAGAACCAGAAACCAAAGTTAACCTTAAGCAGGTTTTGGTGACGCTCATAGAGCAGTTCAGAATCTTGTATAAACAATATATTGATGTCCAAAAACTTTCAATTGAAGATAACTTGGCGGAGGATTTATATGATGTTGTGGGATTTCCCTCTTTGATTGCCAACTCTCTAGAATCTGTATTGAAAAATGGAGTTGATGCAGTTCTAGAGAAAGGCAAAGGCTGTGTGAGCGTGGTTGCAGAAAATTCCCAAGTAGCAAATACAGTAAAAATTGTGATTACTGATACTGGAGTTGGCATTCCCAATGCTATGAAGGCGGACGTATTTGCCCCCTTTTTTAGTACGAAAAAATCCGGCATTGGCTATGGTCTTTGGCGAGCTAAATCTGTGTTTGAGAAGATGGGTGGACGCATTAGTTTTGAGTCTCAACCCGATCGCCAGACTACATTCACAATCACATTGCCGCGAGAAGAGTAAGGAAGGGAGGCTTAAAAAGCTATGAAACGAGTGCTTTTAGTGGATGATCAGGGACGATGGCGGGATATATTCAAAGCTATCTTGAAGCAAAAATTTAAAGATCTGGAAATTCAGGAATGCACAAATATGGAGGATACTCTTGAAATTTTGGAGGAACAGGTCTTCGATTTGGCAATTATTGATCTACGCCTTGTCGATGAATCTAACTATAATGTTCAGGGCTTGGCTTTAGTGAGGCAGGTAAAGGCAAAATCACCTGAAACTAAGGTTATTTTAGTGACTGCTTATCCTGCAAAAGTAGAGGGTAAGAACCAGGAAGCTGATGCATTTATCCGAAAAGTTTCAGAATCAGAAATTTTCGACATCAAGTTATTCCAAGATACAGTTAATAACTTGATTAATTGTGAATGACATAGTAAATGATTAATTCATCTATTACCAGAATATTGTTGTTGGATTCCGATCAAAGCTGGTGTGAACCAGTTTCTATATATATTAGTCAAAGACTTGAAAATGTAGGTTGTCCATGTCAGGTGATAGTTGCACATGATCGTGAGCACGCATTTAGAGAAGTTGAATCTCAGGCTCCTCATTTAGTCAGATACCACCCGCAAAGCGGGTGGCTTGATGAGTGTGACCGCCCCAAGGGCGGGCGTCCTAGCGCAATTCCCTCGGCTTAGAACCGACCACTTTGGTCATTCCCCTCCTGTTCCTGAATATAACGACGTACTGCTTCCTCCTCAAACCCCACCGTCGAGACCGCATACCCTCTCGCCCAGAAGTTTTCTCCATTGAAATTCCGTTGTTTCCCGCCAAACTTTCGAGCAATCGCCAGGGCGCTCTTGCCCTTGATGAACCCGATCACTGACGCCACAGCATGTTTCGGGGGTATTTCGATACACATATGAACATGATCTCGCATCAGGTGTCCCTCCACAATTCGGCACTCCTTCTGACGGGCCAATTCATGAAAAATCGGTCCTAATACTACAACGAGACTTCCATTTTTTAGACTATAACTAAGCGAATGAAGTCAGAGGTCGTCAGGTGCAGAGTATAGAAACGGTTCCAGAGATGCAGCTGAGTGCTCAGGAGATCAG
>JASJDH010000304.1 GCA_030065175.1 Leptolyngbyaceae cyanobacterium MO_188.B28 | reverse complement strand
TGTTCATCCACCAGCCTTGGCTTGTGCTCTTATCGATGGGAGGATTGGGAGTGGCCTGGGCTAGCATCCTCTCCATTCCCTATGCTCTGTTGATGAGTGCTTTGCCGCCGAAGCAAAACGGCATGTATATGGGAATTTTCAATCTGTTTATTGTTTTACCCGAGATCCTCGCTTCGTTAGGGCTGGGTTGGATCATGGTTCATCTGTTGCACGAGAATCACTTGATTGCAGTGGTGATCGGCGGCGCCTGCATGTTTCTGGCTGCTTGGGCGACTCAGCGGGTGACCGAAGGAGAGCGGTATGTTCCTGAAATAGAGGAATCTCCGGTCGAGTCTTCTCGGGAATTGGTTGAAGCTGAGGGGATTGTGGCTTAATTACGCCCCGAAACAGGGACCGAGTTTCTTACATAAACCTTCAAGGTGGCCGATTAATCATGTAAGAAACCCGGTCCCTAGGTTCCGGTTATGACTTCAAAATCATTCGCCGACCTCAGGCGCTATTTCATCAGCTTCTTCCAAAGACATTGATGATTCCGATGATTCCACCTCATCAGGAGCCGCAAATGATTCTGATGCGTCATCTTCACTTTCTGCACTTTCTGCCGAAAATAGGTCGGCGGACTCCTCAGTTTCTAAGGTTTCTGGAGTTTGAGAGGGAATTAAATCCTCTACATTTGGCAGGCTATCTCGCAGTTGCTGCGCACGTGTCTTGACTTGCTGAGTGCTCGTTTGAAAGAGCGTCTGGGCTCGGTTGAAGAAATTATCCAGAGTTGCCTTGATGTCTCCAAGCGGCTGACTTGTTCCCTTTACTTCAGGGGTAGGGGGCGATACGTCTGGATTGGCGTCCGCAGCGACACCCCCAACTTCGACCTCAGTCACTGAGGGCTCCAGCTGGCTTTCTACCGCTTCTTCCGATTCGGCGGCAGAGGGAGCTTCGTCCAAAGGTGGTAACTCCGCTTCACTGTCCAGTTCCCGATCTGAAGGTTCTGTTTGAAGTGTATATCCTGCTTCCGTTTCCGCGGGTTCAAGCTCTAATTCTAAAGGCGTCTGAACATCGGGGGCAGATTCCTCAGTCAGGTCAGTCTCGATCAGGGTTTCAGGCTCTGGAACGGTCTCAGGCTCTAGAACAGGTTCCGGCTCTGAAACAGGTTCAACTTCCAGCTCGGATTCAATCAGTTCCGGTTCCAATCCCTGCTCCGGTTCTGCCACCTCTGGTTCGATAACTTTCGGTTCGATGACTTTCGGTTCGATGACTTCTGGTTCGATGACTTCTGGCTCGCCTTCAAGGGTTAACTCAGATTCCGTTTCAGATGAGGGCGCTGGCTGAGGCTTCTCTGCTTCAGGTTCGGGAGCTGGGGTCGGCTCTGGCTCTTGAACCGGAATCGGGATCAGGTCTTCGGGCGATGTTGCGGGTTCTAGTTCGATGGGTTCAGGTTCAACGGGTTCGGGCTCGGGTTGGGGCGGTTCATAATTGGGATCGACAATGCCTAAAATATCGGCGATCGCCACTTCATCCCGAATGATCTGCGAAAGGACGTCTGTTCCATTGGGCTCATACTCGATTAAGCGAACCGTATCGTTGAATACATTGGGAATCAGATTTCCCCGTTCATCAATCAGCTCTAGCTGAATCCAGTTTGTCCCGGGTTTAAATCCTTCTAAATAGATCGGCTGCCACTGATCAAAAACAAACTGCTCCCCATTGATGGTGCAGCGAATTCGCCAATCAAGCGTCTCATCTTCAGTGTCCGCTTGGGCGATCATGTGGAGGGGAGCATTGCTGAGGTAAAAATCTAGCAGAATGGGCTCTGCGCCGTAGGTTGCTTGGGGGCCGCCATAGGTCAGAAGCGGTTGGTCCGCCGCCGGATTATTCTTAGCCGTTTGCGTCAGGATATGAAAGGTGGTTTGAGCGTACGCTCCCGCATTCTTGAAACTTTCATCCCAGGGGCGAGCGGCGAATACTCGAATCGTGTGGCTACCCGGAGCAAGGCCCGAAAAGATCAGTGGTTGATTAACGTCATAGACCCTTTGGAAAGGGTGATCGTCTAAAAAAACATTTAGATGCGGCCCCAGGCCCCACTCAGGATTTTGGAAAATGGGCAGATCCCGCACTTGCAAGCGCACTGTGACGGATTCATTCCGGAAAACCTGATTTGTCCGGGGGCTCAGGATTTGAACCTGAGGTTGAAAGGGGTCAAACTCTTGCCGTAAGGCTTGAACTGTTTTTGGAGGCGCTACCTCGGCTAATCGACTAGCCAGACGGTTCGGCTTGGCGCTTTCAGGACTGAGAAGCGGTTGAGGCTTATTGAGATTGCCGCAACTCATCAACCCCAAACCTATCCATACGCTTAGCAGGGCGACTAGAACTCTCTGGCCTAAGATTCGCCACCCATTCATACCACTCATGTCAGCCCCATTAATTGTTGCAGCAAAACGATAACCATACGGACTATAGCGGATTTGGCGTCTGTTCAATGGAGGGTGCTGTCAAACCTTAACGAGATGTTTGATCCAACCCTTTAGCCCACTCATTGAATCAGAATGCAACTAGTTGAGGAGACCGAGTTATATGCTCTGGAGAAGGCTTCCGGAGGCAATCCTTAGTAAAAATTCATAAAGAGAAAATTATTAAACGTTATCTAAAGATTGGAATTCATTTAGTTCAAATTCCTGTGCATGCATTCTTTTGAATGTCAATGCTCATGGACAGTTTGAGGGTGATTGATAAACCTTGATGAAGCGCTTACTCGTGATCTGAAACGGTTCAATGGGTTATCACAGGGTGGATTTCAAGGTTAATGCTCCGAGAGGGGGGAGCGATTCAAAGAAATAGAGTCAGGTTAAGTCTTCAAGTTAACCTTATTGAGTTTTGTTAATGCCAATGATATTTAGCCTCAATTTATTTCTTGGGGGCCCCCCTTAAGCTAGACAAAATAAGGATTTACGTAGCTTGAACTATTGTTAAACCGCGTAAAAATGAGTTCACAAGCAAGACTATAATGCTCAAGAGCACTCCCGGGCCCAGCCTGTGCTGTTACTAGCTAATGTTGCCGTTGGAGACTTTATATGAGTCTCTGCATGCAACTGCTGGGGGGAGGGAATGCTCGTTCCTTGTCTAGAGAGAGGAGAGCCTCAATGACAACTACCCGGCCAAAGCCGGCGGCAGGGGCGGATGTTGATAGAGATCCAGTGGCTACTTCCTTTGAGAAGTGGGCGAAACCTGGTCACTTTCAAAAGTCTTTAGCCCGAGGGCCTAAATCCACCACTTGGATTTGGAACCTCCATGCCGACGCTCACGACTTTGACAGTCACACAAGTGACTTACAAGACATATCTCGCAAGGTCTTTAGCGCTCACTTTGGCCATCTGGCCATCGTGTTCATTTGGCTGAGCGGCATGTACTTCCATGGCGCTCGCTTTTCTAACTATGAAGCTTGGGTGGCGGATCCCACCGGGATTAAGCCAAGCGCTCAAGTTGTTTGGCCGATCTTTGGCCAAGAAATCTTAAATGCAGATGTAGGTGGCGGTTTCCACGGGATTCAGATCACCACCGGACTCTTCCAACTTTGGCGGGGTTGCGGCATTACACACTCATTTGAGCTATACGCTACCGCTATTGGCGGTCTGGTTATGGCTGGCCTGATGATGTTTGCAGGTTGGTTCCATTACCATAAGGCGGCGCCCAAACTGGCCTGGTTCCAGAATGTGGAATCAATGATGAATCATCACCTGGCTGTTTTGCTGGGCTGTGGTTCATTAGGCTGGACTGGCCATCTGATCCACGTGTCTATGCCGATCAACGACCTGTTGGATGCTGGTGTTGCGCCTGGTGATATCCCCTTGCCGAAGGACTTTCTCTTCGATAAGGCGTTTATGGCTGAGCTTTATCCTAGTTTTGCGCAAGGGATAACCCCCTTCTTTACCTTAAATTGGGGAGCTTACGCTGATTTTCTCACCTTTAAGGGCGGTCTAAATCCCGTCACAGGCGGTCTGTGGATGTCAGATATCGCCCACCACCATTTGGCGATCGCGGTCCTCTTCATCGTTGCAGGTCACATGTACCGTACTAACTACGGTATTGGCCACAGCATGAAGGAGATCCTCGAAGGCCATAAAGGGGATCCCGTTTTCCTCGCAGGTAAGGGCCATGATGGCTTGTACGAGATCTTGACCACTTCTTGGCATGCGCAGTTGGCTGTCAACTTGGCCATGTTGGGATCTCTCACCATCATCGTGGCGCATCATATGTATGCGATGCCGCCATATCCCTATTTGGCTACGGATTATCCCGCCATGCTTTCCCTATTCACTCACCATATGTGGATTGGGGCCTTTATGATTGTGGGCGCTGGCGCACACGCAGCTATTTATATGGTGCGTGACTACGATCCAGCCCTGAATCAAGACAACGCCTTAGATCGGTTGCTCCGTCACCGGGACGCCGTGATTTCCCATCTGAATTGGGTTTGTATTTTCCTTGGCTTCCATAGCTTTGGACTGTACATCCACAATGACACGATGCGAGCTTTAGGTCGTACTCAGGACATGTTCTCTGATACGGCGATCACGCTTCAACCCATTTTTGCCCAATGGATACAAGGTATCCAGGCGAATGTTGCTGGAACCTTCCAAGCTCCCTTTGCGGGCGCTGCAACCAGCGTTACATGGGGCGGCGATGCGGTCGCGGTAGGCGGCAAAGTTGCGATGATGGCGATTCCTTTGGGTACAGCGGACTTTATGGTCCACCATATCCACGCCTTCACGATCCACGTAACTGTATTGATTCTACTCAAGGGCGTTCTGTTCGCCCGCAGCTCTCGTCTGATTCCTGATAAGGGAGAATTGGGTTTCCGCTTCCCCTGTGATGGACCCGGTCGAGGCGGCACCTGCCAGGTGTCTGGTTGGGACCATGTTTTCCTTGGTTTATTCTGGATGTACAACTCCATCTCCATTGTGATTTTCCACTTTAGTTGGAAGATGCAGTCGGATGTATGGGGCACAGTCGCGCCAGACGGTTCAATTTCTCACATTGCTGGAGGAAACTTTGCTCAAAGCGCCATCACCATCAATGGTTGGCTGCGTGACTTCCTCTGGACACAGGCCTCTCAGGTGATTGGTTCCTACGGTTCGGCGTTGTCGGCTTATGGATTAATCTTCCTGGCTGCTCACTTTGTCTGGGCCTTTAGTCTCATGTTTCTGTTCAGCGGTCGCGGCTACTGGCAAGAATTGATTGAGTCTATCGTCTGGGCTCATAATAAACTCAAACTGGCTCCGGCAATTCAGCCACGAGCGCTGAGCATTACTCAGGGTCGGGCTGTTGGGGTAGCTCACTACCTCCTAGGGGGAATCGTCACTACCTGGGCGTTCTTCCTGGCTCGAACAATTTCAGTAGGCTAAGAGCGCGGAGGATTTGATAAAACTTATGGCAACTAAATTCCCCTCATTTAGCCAGGACCTGGCTCAGGATCCGACTACACGTCGTATCTGGTATGGGGTTGCCACCGCCCATGATTTTGAGACCCATGATGGGATGACGGAGGAAAGTCTTTATCAAAAGATTTTTGCTTCTCACTTTGGCCATCTGGCGATCATCTTCTTGTGGACATCCGGCAGCCTATTTCATGTCGCCTGGCAAGGAAATTTTGAACAATGGATCCAAGATCCGCTGACTGTTAAGCCCATCGCTCATGCGATTTGGGATCCGCACTTTGGTCAACCGGCGATAGACGCCTTCACTCAGGGCGGCGCATCTGGCCCCGTGAATATTGCCTATTCTGGCGTATATCACTGGTGGTACACCATCGGCATGAAAACCAATATGGAACTCTACAGCGGCGCAGTATTTCTGATGATACTGGCTTCTGTGATGCTCTTTGCGGGTTGGTTACACCTGCAGCCCAAGTTCCGTCCCAGTTTATCTTGGTTCAAAAATGCTGAGTCTCGGCTTAACCACCACCTGTCTGCTCTCATTGGCTTTAGCTCCATCGCTTGGGCGGGTCACCTGATTCACGTTGCGATTCCCGAGTCTCGAGGACAACATGTGGGCTGGGATAACTTCCTCACTGTTACACCCCACCCTGCTGGTTTGACGCCTTTCTTTACCGGCAACTGGGCTGTTTACGCACAGAATCCTGATACGTCCGGTCATGTGTTTGGGACTGCTCAAGGCGCTGGAACAGCCATTTTGACCTTCTTAGGCGGCTTTCATCCTCAAACCGAGTCTCTGTGGCTAACCGATATTGCCCACCACCATTTGGCTTGGGGTTGCTTGCTGGTCATTGCTGGCCACATGTACAAGACCAACTTTGGTATTGGCCACAGCATGAAGGAGATTTTGGATACGCATGCGCCGACTCCAGGAACTCCCTTCGCAGGCAAGATGGGTCGGGGACATGAAGGCTTGTTTGACACCATTAACAATTCCCTTCACTTCCAGTTGGGCCTCGCTCTAGCTAGCTTGGGCGTAGTGACCTCTCTGGTGGCCCAGCATATGTACTCGCTGCCGTCCTATGTCTTTATCTCTAAGGACTTTACGACTTCGGCGGCGTTGTATACCCACCACCAATATATTGCTGGTTTCTTGATGGTTGGGGCGTTTGCCCACGGCGCTATCTTCTTCGTTCGGGATTACGATCACGAAGCGAATAAAGATAACGTGTTGGGTCGCGTTCTAGAGCATAAAGAGGCGATTATCTCTCACCTGAGTTGGGTCTCTTTATTCTTGGGCTTCCATACCCTTGGCTTGTACTGTCACAACGACGTGATGAACGCCTTTGCGACCCCTGAGAAGCAAATCCTAATTGAGCCAGTGTTTGCTCAGTGGATTCAAGCTGCTCACGGTAAGATGCTTTATGGTTTTGACGCCTTTTTGTCTAACCCTAACAGTCTTGCTGCTTCGGGCGGTGCTAGCATTTGGGCTCCTGGCTGGTTGGAGGCCATCAACAGTGGAACCAATTCCCTCTTCTTGACCGTTGGACCTGGCGACTTCCTGGTTCATCATGCGATTGCCTTGGGTCTGCACACCACCACCCTGATCTTGGTCAAGGGCGCTCTGGATGCTCGCGGTTCCAAGCTTATGCCGGACAAGAAAGACTTCGGCTACGCCTTCCCTTGTGATGGCCCTGGCCGTGGCGGCACCTGCGATATCTCCGCGTGGGATTCCTTCTACTTGGCTATGTTCTGGATGTTGAACACCCTAGGGTGGACAACCTTCTATTGGCACTGGAAGCATTTGACCATTTGGCAAGGAAATGTCGCTCAGTTCAATGAGTCTTCTACCTACCTGATGGGTTGGTTTAGAGATTATCTCTGGCAGAACTCTGCTCAGCTGATCAACGGCTACAATGCCTACGGCATGAACAACATCGCAGTTTGGGCCTGGATGTTCCTCTTTGGACACCTGGTTTGGGCGACTGGTTTCATGTTCTTGATCTCCTGGAGAGGTTACTGGCAAGAACTGATTGAAACTCTGGTTTGGGCGCATGAGCGGACTCCGCTGGCGAACCTGATTCGCTGGAAGGACAAGCCCGTTGCTCTATCCATCGTTCAAGCTCGCTTGGTAGGTCTGGTTCACTTCTCAGTTGGTTACGTCTTAACCTACGCTGCCTTTGTAATCGCTTCAACGGCGAGCGCCTTTGGTTAGTGCTTAGGTTGAAGATATTAGCTTAAAAGCCTGATTGTATCCCCTGAACATTTGTTCAGGGGATTTTTAGTTCTTTTTGATTTGAAAGATTAGGCTATTAAATTTCCCAGCTGTAAAATCAATTACTGGAAGGCTAAAAGGTCAAGAATTTTCGAAACTCTGAAAATGAGCGGATCGTTAATCTAACCTATAAACTCAAATTTTTGGCATCTCACTTAACGCCCTAGACTCCATCCAGTCAATATGGTTTCAGACCTAATAGATTGCGCCAATGGCTAACCCACAGAAGTTGATTTTGTTCATTAAGGTTAGTTTATAACAGAAGACATCCTGATTCTGATGCAGCAATCATTCCTCCAATTACCCCCAGAACTCCTCCCAAAAATAATAAATTGCGAGACTCGAATAACCAGACTTCTAACAATGTTGGCGCTACATATTCCGAAGTGATGATAAAGGTGTAGTGAACTCTAAAAAACGCCACACTGAAAATCCCTAATGTTGTTCCCACTGAAGTATCAAGCAAAATCCTGAACCAAAGCTGTCCCAGCAGTACTTTTAATACTTCAGGGGCAATGATGAGAGCTAAAAGACTTCCAGCTATTCCACCTACTAGAAAACCAAAAATTAGTGCAGTCGGTGAGTGGTAATGAAGCCTTGAGGCGAGACTTAGTTTTTTCTTAGTTGAATATTTCCATGAGCATAGCAGCGTAAGAAAAGCTAATGTTCCAAATGATGCTCCACTCATTGCGCCGCTAGCCAATGTAATCCACATGCTTGCACCATTGGTAATGTTCTGAAAGTACACACACCAGGTAAGCTGCTATTCAGCAATCACTCCGATCCTGCTAGGATTAAATTTTATACGTCCTTACCCAGCTGCTAACTCCGCTGAATAGACTTAAGAAAAAGACTTCGGTCAGCGCTGTTAACAGTGCTTCTTTGTCAATGGCTCTACGGATTGCTTACTCTGCTATTACTCCATTATCTGTCCGAATGCAATTATTTATCCGTGTACAAATGCTACAATCTTTCTGACGCATTGAAAAAACACAAGCTATAGTCCCCAGTTATCGGTTCTTGCCGAATCTGGGGGGTTCTTGTTTTCGTAAGTAGAGTTTTCTAGCCCCTTTTTTGAGGGAAACTAATCATACTTGGGTCGTTCAGTTTTCTCTGCCTACAACTTCTCTAACGCGATAAATTGGGCGTCGTTGCGATTCATGGTAAGTCCGCATTAGAAGTTCAGCTAATAAGCCAAAACTGAACAGTTGAATGCCAGTTAGAAAGAGAACAATAGCCAGAAATAGGAGCGGGCGGTTTCCGATTTCTTCGCCTAAGGCGAACTTAATGAGGGTTAAATAGACGCTGAGAATAATACCGGAGACTGCTGAGACCATCCCGAAGGAACCAAACACATGCATCGGGCGAGTTAAAAATTTCTTCATGAAGAAGATGGTAAATAAGTCCATCATTACCCGAAGGGTTCTGCCAAGCCCGTATTTGCTTACGCCATAACGTCGGGCATGGTGCTTAACCGGCATCTCAGTAATTCTAGCCCCTTCAATAAACGCTAAGGCTGGCAGAAATCGGTGTAGCTCTCCATAGAGGTTCATGTCTCTTACGAGTTCTGCTCGATAGGCTTTGAGGGAGCAACCGTAATCATGGATTTTAACCCCTGTGACACGGCCAATCAGCCAGTTGGCGATTTTAGACGGTAGCAATCGGGTAATGGCGTCGTCCTTTCTATGTTGGCGCCATCCACTGACCAGGTCGTACCCTTCATTGAGCTTCGCGATGAGTCTGGGAATATCGGCTGGGTCGTTTTGTAAGTCGCCGTCTAATGTGACGATGGTCCGGCCTCTAGCATAATTGAAGCCAGCGGCCATTGCAGGGGTTTGACCATAGTTGCGCCGCAGTAGGACCACGATTAGATTTTTCCTGGTGCGAGCCTGCTGTTTGAGGAGTTCTCTGGATCCATCACTAGACCCGTCATCGACGCAGATGAGTTCGTAACTAATCGGTAGGTTTTCCAGAACATTGAAGATCGTTTCAAGCAGAGAAGGAATACTCTCAGACTCGTTGTAAATAGGCGCTACCACCGAAAGATCCAGAAGAGCGTCGAGGGAAGAGGAAAGGGTTCTGGCTTCCTGGGTAAGATGATAAGGATTCATAGGCTAGCAACGCGATATCAGGCTAGATGCGGGCAACTGATGCAAAATACAACTGCTCTTCAGCTTACCAACCTTTGGCTCCAACGCTCATCTAGCCAGACTAATCCGGCTCCGCCTGCTTCGGCTAGGGTGCTGATCAGGCGGTAAAAGGCCACGCTGCCCAGAATAACGCCAGTGGAAAGCTGGTTATTCAGCAGCGCGATCGCAGTCGCCTCAAATACCCCAACTCCCCCCGGCGCTCCGGGAACGACAAGACCGAACACCCAGGCCAGACTGAACGCACTAATGAGCGGTAAGATTTGCAGCGGGGAAATTGTTTTGAGGGCCAGTACAGCGAGGACAAACCCTAGACCCCTCAGGAAGACAAAGCCAATTTCTCCCAGTAGGGGACGGAGAGGATACCGTTTGACTTTGGGCGAGGTGTCAGGCTCGCCTAGCCCTTGCATTTTAGCTTTTGTCTGACTAATCCGAAGCAGGACGGGATTCAGAATGCGGGGGTGTATGCAGATCAAAACAGCCGCCAGAGGGATCACCTGAACGCCCCATCTTTGTTGACTACTGAGGAGTGCTATCAGGATTGCCGCCGCCGCCATCAGCATAGGTTCCATCAGGACGCTGAGGATAGCGTTTCCGGAAGAGACTCCCAGTTCTTGCACCGCCCTCACTCGACCGTAAAAATGCCATACATTGCCAGGTAGATACTTAGCGATATTCGTTTTAAGGTAAACCTGCACCCCCCATACGCCATCTGACGATTGGTTGAATTCTTCAACGATCCAACTCCAGACCCAACCAGACCAGATATGAGCCAGTAAGGTGACCCCGAGGGAAATCATCAAACACGCGAAACCGGCTCGGTTGACATGGATGGCCATCACTTCGCACCAGTTGTCCTTGAGCGCCTGAGCCAAAAAAAATAGGACGCCCCCCAGAATCACCCAACGCACGTAAGGTTTGAAAGGCTTTAGGCCGGTGATAACTCGCTGCAAAGCGGCCGCGCATTTTCCAGCTATCCGTTTAGGAATAACGGTTTTCATCATGTATGGCTTACCCTCTTGACCTGATCCTTGGAATCAGCTTTGCCTAAGATGGA
>JASJDH010000303.1 GCA_030065175.1 Leptolyngbyaceae cyanobacterium MO_188.B28 | reverse complement strand
TTTTTATACTACAAAAGTAGTTTTTGTAGTATATACTGCCATAGTGAAGGTTTTTTACTGCCGCGTTTTAGCGGCAAGTTTACACAATCATCATGGCTACCTTTCAGGATGTTATCCGCTACTACAAAAACTATCGGGCGATCGCGATTTTCAGTATCGTCGCCAGCAGCTTGTTTGAGATTATCGATTTGGTAGTGCCCTACGCCATTGGTCAAATCCTCAATATCCTCTCCGGGCAACCCGTCGACCGCTTAAGCCAAGGGTTGATCCAGCTGATTGCAGACGTGACCAACCTCCCGGCGAACCAGTCGCTTTCCTTAGCTATTCTGCTCAGCCTGATTTTCTTGGTCACGGTGGTGCGGGCTCCCATTGAACCTTGGTTGGGCGTCTGGTTCCACTGGGATATTTCATTGCGAACCCGACGCGATTATTCCAACCAGGTGATTGAGAAGCTCCTCACCTTACCCCTAGAGTTCTACGACGAGAACAATCCAGGACGAATCGCCGGCCGGATCGCTCGCGGACTCTCAAACCATACCTGGACTTATCCGGAGATTGCCGGTCAGCTCATTCCCAAACTGTTTCGGGTGTTGGGTATTTTCTGCGTTATCTGGCTGATTGATTGGCCGATCGCAACGCTTTTTTTGATTTCCTTCATTCTTATCCTGGGGTATAGTCTCCGGGATCTGCAACGGATCAATCAGAAGGAGCAAGCCTTAGACCGATATATGGAGAATACCGAAAGCCGCACCTCTGAAATCATCAGTAACATCAAAACGGTCAAAGCCTTCGCCGCCGAAAACACAGAACTGACTCGTCAGCGACAACGACTACAGCGGGAGTTCACCATCGTGGATTACATCATTCACAAAGGCTATGTCAATCTCATCGCCTGTCAAGAATTTGTGATTCAATCCTGTGTATTTGGGGTTTTGGGGTTGACCCTGATGGCGGCGCTGCAAGGGCAGATTTCCCTAGGTCACTTTGTCACTACATTAACGGTGTCTAGTATGGCCTACTCGGAACTAGAGCCCATCAGTAATCTGGCGGAGGTATTTGCTCGTCGCTATGCTTCAATGCTGCGATTCCACGAATTTATCCAACTGCCGGCAGGTCTGGACGCCGCCAGTCTAGTTAAGTCGACCGAGCCCGTAAAAGCCTATCAATTTACCGGTAAGGTGCACTTTAAAGACTTAACTTTTGGGTATGAGCGCGTTGGCGAAACCGCTTCATCGGAGATTCAGCCTGTATTGAAGGATATCAACCTGCTCATAGAACCTCGTCAAACCCTTGCATTAGTAGGTCGCTCAGGATCTGGCAAGTCCACCCTGGTGAAGCTTTTATTCCGGTATTTTGACCCCCAGCAAGGGGCTATTTTGATCGACGGAGAGGATGTTCGCCGCCTAGATATTACCGGCTATCGCCGCCGCTTGGCGATTGTCCATCAAACCGTTGACGTCTTCAACGGCACTCTGCTGGATAATCTAACCTACGGTAATCCCAACGCTACCCGCGATCAGGTGGAAGCTGCTTGCCAAATTGCCCGCGTGGATGAATTTGTCCGCTTGTTGCCCAAGGGCTATTACACGGTTGTGGGCGAGCGTGGAGTTCGCCTTTCCGGTGGACAACGCCAACGCCTAGGCATTGCCAGGGCGCTCTTAGTCAACCCCGATATCTTAGTGTTCGACGAAGCGACTTCCAGCTTGGATTATGAATCTGAACGCGCCATCCAATTAGCCATGCGAAATATTCTGGGAACCTGCACGACCCTAATCATTGCCCATCGTCTGAGCACGGTGCGTGAGGCGGACAAAATTGTCGTGCTAGACCAAGGCCGCATTGTGGAAGTTGGCAGTCATCAGGAGCTTCTCCAGCAAGCAGGTCTCTATCATCGGTTACATGCTTTACAAGAAACTGGAGAACTGTTGGGTTAGAGGCTGAAACAGTTTCTATCCAGATAGGGGGTAAGTCTTTTGACCTTAACCCCCTATCCCCAGTCTTCTGTGTAGAAAGCTGGGAACAGTCAAGAACAGTCAAATCAAATTGCCTCCAACCAGTTGAGGATCTGATCCAATTGCTCTAAGGTCACGAGGCCATACTGCCAAAGAACCATCGGGAGTAAATTGGGCATTGATTCTTCCTGGCGCAAAACTAGATCAATGCTTTCAGACGGAATGGCGAGTTCTTCTTGCAAAAATCGAAGCAGATTGGTTAGAGGGGTAGACTGCATGGCGAGCTTAGACAACCTATAGATTAATTGGCTGGGAATGAGCTGAGAGTAGAATAAATGACGCCAGCAAATAGTTCAAATGTACTTAGCTTATTTTAAGCTTTCGCCACCTGCTTTCCACACACGCAAATGGCCCAAGTGGACTGTAAAGTCGAGGGCGTCTGGTGATATATTTTACCCATACTGAGAGGACGTTCTGTAAGAAAATATACGGCATAATGAAGCGCCCAAGAGTGTCTCAAATCCGATTTATTGTATAAATTTACACAGAATAAGATTGCGCCAATCAGCCTTCATGGGGTAGTGGCGATTATAACTGTTATATGTAACCACTTATCTCCGTTCCATAAACAGGTGATAAAGATGTCCTGTCTCCTGGTTTAAAGCGACTTTGGCCGAGTACTATTTTGAGTCTTTTTTGAGGGCGAAAAGTACGATCCTTTGACCTGGCGCACGACTCAGTGTGTCGCCAGGTTTTCTTGTGTTATTTACACGAAGTCTAACCCATTGATTCCAATCCGATTCATCATGGGAGGTGTCTCTCTTAGTGACGTCTTCGATTCCATGTACTTTAATTTACACCGCCATAAACCTTCAATGAAGCCTTGTCAACCCTTACGGGTATGGCAGGCTTATGGGGAACTTTGAGTCGGAGGGAAGCAAGAGCCCTCCCACCCTGGCAAGACCTGGGTATGTTTGCCAGGGTTTTTTTATTGGCGTTGATTATTTACGTTGGCTTACTGAGGCGACTTACCAACTTACCGACTTCTTTACTTTTTCTAGTTAAGCTCGAATCAGGACATAGAACTGTTCACACACTCGGAATACCCCCCCCGCCTAGGCTTGGGGGTTTTTTATTGGGCGAGCGGATGAGCAAGCGCCGCTATCCCATCTGTCCCCGCCCCGCAGACCAGCGCACAAACCTGTTCTGACGCCCCTGGTTTATATTTGCCTGCGAGTAGCGCCGCCACCGTCGCCGCTCCGCTGAGTTCCGCTGCAACTCCCATCTCGAACCAAAGCCAGCGGGCGGCTGTCTCCATCTGATCATCCGTCACCAATACCACTTCATCCACATGGTTCTGGATAATCTCAAAGTTAATCCTTTCCGTGCGGCGCGGCGCCAGTGTATTGGCGGCGGTGTTAATGGCTGACAGTTCGACTATGCGTGCTGCTTGTAGACTGTCATGTAGGGTGGCTGCTCCCACGGGCTCTACGCCGATCACGCGAATGTCGGGTTTAAGCGCTTTGGCTGCGGCGCTAACGCCGCTGATTAAGCCGCCGCCGCCAATCGCAACCAGCAATGTGTCCACATCTGGCGATTCCGCCAAAATCTCCAGGGAAAGTGTACCCTGACCCGCAATAACCAGAGGATCGGCAAATGGATGGAAGTAGGGGCGCTGTTCATCCGCCGCCATCGCCATCGCCGCCCGATTGGCGTCATCCCAGACGGCGCCTTCAATCACAACCTGGGCGCCCCATTGTTTCAACTTCTCTGCTTTTATAGCAGGGGTATTGCGCGCCAAAAAAATGGTTGTAGGCGTCTTTGCAATCCATCCGGCGTAAGCCACTGCTAAGCCATGATTGCCGCCGGAGGCTGTCACAATACCCCGCTTAATCTGATCAGATGGGGTGGAGAGCAATTTATTCACCGCACCTCTAGGTTTGAAGGAACCGGTCACCTGCATACATTCCAGCTTCAACTGCACAGGATTGATAACCGGTAATGGCTGCTTAAGGGCGCCGACTTCCACTAGGGGGGTGCAGCGAACATGAGGTGCAATGCGCGATCGCACCGCCTCAAAGTCTGAGAGTGTTAAATGACTCATCGCAACTCCCTAATGGTTCTCAACCGCGGCGGAGACTAATTCTTCCGAGTTTAGGCCGCCGCCCACGCTGGGATCACTCAGGCTAGTTTGGTCAGTTCTGCCTGCCGCCGATTCCACTAACCCCATAAATAGAGGGTGGGGCGAACTGGGTCGGGACTGAAATTCAGGATGAAATTGAGTAGCGATGAAAAAAGGATGAGTCGGCAATTCGATAATTTCGACGAGACGCCCATCCGGTGAACTGCCGCTGGCGATAAATCCTGTTTCCAGAAACAAGTTTCGGTAGGCGTTATTAAACTCGTACCGATGACGATGCCGTTCGTAAATGACTTCTTCTTGATAAAGACGACTCGCCAACGTATCAGGGGTGATGCGACAGGCATACAGGCCTAGCCGCATGGTCCCCCCCAAATCCACTACATCGTGTTGTTCCGGCAGCAGACTAATCACCGGATTGGGGGTGTCCGGATCAAATTCTGAGCTATTGGCTCTCTCTAACGTTGCAATATTGCGAGCCCATTCAATCACCGAACATTGCATCCCCAAACATAAACCCAGAAATGGAATGTTATTCTCCCGAACGTAACGAATTGTCTGAATCTTCCCCTCAATGCCTCGGGTTCCAAATCCACCCGGAACAACAACCCCATTGACCCCTTCTAAAAGCGCTTCAGCCCCTTGCTGCTCAATGTCTTCTGAGTTGACCCAGCGGATGTTGAGGTCGGACTGGATTGCGATCGCAGCATGACGCAGCGCTTCGATCACGGAGAGATAGGCGTCGTTGAGCCTGACATATTTTCCAACAATCGCAATATCTAACTTTTCTGTTGGGCTGTACAGCCTTTCCACCAGGGTCTTCCAATGGGTTAAGTCTGGCTGTTGCTGCTCTAATTGCAACAACTCCAAAGCTTGATTGGCTAACCCTTCCTGCTCGAGCTTGAGGGGGACCTCATAAATGCTGTTGGCGTCCTGGGCAGTGATCACGCATTCCACCGGGACATCGCAAAATTCAGAGAGTTTTTCTTTGATGTGGGCTTGCAAAGGACGCTCACACCGACACACCAAAATATCCGGTTGAATCCCAATGGAGCGGAGTTCCTTCACCGAATGTTGAGTCGGTTTTGTCTTCATTTCTCCGGCAGACGAGATCCAGGGCACCAAAGTGACATGCATGTACAACACATCCCGTCGACCCACATCTTTACGGAATTGACGAATGGCCTCCAAGAACGGCAAAGACTCAATATCCCCAACCGTGCCGCCAATTTCAGTAATGACCACATCTGGGGTAGTGTTTTGGGCGACTCGATGAATGCGCTCCTTAATTTCATGGGTGATGTGGGGAATAACCTGGACGGTGCCCCCCTGATAATCCCCCCGGCGCTCTTTATTAATGACCGCCTGGTAAATTGACCCCGTGGTGACGCTATTGAGTCTGGACATGGAGGTGTCTGTAAACCGCTCATAGTGCCCCAAGTCCAGGTCTGTTTCCGCCCCATCCTCCGTCACAAAGACTTCCCCATGCTGAAAAGGACTCATGGTTCCAGGATCCACATTGATATAAGGGTCAAGCTTGAGAATGGAGACAGAATACTCCCGAGACTTCAGCAGACGCCCAAGACTTGACGCCACGATCCCTTTACCAATACTGGAGACAACACCGCCTGTGACAAAAACAAACTTAGTCATAACACTACCCAATCAACCCAGACCAATGAACCAGCAACCCGTTAATTGTGACATGAGGAAACCCAAATCGAAATTGACGGACTCAAGGATGAATGGTGGGGAGCTATAGTCTGTTCACTACCCCGTAAAACGGACAATAATAGGGAACTTTGAGAGTTTTGCCCGCCCTAAAAATTGAGCAGTTTAGGAGCAATGTAATGCCCCTATTAAACAAGACGCCTAGGTCTAAAATCCAAAATTTCTTTATCCTTCACCCTTTACCCTTTACCCTTTACCCTCATCCTCTCCCTTAAAATTTGTCTAAGCCCCACCCATTTGTTCGCTGAACAAGCCTTAAATGTTTATGGATCTCAATGCCCTGAGACAAGTCCTATCAATTGAATTTTTCGGTAATACGGTTTCAGATTACCTGTTAGCGATCGCGATCCTCTTAGCTGGGATTCTAGGCGCGGCGGTCTTAAGGGATCTGATTATGCGGCGTCTGAAACGATGGGCGGCTAAAACCGCAACGGATCTAGACGACCGACTCATTCATATTTTTGAACAATGGACCATTCCACTGGTTTATTTAGGTAGCGTTTATGTCAGCATCCATAATCTTGAGCTGCACCCCATGTTGGAGCAAGCGGCGGATGCGATCGCAATCATTCTGGCGGCGATATTGGCGATTCGCCTCTTGAGCGCGCTGGCCGAATATCTCATCCGAATTTACTGGTTAACCCAAAGCGACAGCGCCAACCTGGAACAAACCCTGAGGGCGCTGATTCCGGCAGTAAAGGTGCTGATCTGGGCGCTGGGAATTATTTTTGTGCTGGAGAATCTCGGCTTTGACGTCTCCGCCGTCGTGACCGGACTGGGAATCGGGGGCGCCGCCGTCGCCCTGGCTTCCCAAGGCGTGCTGAGGGATTTATTCAGTTACTTTGCCATCCTATTTGACACCCCGTTTGAACTCGGGGACTTCATCGTTGTCGATGACCATGCCGGCTCCATTGAACATATCGGCATTAAAACCACCCGCATCAGAAGTTTAGATGGGGAACTATTAGTTTTTGGCAATGCCGATTTGACCGCAGCCCGCATCCGCAACTTCAAACACATGCAGGAGCGCAGAATCGTTTTCCAATTAGGCGTTACCTATGAAACGGGCTTGCAACATTTGAGGCAAATTCCAGAAATCATTGAGGCCATTATCAGCGACCAGGAAAAGGTAAGATTTGACCGCTCTCATTTCAAAGGATACGGCGATTTTAGCCTCAATTTTGAAACGGTCTACTACGTCACCACCAACGACTATGCCCACTATATGACGGTGCAACAGCAGATTAACTTCGCCATAAAGGACGCCTTTGACCAATTGGGGATTGAGTTTGCTTATCCTACCCAGCTTCTGTATTTGCACAATAGTCCTAGCGAGCAGTCGGGGAACGGGGAAAAAGAGGAGACGGTGGTGGTGGGGAGAAGTACAGGGAAAGCAGGGAGAGATGGGGAGGCAGAGGGAGATGGGGAAGATGGTGAGGCCGGGGAGGGATAATAGCGAAAAGTCTAGATCCCGGGGTTTTTAAAAAACCCCGGGATCTGCAGCCGCACAGATATCTGTTCAAATTAAATCAGGGATTGCTACTGCTAAATCCCCTTCCAAGAATTGATAGATAATCGATGAGGGGAGAGGGGAAGAGGAAATGCCCTGAAAAATTATCGCTCTTAGGCCAGAAATTCCAAAAGCTCCGCAATTTCCCCCAACTTTGAAATCGGGTGATAAGAAATGAAACAGGGAGGGGTAGCTTGATTCTAGGCGCTAAAAACGACCTGCCTACCCCCCAAAAGTTTTTCAATTCCAGTGATATGAAACCTAGAGGGAATGGGTAGGTTAAACCCAGGAGCTAGACACTAAACACCCCGATCATCAAGGAGATTACCCTAGTCATGAAAACTCAACTCAAAGCAAAATTACTCCAGCACTTACTGCGCAACAAAAAGAACGACAAAGGTTTTACCCTCATCGAACTGCTCGTCGTTATTATCATCATCGGAATTCTGGCTGCGATTGCTCTTCCCTCATTCCTCAACCAAGCATCCAAAGCTCGCCAGGCAGAAGCCAAGCAAACTCTCGGAGCTGTCGTTCGGGGTCAGCAAGCATATCGTCTAGAAAATCCTACATTTGCTGATGAGATTGCTAAGTTAGCCCTTGGTGTTAAGTCACAAACCAAGAACTATAATTATGTAGATGCCTTGGGCGGCAATCCAGGCAAATTCTCAGAAGATGGCAAAACTTTTGGTAAGTACGCAGAGATTTTTGGAGATGCTCTTGATGAAGATGCGGTGAAAGATTATGCAGCAGCAGCAGCAGCATCCCAGGATGAATCTGGCAATGCTACGACAATTACACAAATTTGTGAAGCAAACAAACCTATTGGGCAAACGGGGGCTAAAGCTGCCGAAACAACTTACGATGATTCTGCTACTCCTCCTGAAATTGATTGTGATGAAGCCAACGGCAATATTCCGCTCTAGTAGCTTTAAAATTCAAGTTAGTATTCTATCAGCTTAGATATTAGAAAAATGACAGTCAAACAGGGCTGTCATTTTTTTCAACTAGAAAATTATGAAATGCCTGCTAAGAGTGACAATTTAACTCTTCCTTCGAATCTGTTTCAACAACTTCTGTTACTGGTTGTTGCCGGACTTTGCGTTACTGCTATTTTTCCCCTGCAATCTGCACAAATCAAAAATCGGATTGGCCGACATCAACTCTCACCCGCTCAAATAGAAAAATCAGAAAGAACAGAGACTTTGAGTTTGCAAATCCTGGCGCGCATACCTTCTCTGGGGTTTGCAAATTTAATGGCTGACTGGACTTTCTTGCGCTTTCTGCAATACTTTGGGAACGATGAAGCCCGTCAGGAAACAGGCTATCGTCTGAGTGCTCAATACTTTGAAACGATTATTGAGCGTGATCCTTTATTTACCGATATTAACCAATATCTGTTTACCAGTGTTTCACTTTATAGTGGCCAACCCAAGAAGGCGATCGCTCTCACCGATCAAGCTCTAGCGGCTATGTCTCCTGAGTTTCCCCCTCAGAGTTATTACATATGGCGCAATAAAGCTATTGACGAGTTTCTTCTCCTGGAAGATGTGGAGAAGGCGATCCAATCCCATCTAACGGCATCCTCCTGGGCGGAGCAATCTGGCGATCCGGAGGCGCTAGCGGTGGCGCATATGTCTCGTCAAACAGTGGAGTTCCTCAAAACCGATCCGGATAGCCGAATTGCTAAGTCCTTGGCCTGGTCAAATATTATTTTGCGAGTAGTGGATGACCAGGCGCGTCAGTTCGCCATTGATAAGATTGAGGAAATTGGCGGGGAAGTGACGATTGAGAATGGGGCGGTGCGGGTTTTCTTGCCCGCGGAGGATGATGGACCCACCCCTAGCCCCTCGCAGGAGGGGAATTAGGGTGTTTTCTGGAATAATTAAATGTACCGAAATGAGATCGCCCCCTCTCGGGAGGTAGAGTTGATTCTCTATCGAGAGAAATTCAGACTGTTTCATGTCGAGCGTAGCAAAGCGAAGCCGAAACATCTCGATTTTCGCCATAGATTGAGATTCCTCGTTACGCTCTGCTCCACTCGGAATGACATAAAGTGGTTTTAATTGGAAATTTTGAGATTTTCTTCCCTTAGAGAATCAACCCTACTGTCGGGAGGGGGGTGGGGGTGGGTTAGCCGGGATACGTCAGAGAAACCCACCCCTAGCCCCTCCGAGGAGGAACCTCATCTGGACATCCCTTGTTCGACCGACTCTTTGGGGCTGATGCTATTCCCTTTTTCCAGAACTGGCTAGGATAGGAATGCTCATCAAGGCGAGTAGACAATCGTGGCTAACGTTCGACTGGAAGAAATAACCCGACGATTTGGCGGCTCTACTGCCATCAAAGACATCAGCTTTGAAGTGCCAGACGGTCAGTTTTGGGTGTTGGTGGGTCCCTCAGGGTGTGGCAAATCTACCATTTTGCGGACGATCGCGGGGTTAGAGCCGGTGACTCAGGGGAAGCTTTACATTGGGGATACCTTGGTGAATCAGGTGCCGGCGCGTCAACGGGATGTGGCGATGGTGTTTCAGAACTACGCCCTTTACCCCCATATGACCGTCGCCCAAAATTTAGCCTTTGGGTTGCGGATGCGTCAGGTGGACCCTAGCAAAATTCAGGGGCAGATAGAAACGGTGGCGCGTTCCCTAGATATCGCCCACCTGATGGATCGCAAGCCTCGACAACTTTCTGGCGGTCAACAGCAGCGGGTGGCGTTAGGGCGGGCGATCGCGCGCAAACCCCGAGTCTTCCTTTTGGACGAACCCCTCTCTAACCTAGACGCCCAGTTACGGGATGATACCCGGGCAGAATTGAAACAACTCCATCAGAACTTTGGCATTACTACAGTCTATGTCACCCACGACCAGGTTGAAGCGATGACCTTGGCGGATCAAATTGTGGTGCTTAATAAAGGGCAAATTCAACAGATTGGGGAACCTCAGGCTATCTACGCTCGGCCCGCCAACAAAATGGTGGCCGCTTTCTTGGGCAGTCCCCCGATGAACCTGTTAGAGGCGCGTCTTGACGATCAACAATTTTGGGTAGATCAGCAAACCCTACCCTGCCCCGCCACAATGCAGCCGATCAAGCTGCCTAAAAGCCAACGCGTCAGTCTCGGTATTCGGCCTGAGCATGTCCAGATCGCCTCCGGCGAGAAGTTCCATCTGCAGGTTGACGTGACTGTGGTGGAACCGTTAGGACGAGAAACGCTGATACGGGGGATCTTGCCAGAGGGCGATCGCACAGCTCCCCAAGTCATTAATCTCCAAACTGGCCCCACCGTTAACCCCAAACCGGGTGAACGACTCCCCCTGCAATTCAACTTGGATCGTCTCTTTGTCTTTGATTCAATCACCGGCGAACGGCTATACCCCTTTGAATGATTGTCTCCGGATCAATGACAGGCCCTCATTGACCGCACCTCATTGAGCGCATTTGATATTGACCGCATTGAATAGGGAAAACCGATAGATAGGAACGCTCGTGGTAAAAATTCTCCTATCTATCGGTGGGATTTTACATAACGTTCGTAGAATAGGGCTCGTAGCCTAACCCGCTCAGAAACTTGCTTCTGTCGCTTCCTCTTTGAGGGCAAGCTCTTGACTTAGCCTTAAATAACAATCCCCAGCTCTGGATTGAAGCTGGGGATCTCGGGTGAACCAAGTAAGCGTCTGAAGAATTTCTAACTGATCGGCATTCTGCTCGGGTGAGTTTGAAAGCGTACAAAGGGGTTCAAGAAATTGGTCGATCGCTTGAGTTTGAGTCTGTTCCATAGTCTTCACAATGGGTAAGTTCACTCATTCCCCTAAAGCTAACGCAATTTCCCCAGGCAATTAAAATATTTCCGCAAAGTTTGGAGAAAGATTCAACTAAAGTAGTAAGCTACTCTGCACTGACCTGCTGGGGGAGTCACTTGTCACGAATTGCAAAAGGCTTCATTGCTATGGGTTGG
>JASJDH010000302.1 GCA_030065175.1 Leptolyngbyaceae cyanobacterium MO_188.B28 | reverse complement strand
CCCCCCCCCCCCCCCCCCCCCCCCCCCCCCCCCCCCGCCCCCCCCCCCCCCCCCCCCCCCCCCGGCCGCCCACGGGGGAGATGGGAAGGAGAGGGAGGATGGTTTGAAAAGGAAACTGGGTTCTTGCACACATCCCTTACTTCATCCCTTCGAAAAGAGATTTGGCGATCGCCATTCCTAAAACCTCCTCGCGTAGTCAGCTGAAACGCGCTTTTTACGACAGTTTGCAATACATTATGGTTTTTTATTCCAGAGGCAAAAAACTACTTTTTAGCCTTAAAATGTCCTACTAAATACTTTTTCGGAATGGCTAATCAGCTTGTCAGAAATACATTTCAGCCTTTAAATTCAGTTGTGTAAACGCAAATGGAATGAGCAATCACTTCTCACTTTGTATACTTTTATTTATTTGATAATATTTTCTTTATATTAGTTTTAATAATGCTTAATATTAGAAACAATCATTGCGACTTATATTGTCAAAGAGCCAGTCCCCTTCTATTGTGGATTTACGTTTGAAGTTATACAGGTCAGAGCGGATTTCGGGATGATAGGCAAGTTTTTTCTTGTCAAGGTTTCTCTTGGAAATTTTCCTTGCGGAGGTTAGGGTCGTTTCTATCAGAAATCTCCCTTTGATTTCGCACCTGTAGCGCCTGTTTTTATGAGGAGACTACTCTAATGCCAATTGCTGTCGGGATGATTGAAACAAAAGGCTTTCCGGCTGTTGTGGAAGCTGCAGACGCCATGGTTAAGGCGGCTCGCGTCACCCTCGTAGGTTACGAGAAGATCGGCAGCGGCCGAGTCACCGTCATTGTTCGGGGCGATGTGTCTGAAGTTCAAGCTTCTGTTTCTGCGGGGATTGAATCCGCCAAGCGAGTCAATGGGGGTGAGGTTCTGTCTACCCATATCATTGCTCGGCCCCACGAAAACTTGGAGTTTGTATTGCCGATTCGGTATACCGAAGCTGTGGAGCAATTCCGCTCGTAATTAAGGTCGTTTGATGTTTGTTTGAACGTAGTTAGCTAGATAGTTAGGGGATTAAGAATAATGGCGATCGCAGTGGGTATGGTTGAAACGCTTGGCTTCCCAGCTGTTGTGGAAGCAGCGGATGCTATGGTGAAGGCAGCTCGAGTCACGTTGGTCGGGTACGAGAAAATCGGGAGTGGTCGAGTCACCGTCATTGTTCGGGGCGATGTGTCTGAAGTTCAGGCGTCTGTAGCTGCGGGCATTGAAAATGTGAAGCGGGTTAATGGGGGGCAAGTCCTTTCTACCCACATCATTGCTCGTCCTCACGAAAACTTAGAATTTGTGCTTCCCATCCGTTACACCGAGGCTGTCGAGCAGTTTCGTGAGAGTGTGAGCGGCATTCGCCCCTACGGTAGATAGGCGTCGTCATGCGTCTCGCCAAGATTCGCGGTACAGTCGTTAGTACTTGTAAGGAGCCGAGTCTCCAAGGGGTCAAGTTTCTTTTGGTGCAATTTCTCAGTGAGTCAGGAGAACCGCTGCCGGACTACGAAGTCGCTGCTGACGTAGTCGGAGCGGGAACCGGTGAGTGGGTTCTGATCAGCCGTGGAAGCGGGGCCCGTCAGCATGATGGGTATCAGAGCCGTCCGGTCGATGCGACGGTGGTTGCTATTGTAGATACCGTTAGCGCCGACACGGGCCTCCGCTACAGCAAGAAAGATGATTTTCACTGACCTCCTGGGAAACTTGTCGATCTCTGGATGGATTTATCCTCCAGGCGCCAGGCGATAACCCATCCCTTCATCAGAACCCACGATTGTGTTGTATCTGATGTTAACTCTGTATTTTCGTTGTTTGATGAATTAAGGAAGTGGCCCCATGGTAGCCTCTAGCTTGGCAGCTCCGCCAACGCCTTGGTCGAGCAAACTGGCCGAGCCCCGCATTAGTCCCACCGCTTACGTACATTCCTTCTCAAAAATTATTGGGGATGTTCGAATTGGTTCTAATGTATTGATCGCGCCAGGGGTCTCTATTCGTGCAGACGAGGGCGCTCCTTTCCATTTTGGAGACGGAGCCATTATTCAGGATGGGGTGGTGGTTCATGGCCTGGGACAGGGTTGCGTCCTGGGAGATGATCTGAAGCAGTATTCGGTCTGGCTAGGTCCTGATTCCTGCGTTGCCCATAAAGCTTTAATACACGGCCCGGCCTACATCGGCGAGGGCTGTTTTGTTGGATTTAGATCCACTATTTTTAATGCTCGGCTGGGCAAGGGCAGCGTCGTTATGATGCACGCCTTAGTCCAGGATGTGGAAGTTCCCCCTGGAAAGTATGTCCCCTCGGGCGCAATTATCACCGATCAGCGTGAAGCAGATCAGTTGCCGGATGTGCAGCCTGCTGATCTGGAGTTTGTTCAGGATGTCTTGAGTGTTAATCAGGCTCTACGGTCGGGCTATCTCTGCGCTGAGAACGCCGCCTGCATTGCTCCAATTCGAGAAAACCGTGATCGCCAAAGCGCTGACTTGTCAGTTCGCCCTTATCAGAGCCAACCCAATGAACCCAATGGATTAAGTACGATGCAAAGCCAGAGATTATCCCCGGAAATTGTTCAACAAGTCAGACAGCTACTCAGCCAGGGCTACCTGATTGGCACCGAGCATGCCGATGTGCGCCGCTACCGCAGTGGGGTGTGGCAGACCTGCAGTCCTATCCAATCTACCCGAGAGTCAGATGTGTTCGCTGCTTTAGAGACCTGTTTAGGTGAACACAGAAGCGAGTATGTTCGGATGTTTGGGATTGATCCGAAGGCGAAGAGCCGGTTTGGCACAACTACCATCCAACGAGGCGATGGTAAGCCAGTCGAAATTGCGGGTTCTTCCGCCGCCTCTTCCTCTAGTAGCTATGGCTCCTCCAGTTATGGATCTTCCAGCTACGGATCCTCCAGTTACGGCTCCTCCAGTTATGGCGGCGCTGCCGCTAGGCCCGCCAGCGGCGGTGTTAGCGCAGAAGTGGCCCAGCAAGTCAGACAACTGCTGAGCCAAGGCTATCGAATTGGCATGGAGCATGCTGACGCCCGTCGTTATCGCAGTGGGGTCTGGCAAACCTGTCCTCCGATTCAATCCACCCGAGAGTCTGATGTGCTGGCTGGCTTAGAGGCCTGTTTAGCTGAGCATGCGGGCGAATATGTGCGGATGTTTGGGATTGACCCAGTAGCTAAGCGTCGGGTAGGGACTGTTACCGTTCAGCGAGGCGATGGCAAGCCGGTAGAAATTGCTAGCGCTCAGGTCGCCCCAGCTTCTAGTAGCTATGGGTCTTCCAGCTACGGATCTTCCAGCTACGGTAATGGTCAATCGGCGGCCCCTAGAGGCGGATTGACGTCTGACGTTGCTCAGCAGGTGAAACAGCTCCTCAGCCAGGGCTATCGGATTGGTGTTGAGCATGCTGACACTCGTCGTTATCGTAGTGGCGTCTGGCAAACCTGCCCCACCATTGATTCAACCCGAGAGAGAGACGTGTTGGCTGCTCTAGAGACTTGTTTGGCGAATCACGCAGGTGAATATGTCCGAATGTTTGGCATTGATCCAAAAGCCAAGCGACGATTGGCGACCACTACTATTCAAAAGCCAGGGGGCGCTCCCGCTCAGCCTAGCGCCAATGCTTCCGTGTCATCTGCCTCAAGATCCCATAGCAATTACTCCAATGGAAACGGAGCGGTCTCTAGCCGTCATCTGACCCCTGATTTGATCCAGCAGGTGAATCAGTTAGTCAACCAAGGCTATAACATCGGCATGGAATATGCCGACAGCCGCCGCTACCGCAGCGGGGCTTGGCAAAGCGGCGGATCGATTCAAGCAAATCGGGCCTCCGATGTTGTAGCCGCCTTGGAAGCCTGTCTGGCGGACCACTCGGGTGAGTACGTCCGGATGGTGGGAATAGATCCTCGGGCTAAACGTCGGGTCCTTGAGACCACAATTCAGCGCCCCTAGGAAGGGTTGCACTTTTCTGCGCCAATGCATTTGTCTGACTTACAACTAATCAGCGACACCCACTTTTGCCAAGGGGTCGATGTTGAAATTGACTCCAGTGCGGCGATCGCGCCTGGTGTGGTGATACGCGCTGAGTCGGGCGGTCGGATAACGGTTTCAGCCGGGGTTTGCATTGGCGCAGGCTCTGTTATCCAAGCCTATGGCGGCGAGTTATTGCTGGAAGCAGGGGTCAGTTTAGGGGCAGGGGCCTTGGTCCTTGGTCGCGGGCGGATTGGAGCCAATACTTGCGTCGGCTCCGCCGCAACTGTGATTAACCCTGCGATCGCAGCGAATCAAGTGATTGCCCCCGGCGCCTTAATTGGCGATACTAGCCGCCGCCCTGAAAACTTTCTAACCGCCGCTCAATCACTTGAGGATTCAGCAACCGAAAGCCTAGAAGCTGCAAGTCTTCAAAGTGATTCCCCTGAAGCTAAAAAATTCCAGTCAGAGAGTCCCCATATCGGCTCTCAAAGCGATTCCCCAGAAGATAATAATTATCTAGAGGATCATCAGGCAAAGCCTGACGCCAACCCCAGCTCCAACTCAGTCACACCGAATCAAACCGCGCCTGATCAGAACGGCGCATCCGCCCAAACATCTAAACAAGCTGCGTCTGAGCAAAACGGCGCCGCTACCCCCATCTCAGAACAACCTGCCGCCTCTGATCAGAATGACGCTGATCCGCCCTCTTCGAGACAGGCGACTAATTTTTCTCAGGTGTATGGAAGACAACACATAGACCAGTTACTCGTCGCCCTATTTCCCCATCGACAACCGCTTAATTCTCCACAATCCCCCGACAGCTCTTAAAATTAGGTATAGATTCATCTCTATTACATTTAAAGACGCTCATGCAATCGGCTTCCCGCTCTTCACCATTCTCCGTTTCCCCTGGTCCACGCCAATCCTCACGTTGGTTGAGTGAAGCGGCGCTGGGCATGGTGTCTACGGAAAGCTTTCCCGCCATTATTGGCGTCGCTGACGCCATGATGAAGTCAGCAGATGTATTTTTAGTGGGTTACGAGAAGACTGGCGCGGGTCATTGCACCGCCATTGTCCGCGGCGGGGTAGCCAATGTCCGTATGGCGGTTGAGGCTGGCATCCAAACGGCGAAGCAATTTGAACAATTTGTCGCCTCGTCTGTCATTCCTCGTCCACTCGCTAACTTAGATGCGGTGCTGCCCATCTGCGCCCGGTTTGACGAGTTAGATCAGATTGGTCAGGACTCTTCGATGAGCAGTCAGTCGATCGGTTTGCTGGAAACCCGAGGATTTCCGGCGATGGTGGGGGCGGCGGACGCCATGACTAAGTCGGCGGAAGTAACGCTGGTGGCCCATGAGAGTATTGGCGCTGGGTTATGCACCATTATTATCCGAGGGTCTTTGCCCAATGTGGCGATCGCAGTGGAAGCGGGAATGCATGAAGCGGAACGGATCGGCGAACTGCATGCCGTGATGATTATTCCTCGACCGCTGGGCGATCTAGAGCGATCGCTGCCGAAGACGAAGCAAGTTGAGCAACCCGTAAGAATACCCCTCAACCTGGAAGAGAAGCAAAAAGAATTGGTGCCCTTGGAGGAAGCGGCTCAAGCAGCTCAAGAGAAGCGAGTGGAGCTGCCCGATTTAGCTGAAATCCCTCTGAATCTAGACGAACTTTAGTCAACCCAACCAATTTCATCATTGGTGAGCATGCCTGGTTTAGGTCCCCTCTGGATAGCGTAGTCGGGCACTCGTTTTCTGTAGTCAGGTTTTGGTCTGACCTCCAAAGGACGCCGATCGGCAATTTTTCTGTCCGGCAGCCTTCTGTCCGGCGTTTTTCTCTCAGGTATTCTTTGGATAGCGGAGGCGGAAGCGGAAGCAGGCGTCGATTGAGCCTTAGCTTCAGTCATTTTGAGAATCACTTGCTTCGCTTCTTCTAATTCGGCGGTAACCTTACTCAGCTGCTCCGTTTTTGCCTGAATATCGGTCTTCGCCTGTTCCAGCTCCGCCTTTAACTCGAACAATCGATCTTGCTGTTTGCCAAAATCTTCCTGCAATCTCTCAACTTTCTCCTTAAGGGAAGCTTCCTGCTGCTGAGCGGCTGCTAAGGCGGCCTCCAATTCAATTTGTTTAGCGTTAGGAATTTCCTGCTGCAGGGCTGCTGCAGAGGGCGTTTCCAGCTTAGTCGCCTCAGGATTGGCGGAAGGCTGCTGGACTGCTTCTGGGGCCGCTTCCGTTTCCTGAACGGTGGGAGGTGTCTTCTGCTGAGCCGCTTCGAGGGCGGCCTCCAATTCAGCGATTCGGTTTTCCAAATCAGCTTTAGTGGACCCACGACTTGCCCGGGTGCGAGAACTAGCTTTCTGCTGGGTAGATGAGGCGGCGCTCGTTGAAAGACCTCTAGAGGGACTCCCCGTAGATGTTCGGCGTGTCCGGTTTGATTGAGATTTTGGCATAGCGACTACCTCCGAATTAACTGCGCCTATTTGCTTATTGGCTGTCCCATGGCAAATCTCAATCAGGTGAAGCGCACCTCGAAATAAGACTAAATGATAGGAAGCGGTATTCAAGACGCTGCCCCTGCATTGTACCCCGCCATCAAGCCTGACATGCGATTAAATTGGGCTGTGGTCAAGTCCCGGACCTCACTCTTCTTGCGCTTTACCGGCGGAAGCGGAACGGGCAAACGGCTGGTTTCGGAAACTTTTGTATAGTCAGCCATGTAGAGGGATGGGGTAAAAGGAGGGGGAAAATGGCCTTGGAGATCGTTTCACCCTAGATTCTGAAAAGGCTGGTTAACAGCGTAGCCAGCCTTTTGGCGCATTCCCACCGCAGCCGACATCAAATTTTACACAAGGCTTAACGATTGTATTAGCTGCGTCTCCGGAGGCAGAGCTTCCGAGCAGGTTCCGCAGGCAGAGCCTGGGAATCAGGTGATCAATCTATATACTGCCAGCAGTATCATTTGGCGGAATTCTAGCCTGAAGGCGAACGTCGGGTAAAAGTTCCACAATTTATCAATTTCAGCCCAATTGATGCAAATTCACCTGCTCAATATAGTTTTTATGTATCTGAGTTGAAGAAGGTAGTCCGATCAGAGCGTCACTTGTAAAATAGTAGAGTGGCTGATGCTGATGGCTCATGAATTTAGTGATGAAACGTCCAATTTTGATTGGCGGCCTGGGTCTGGCGGCCAGTTTTTGGATGTTCGATGTCTTTCGCCATTCCCCCTTGGATAATCCACTAGTGCTTGGGGCGATCGCAATTGGGTCCGGCGTTTGGTTTTGGCGGGGCCGCTCCGGTAAGACGCCGAATTTCGCCGAATCCTTCCCCAACTCTGTAGACCGGCCAATGGTGGAGGAAGCATTAGCAGAAGTCCAGGCTTTAATCGATGTGTTAGCAGCTGAGAACGCCCCAGATACGCCGCCGAGTGACTCAGACGCACTGTCCACGCCAGAAGACGTCGTTTCAGATCCCTCTGATCAGCTCCTCCCTTCCCCCATCCTCAAACTGCAGGAGCAGCGCCTTCATCTGTCCCAAGAATTGGACCGGCAGACCTTGAGTCTAGCAGTGGCGGGGAATAAGGCCACCGGTAAAACGGCCTTGATCAAGCATTTGCAAACTGTCTGGACGGCGGACCAACCGCGGTTAAGCTCGATTGATGAGATTTCGGGGTTGTTGGGGGATGTGGATGGAGAAGCATTGTCCCCAGAGGCCCTTTCAAAAGTCGAAGCGGCGGATTTGGCCCTGTTTGTTGTCAACGGCGATTTGACGGATTCTGAGTTTCAGTGTTTGCAGACCCTGGCGGCGGCGGGGCAGACGTTTATCCTCATTTTCAACAAACAGGATCAATACATTCCGCTGGACCGGGGGTTGATCGCCAAGCGACTTGAATCCCGACTGGCTAATCTGGCGGTGGACGCTGAGGTATTCGCGATTTCTACAGCCCCTAACCCCATCAAAGTGCGCAAGCATCTGCCGGATGGGCAAGTGCAAGAATGGATGGAGCAGCCGGACCCCGAAACCGATTGTTTAACCGATAAATTGACTCAGGTGCTGCAAGCGGATACACAACCCCTCGTTTGCGCTACGGTTTTGCGGCAGAGTCGGCGGTTGAAGCAGTCGGTGCGAAAAGCACTCAATGGGATGCTGCGGAAACGGGCGACGCCTGTGATTGAACAATTGCAGTGGGTGGCGGCGGCCACAGCGTTCGCCAATCCCCTTCCCAGTGTAGATTTATTGGCCACGGCGGCTATTAACGGCCAGCTGGTAATGGATTTAGGGAAGATATACGGTCAAAAGTTCTCTATAGATCAAGCTAAGGCGGCGGCGGGGACATTGGCCAAAGTCATGGTTCAGCTTGGCTTAGTGGAGCTGTCTACTCAAGCCTTGAGCGCGGTGCTTAAAAGCCATGCCATGACCTATGCGGCGGGGGGCTTTTTGCAGGGAGTCAGTGCGGCCTACTTAACCCGCTTAGCGGGGCTGACTCTGATTGAATATTTTGAAGAGCAAAGCCTGTCTGGACAAGCCGAAGGTAATGCTAATATTTCGCTGGAAGGGATTGGTCAAAAGCTCCAAACGATTTTCCAGCAAACTCGCCAGGGCTCTTTATTGCAGTCCCTGGTGCGGCAGGCGTTAGGGCGTCTCATGCCAGACGCGCCAACCCCGCCGACGCTGGCTTTGCCTGAAGGCCAGGGCAAACCCTTGCAACTGACGCGACAGCAGCCGGTTAAGGAAAGTGTGGCCTTAGAAGTGCAAAATACGAGAAATTAAGCGCCCTTGAGTCTGACCTCTGATAGTCCCGCCAACGATCAAGCCCCCGCCTCACAGGAGACGGCTGAGTTCAACTTTCAAACTTCTCACCTCAACCGGACCCGGTCTAGTTTGAAACGGGCGATCGCACGCTACACGCCCAAGCTACGCCTTTCCTTCCGCAGTTCCGATGAATTACAGCGCCAAGCGGAGGTGAAAGCAGGGTTAGATGAACTCTCTACTCTGCTCAAAAAGCTGGATAGCTCTGTGTTGCGGGTCGCCGTTTTTGGTTTAGTCAGTCGCGGTAAGTCTGCCGTCTTGAATGGGTTGGTGGGGGAAAAACTGTTGCAAACGGGGCCGCTCCACGGGGTGACCCAGTGGCCTCGGTCGATTTACTGGACGCCGGAAGCAGAAAGTTCGGACGATTCTCCAGCTATGCAATTTGAGCTGATTGATACGCCGGGGCTGGATGAAATTGAAGGGCAAGAACGGGCGGAAATGGCTCAAGCGATCGCGCAGCAGGCGGACTTGATCCTATTCGTTGTGGCCGGAGACATTACTCGCACCGAGTACCGAGCCCTACGCGAACTGCGCCAAACCCAGAAGCCGCTGCTGTTGGTCTTCAACAAAATTGATCTATATCCTGATAGAGACCGTCAGGCCATCCATGAGAATCTACAGGCATTGTGGCGGCAGTCGGGAGAGTCCCTTTCAGGCGCCTCCCCTCTTTTGTCTACCGAAGATATTGTTATGGTGGCGGCGGAGCCTGCGCCGTTGCAGGTGCGGGTGGAGTGGCCGGATGGTCGGGTCACCGATGAGTGGGAATCTCCACCAGCCCAGATTGACGAATTAAAACAAGCCCTGCTGGACATCGCTCAACGGGAAGGTCAGTCTCTGTTGGCGCTGAATGCGCTGCGGCAGGCGACTGAGGTGGAAGGCGCGATCGCCCGCAACGCCCTGGACCTGCACCGGGCAGAGGCCGAAGACCTGATATGGCGATTCGCCAAGTATAAGGGGTTAATTGTCGCCCTCAACCCCATCGCTATTCTGGATTTAGCGGGCGGCGCTTTTGCCGACCTGGTGATGATTCGCTCCCTGGCGCGGCTGTATGACTTACCGATGACGGGATACGAGGCAAGCAGGCTTTGGCGGGCAATTATGTTCAGTTCAGGGGCGGTGCTGCTAAGCGAGATGGGCAGCGGGCTGCTGTTGGGCATGGGCAAAAGCGCCGCCGCCGCCGCCAGTTTCTTTGACAGCGCGTCTAGTTTGATGGTGTATGCTGGGACGATGACGGCCCAGGCCGCCGCCGCGGGTTATGGCGCCTATACGGTGGGCCAGGCCGCACGAGTATATCTGGAGCAGGGCTGTACCTGGGGTCCCCAAGGGGTGAACACAGTAATGAAAGATATCCTCACCCAGGCAACCCCCGATTCTACGATTTATCGGCTGCGAGAGGAGTTGGGCGAAATCTTGAAGGGAGAGAGCGATATTGTATGAATCCGCCGCCAGACGCTAAATCCCCGATTAATCCCTGGAATTATAAGCCCTGGTGGTGTCAACCCTGGTCGATCGCGTTGACAGGGGTGGGGTTAATTGTCGGTAGTTGGGCGCTATTCCATCGCGTATGGCTGACGATACTGGTGGGGATTCCCTTATCTATCTGGATGGGGTTCTTCCTGATTCTGTGGCCCCGTTTGATGATTGAGAGCGGGTTGCTTATATCGGATGAATATGAATCGCAGCCTGATGGTCGCTAGGCAGATCTCTGGGGGCTGAGATCCCTGGGTCTTTCAAAAACCCAGGCATCTGGGCGATCGCGTGAGTTTGTTAGGCGGCTTCAATCCTTTGAAACATAGCCGAAAATTAGCTGTGCATCGTAATACTCCCAACCGATAAATAACGGTGCATTACGGCTCCAATAAGCGGGAATTTATCTATTATTTTGATATGTAAATATCTATAATTTGCCGCCCCAACGACTTTTTTCTCTGGCTTTGGTTTAGGCTTATACCTCTGGTAAAAATTTCGGTAAGCGGCAGCGTAGATTTCCAGCGTCGTTCCTAGCGCCATAAATACTGGATGCTATTGGATAATGCCGCCATCCGTTGAACGATCATAGACGCCATAAGTACTGAAGTCATAATACTACCCCGGTAGGTGCGAATCGAAACAAATGGTTTTGAGGAGAGGATGGCAAAAGGAGCGTATCACGGAGTTTTCACCAGTCTTAGTAGTCCGCAATCAGTGGACATCGGTTCAAAATCTTTGAAGTGAAGGAGCCGCCAATTTTATTGACCTCCGGAATCCCAACTTTTGATCGACAACCTGTGTAATCCAACGCAACAGAGTCTGCAAGCGGAACTCACTATGCCCTCCTCTAGGCCCAAACCTCGGATGCGCTAAGGTCATCCAACCGCAGAGCGCCCAAAGTTTACGCAGCAGGAAAGCAATACCCGCCGCCAAGAATCTTAAGCTGGGAGAACGAGATGAGGTCCGTAAGCGGGCTTGATTCATTTGGCGGTAGCTGGATTCGACGCCAAAGCGACGTTTGTATTGGGCCGCCACTGAGTCCACAGAGCGACGGT
>JASJDH010000301.1 GCA_030065175.1 Leptolyngbyaceae cyanobacterium MO_188.B28 | reverse complement strand
GGGTTAACCATTGATAGGGGATTTACCTTCTGTCTTCTGTCTTATCAGAGTCATGGCGCAATAGATTTTTCTCTGACAAGAGTACATGACTCAAATGATTACTCACAATCTATCACCTACAACACGGGCAATTCATAGCAGGCATCCTACTGCAAAAAAAATCATTGTTCCAACCGCTTTCAAATTCTGTAACTAAAATCTACGGAGCGTGCTTAGCAACAGGCTATCAGCAAGCATAAGAAGTGTAGGGAGAATTACATTTGCGTGCAAATCTCCTGTAACTCCGGCGTATGATTTTGGCGGTCTAGCCTATAACTCCGGCGTATGATTTTGACCTGTAACTCCCGCGTATTAATCTGTCGTTGACCTGTAACTCCGGCGTATGATTTTGACCTGTAACTCCCGCGTACGATTTTGAATCACGTCGAACCATAAAGAAGACTGTTGAGGGCATTCAAACCAATGACCTATAACTCCGGCGTATGGTTTTGACCTGCAACTCCCGCGTATGAGGGGCCTGTAACTCCCGCGTACCCTGCATTTCCCCTCCTTGCGATCCCGAAATTTCGGTGCTAACTTCTCGGCAGTTCGAATGTTCTACGGAAGTTTACAAAGCCTTACAAAAAGGAGGTCAAAATCCACCAGACGCCTTCGTCAATCACTGCAGAGTGATCCTCACTCAAGTCAGCCAGTTTGCAGGCGTCAACATATCCCCCTTTAGAGCCTCAGCATTTAACAATTCAAAACCCCCTGCCTCCCTGCCACAGTTGGTCAAAGGGTTTTTGAATTGTTCGACTTGCCCCATGAAATATTTGGGGACAGATTTTATGCATTTATATCTTAGCAAGGACCTCAGCTCTGCTCCAGAGTCTGGGGGGTTTTGCAATTCAAAAATTTATGTGCACTCGGGAAGGGCCCTATCGTAGCGGTGGGAGCCACGGACCGATTTCAGTATGTGCAGGAGTGGACCGATGAATTCCTCTCCCTGTTTTCCCATCGCTACGATTACATCTATGCTCAACACCCGGAACCAGGCGAATCTCCCAACTGGCGAACCGAAAGTCGCCATCCCCTATCCGATCGGATCCTCAGCCAAGGCGCTTACCTCTTCGGCGTCCGATTTGGGACCGACACTCAATACTGTTTGCTGGATATTGATATCGGCAGCGCTTACCATCCCCGCCAGGATCCGCTTGCCCTCTCCCTCATCCAGAATGCGTTAGAGCCGCTGGGATTAGTCAAATCCCTCACTTGCACCTCCAGCTATAGCGGCGGTCTTCACCTCTACTTTCCCTTTCAGCTCGCCCAAAATACTTGGCAGTTAGAGATCGCCATCAGCACCCTGATAGAAAACTCAGGGTTCAAACTCCTCCCCGGACAACTAGAAGTTTTTCCCAATCCTCGGACCTACGTCGTTGACGGCAAACCCATGCTATTCAACGGCCACCGACTTCCCTTACAAGCGGGATCCTATCTCCTCAACCCAGACCTCCAACCGATTTGGAGCAGCCAAGAGTACTTCGTTCAACAATGGCGCACCTGTCAGCAGTACAACGATCTCGACACATCCAAACTTCAACAAATTCTCAAACAGGCCAGACGGCGTCCCCATTGCATCTCCGGCAAGGCCGACAAATTCATCAATGACCTCAACGCCGAAATTGAACCTGGCTGGACTGGCCCCGGACAAACGAATCGGCTGCTAGGTCGGATCGCTATGCACGGCTATATCTTCCATCACATCTTGCATGGAGGTGCCCCCTTAGAAGGAGAAGCCTTGGTCAATGAGATCGTCTGCACCGCCCAATCCCTACCGGGGTATTCAGAATGGTGCCAACATCAACATGAAATCGAGCAACGGGCGGAGGAATGGGGTCGATGTATTGAGAACAGTCATTATTTCCACTATGGGGAGCAACACGGCAAATTCAAATCCAAGACGGGGAAACCAAACTCAGCCCCCGACTCATCCGAACAGCTGACTTGGAATCAACAAAGGTCTGAGGCCACTCGCGAAAAAATTCGTCGAGCGATTGCCGAACTTCTAGAAGCTGGACAACTCCCCTCGACCGCCACGGCTCGATTTCGCATCCTCACTGGCTATGGCATCGGCGGCGGATCCCTGTATCGACATCGCGACCTGTGGCATCCGGAACATCTGTGGAAATCCCCCCCAGACCCCCCAACTCCTTCCGAGGGTGGCCAGTTGGATTGCAGTGAGGATGCATCCAACTGGCACACACCTACAAGCTTATTATCCTTAATAGACGGTAATTCTTCTGATAACAAGCATTCTAGCCGTTCTGATTCGCCGAATTCTGCCTTAATAGACGGTAATTTCCCACCAGACGCGAACTCACCCGGTTCTGAGACGGAGTCCTTCTCGTCAATCCTGCATAATCTATCCCCCGCTGACACACCCGTCGGGGTTGAATATGTCCAACAGGCACTGGGAGATATCCAAACACATCTGGAGGATTACAAGCAGGCGGCTAAAGCCGCAAATGCCGAGGTGCTGCAGTCCAGACAAGAGGCTATCTGGGAATCCCATCTGGAGCAGATGCGCCGGTTCTTATCCTCGGGCGACCCGATTCTGATGGCGGAGGCGCAGGCTTGGGCGGAGCAGCATCCCGAGTTGTTTAACCGGGAGGAAACGACCCTAAATCGGGTGGAGGTGTTGAGTCAGATCGCGGCTCGCCTGAAACAACTCGCCTGGCCGACCGCCCAGGTGAGAGACAGTCTGTTAACTCTGTTTGGCGAATCCTCAATCACTGAGCTGGATGACCCAACTCTAGCCCAGTGGTTAAGGTGGCTCGCCAACCAATCTGAGCCGCCAAATTCCAGCTAAGGGGACTATATAGGTCGGATGTACTAAAATAGAGCAGGGTTATCCCGATGGCGGGTCAGACGAAGGGGAGGCTGTGGCGCTCCCTGGGGAGGCATCGGCGGGGAAAGTGCAAGGATGCGGCGTTTTTTCAGCCGCGATGGATTTTGGTCAACAAAGTTTGGTGATTTGGCGATTCCAGCGGCGGGAGGCGGCCAGTAAAGGTAAGTTCAGGTATAGTAAGGCCGACCGTTAGAAAGGTCGGATCCGATCGAGAATCAACTCATTCTCTGCTGGGTAGAGCGAGAAACGGGACAATGGTCATGAGCCAGCATCAGACCGAACAGCTACAGGGGGTGGTGGAGCGCCTCACCTACCACTCTGAGGAATCTGGCTATACGGTGGCGCGCTTGAAAGCGCCCAGAACTCGAGAGCTGATCACCGTCGTGGGCTCCTTCGCCCATATCCAGCCCGGCCAGACGCTACAGCTCACGGGGGTTTGGCGAGATCATCCCCAATATGGGCCTCAGTTCCAGGTGAATCAGTACCGGGAAACTAAACCGGCGACACTTACAGGCATCGAGAAATATCTGGGCAGCGGGTTGATCAAAGGGGTGGGGCCGGTGACCGCCAAACGGATTGTGGCTCACTTTGGTCTGGAGACGCTGGAGGTGATCGAACACGATATCGAGCGTCTGATAGAAGTCCCCGGCGTCGCGAAGAAGCGGGTGAGGTTAATTCAAGCCGCCTGGAAATTGCAGCAGGCAATCAAGGAGGTGATGGTGTTCCTGCAGGGCCATGGCGTGTCCACCACCTACGCCGTCAAGATTTACAAGCAATACGGAGATGAAGCCATCACTAGGGTGACGCAAAACCCGTATCAAATGGCTGAGGATATTTATGGCATTGGTTTCCTCACCGCCGACGCGATCGCCCGCAATCTTGGCGTCGCTCCAGGCTCTGAGTTCCGCTACCGCAGCGGCATTCTCCATGTCTTAAGCGAAGCCTCGGATGAAGGCCACTGTTTCCTGCCTCAAACGGAGTTGGTGGAGCGGGGAGCGAAACGACTGGCTTTGCCGGACCATCAGCCGAATCCAGAGCAGTTACTCGGGTTGACCCATCAAATGGCGTTGGAGGACGCTCTGGTTCTGCAGGGCGGGTTCGGGGAACAGGCGGGACAGTTCATTGGCTACGCCCCGCCCTTCTTCCGGGCTGAGCGATCGCTGGCGAAGCGATTGCACCTGTTATTAAGCCGCCCGCTGGCGGTGGACCTTCCCCGAGTACAGGGTTGGATTGACCGATTTATTGCCAAGACTGGGATGCCGCTTTCGGACCAACAGCGCCAAGCGGTGAAGTGGGCGGCGAGTCAGCGGATTTGTGTCCTTACTGGGGGGCCAGGCACGGGAAAAACCTTCACCACTCGCACCATCGTGGCCCTTTGGAAGGCGATGGGCAAGTCGATTGCGCTGGCGTCTCCAACGGGGCGGGCGGCGCAGCGACTGAGTGAGATGACTAGGCAGGAGGCTAAAACCGTCCATCGACTGCTGGAGTTTGCTCCCAAGACCTTCAAGTTTCAGCGCGACTCTGAGAATCCGATTCCAGCCCAGGCGATTGTGGTGGATGAAGCGTCGATGCTGGATCTGTTTTTAGCCAATTCGTTGGTCAAGGCGATTCCCCTGGATGCTCAACTGTTGTTAGTGGGGGACACGGATCAGTTACCTAGTGTGGGGCCGGGTAATGTGCTGCGTGACCTGATGGCTTCGGGGCAAATTCCAGTTGTGCGGCTGACACAGGTGTTTCGCCAGGCCCAGGCCAGTCGCATTGTCAGCAACACCCATCGGATTAATCAAGGCCAGTTTCCTCGGTTGGAGTCTGTGTCGGATCAGGCTCAATCGGATTGTCTTTGGATTGGGGCGGCGGAACCGGAGCAGGGGGTGCAGGCCATCGAGGAGGTGATTACTCATCTGATTCCCCAACGCGGATTTGAGGCGGCCCGGGATGTCCAGGTGCTTTGCCCGATGACTCGGGGGGCGGTGGGCACACGCCATCTGAATCAGATTTTGCAGGCGTTGCTCAATCCCCCTAGCCCAGAAAAGCCTGAGCTAACCAGGGGCGGGGTGCGGCTGCGGGTAGGGGATCGGGTGATTCAGCAGGTGAATGACTATAATCGCGCTGTTTTCAATGGCGACCTGGGGGTGATCTCGGCGATCGACCTGGAAGAACAAGCGGTGACGGTTGAGTTCGCCGATCAATCTGTAGACTATGACTGGGCGGATTTGAATGAAATCGCCTTATCCTGGGCGATCACGATTCACAAGTCGCAAGGCAGTGAGTATCCCGTGGTGATTTTGCCGTTGTATAAGCAGCACTATCTGATGTTGAGTCGGCCGCTGCTTTACACGGGGTTGACGCGAGCGAAGCAGTTGGCGATTTTAGTGGGACCGCAGCAGGCGATTGGCCTGGCGGTCAGACAAATCAAGGACCAGCAGCGATATACGGGGTTAGATCGGCGATTAATCAAGATTGCGGAGGGACTCGAATGCCAACCCTAAATTTCACACCCAATCTACGTCGCCATGCGGAAACTCCAGCCGCTCACGTTAATGGCGCCACGGCGCGGCAAGTGTTGGAGGCGTATTTTTATAAGCATTTGCCGCCAATAAATTGTGTCCGGTTCAAATTGTAAACTCAAGTGCAAGACCAGTGGGGGATAGGCAATGGGATTGTTTCTGGTGACCTGCGTGATCGATGAAGGGGTCTATGACAGCTCATTCCGGGTGGTTGAAGCCAACTCAGCAGCAGACGTTGCTCGATACATGCTCAACCAATATGACTCTTGGCAGGGGTTTCTGAAGAACAGCGTTTTCTATATCTGGCTTTATGACCGGGAGGAAGGCCCAACTCAGCTATGGGAAAGCATGAACCGGGTGATCCTAAATCAGGAGGACGCCGAAAAATTAGAGACTGCCTTCAGAGCCTGGGTAATGACCTTGACTCCCGAGCGCTTATTGGAATGGATAGCTCGCACTCGAGTGGATGGGGATAGCAGTGCGCAGCTGGCTATTCATGAAATCAAGGAGATCGAAAAAGCTGATTAACAGTATAATGTCTCAATAACTTTTTCAAGGAGGTTAACTAGGATAAATAGCTGCAAACCTTACTCAAGCTGCGTTTCAGGCGATTCACATCTCGACCGCTTGAAGTCTTTCCTTAGCAGAGGTTTCAAGCATTTTCTGACTTCAACCCCCCTGAAATCCATATTGAGCCAAATTTAGAATCACCCTCAGTTACCTGTCCAACAAGTGACTAGTGGGATTTGGGGTATCGTCTTGACTATAAGCGCTTCCTGTAAGTGTTCTGTTTTTTCACCAGATCCGCTGCTCGACCGGCAGCCAGTCAAGCTCAGTAATATCCACTGAACGCTATACCTACAGAGGGGTTGGCAGCTTTATACTACAAATCAGTACTACACGGGGTGGTGGGGAGTTCAGGCATGTGACAATTTGAAATTTTAAGCCAAAGTTAGTCCGGTCAGTTTGTAGTAAGTTGGATAGGTCGCCTCAGAAACATTTCCTACTGTGGTTGAATTGTTGGACAGTTGCTACAACTCGATCACAACGCTAAAAGGGCGGCAGCCAAACCCATCTATTTTAGGGAACAGGAATACTTCCATCAGCGATGCCTTGGGCCAGACGTTCCATTAATTCTGCAAATCGGTAAAAGCCATCATATTGTTGGCATAACTGAGACATTTCGCTTTCTGTAGATGTATCCAAAAGCTGCTTGAATGTAGGCATTTGGTCATACATGGACACCAGAAGCTCCTCATCACCTCCACCTTTGGCAAGGATGGACTTTACATGGTCGTCAATGGCGACGGCCAAACGAATTTGGTTTTCGGTAAGGGGCATAGAGTATTTGTTCTGATATGGGTTAGCGTCTCAATTTGGATTGCCTGAAATATACTTTAGAACCAATCCCCCCCAAAAGTATACTTTTCAGGATGTAGGGGATGACCAAAATCCTAGATCCCGCTGCTCAGGCATGCGAGATCGCCACCAGTGGCACCCACTTTCCAAGCATTTGCTTTACAATGCTCAGCGTGTTTTGAGGAGAGTTAGGATATGAATAAAGGCGAACTGGTCGATCTTGTAGCAGAGAAGACTGGCGTCACAAAGAAACAGGCGGATTCTATTTTGACCGCCACGTTAGAGAGCATTGTTGAGGCTGTGAGCAGTGGAGACAAAGTAAACCCTGGTTGGATTTGGATCCTTTGAGCCCCGTCAGCGAAAGCAACGAGAAGGGCGTAATCCCAAGACGGGTGAGACGATGACCATACCGGCTGCGACTGTTCCCGCCTTCAGTGCAGGCAAACTGTTCAAGGAGAAAGTAGCGGCCTAGCAGGGGAGCTATGCCCAAAGGGACTCCCGCTTTCATCCCGGCTACTTAGAGAAGCGATAGCATCCATCTTTAGGGCGACTCCACTCTTTCTTACGAGCCCCTTCCGCCAAGATGTTTGAGATTCGGTTGCGAGCCCCTTTGCGTTCTGAGGCTGGGATGTCCTCCTCCACAATGGTATTCACGACCTCTTGAATTTCGAATGTCTTCTTGGGTTTACTTTTCAAAATTCCAGCTACGACCTTCGGCAACGGCGTCTGGAGATACTCGTCGCGCATATATTTCTGCCATCCTCGGCGGCCAGACTTGAGGCCCTTGGACGTTTTACTGCGCGGCTGAGCGACTTTGCCTTTTGGCGCCTTTGCTCTCCTCTTTGAGGCTCCCTTTTCCAGCTTCTCTTTTGGTTGATCGACCGCCACAACAGAAGTTAGATTAGGCGCTACTTCGGCATTATTATCTTCTGCTGTTGGCTGATCAGGCCCAAATATCTCCATCACCGATTTGAGGCTGCCCCGCTTGGCCTGGAGCGCTTCTAATTGGGCGAGCAATCTCGCTTCCTGTGCCTCCAAGTCAGAGTCAGCCGCCAAGAGCTTCGAGAGAACTGAATCGACCATATTGTTACCTATTGTGACAAGCGTTTGAAGAACCAATGGTACTTTCTGGAAAGCCTAGCAGTGATTCACCAAAACAGACGATCAGCACTACTAACAGGACGATATTAGGGATAGAGGAAAGTGAAGCAATGAATCAGATGGAATTTAATGACGGCGGGGCGGGATAAATTCGGCCAGATCTGGTCCAGCTAAAGATCTGGTTTGTGAAAAGCCTTGGTTGTAAAGACTTCAGACAACATGGATGGTTGTGGCCCGGAGCTACCAGTCTAAAGTTGAGAGCCAGGGGCAAACTCCTGATGGACAAGGGATTCAGACCTCAATCGGAGACTTAGTCTAGAACGGTCGGATGAACAGCGGCATCAGTCTTTGAGAAAACAGGCACACTCAAAAGCAGTCCAAAAAACAGGCCGTTTTGGGAGCAACTGGCACAAGGCATATTTACCTAGCCCTTGAGACTTAATATCAGCTCATCGATTGATACTTAATTCGAGCTGAAGGGCTTGGCCCGTCAAGGCTCCCTAGTCCTTGCAACCAAGATTCTCAGTCCGATTCCCTAGATCCCACATTCCGCCCTCTAAATTGTCCCATTGACAATAAAGCTGCCCCTCAACACAATAAGTAGTACTGTTGAGAAGCGGAACCCAGAAATCGAAGGATTTTTCGGTGAGTTTCATTGAGGTTAACTATCTGCCGTTGGTCGTTGATAAACACCAAATGAATCGCCATGAAACATTGAAAGACCCAGCGCAGGGTGGGATTTTCAACCAGTTTGCCAAGTTGGTTCGGAATGGCTTCATTTGCTGCTTTCAAGGCTTGTCGGAGTTTTCGTTGGCCCAGGTTGTACACCAGTAAAGACAACCCCATAATCATCCCCAAGGCCATGATGCGCTCCGGGGATTTGAGGAAGACGCTGGAAGTGAAAAACAAAGGGTCTTTCAAGAAGCCAAACCCGCGTTCAGTTCCTTGTTGCGCCTTGTATTCGGTGAGAATCTCATTAGCGGAGAGTTCGATTGAGTCAGCCTCTGATTCGTTAGAGTCTGAGGTATTAGACTCTGAGTCGTCAAGGTCAAAATCAGGGGAGTCTAGCACGTTGGTAGCCAGGATAAAGCGTCCGGCTCTAAGCCTTTGCTTGGCGTCTACTTCGGGGTCCAGCTTCAAGGTTGCTTGGATGTGATAGCTGATGGAAGTCGGGACGGCGTCTTTGGCGGGGCGTCCAGGTTGGTCGTAGTGAGGTCGCTTAACGATAGTCGACGTCCTGATGAGATGCTGTTTTAAGCTCTTCTCAAAGCGCTCTAAGGCTTGCTGGGCGTCAGCCTCACAGGCAAAGGGCTGACGGCTGAGTTTGTCCAATTGGGTTTGCGCCTGTTGACTCGCTCGAACTGAGCGCTTTTCCCATTGTTTCAAGTCAGCCGCTTGACGTTGCCTGGACTCGACCACTAACCACCGTTGGTTGACATCGCCATAAGCGCAGCACACTTCAGCGATACGATAGCCTTCCATCTGAGTCGCTCGAAAGGCTCTCTCGTCAATCTCTTCAATCAGCTCACTGGCTTGAGTGAGGGTCAACGGAACCCGAGATATCCACAATAGTGTCCCTAATTGCGCTAAATTATCCGCACTGTAGAGGGCGGCGTCGGCCACATAGACCCCATCAAAGTTCCACTGCTGCTGGAATTGCTCAATGAGCCCGGCAAAGCGAGCTTTATCCGATTGATTGCCATCGGCCAGTTCGATGAAGGCCGGGATATCTCCATCTCCCCAGCACACTAGATTCATGACAAACTGTTTCAAATCCGGTCGGTGGTCGCGGGAATAGCCATGACACACACTAATTGGCAAAGTCGCTGCTAATCCTAACGGGTTCTCTCTCTCCGAATTCAGATAGTCTCCAGAGACACTCATTGAGGTAGCGTCTAAGTGCGCATAGTCACAGGCGATGTCAAAGCGCTTTACCGCCGCCATGCAGATGGCCAGAAACACGGAGGTAATTCCCTTAAGGTATAGGGCGTCCAGCACGCGCCCTAAGCGATCATCATTCAAATACTGGGGCTCCACTTCTGGGCCAAGTAGATGCTCTGTGGCTTTGCCGACAAAAAACTGCTCAAACAAATACAAAGGGGCTGACACAAACCCCAAGCCATTCAAAATCATGGCTTTCACCGCAACCCCAGCGCTGATCTTCTCATGGGGATCGAGGCCAACCGACTCATTGACTATCTCAACCACCCCTAATTCATCGACAATGCCCGCTACGATGCCCAAATGGTCTAGGTTTTGGACTACTACGCTACTACTAATAATGCATCCCTCTTCGCGACTTTGAACCTCATCATCGGTCATTATTCCAAATGTGCCAATTCAGAGGGCGGAATGTCGGCTCGACTCAAGGGACAACAGCTTTAAAGGATTGACCAATGACGATGCCCTAGTATTACAGTTCATCCCGACATTTATCGTACCTAACTCTGCTGCTCAGACAAGCTCAATATTATTTGATGAATAATACGCTCGCGCTCTGCAACCCCACAAATGTGGTTGTTTTCATCAACTGTGACTATAGCATCTTGATGTAGCTCCATCATTTGACGTAACGCCTTCACATTACTATCTGTAGTGCTTATGGTTTTTTCTAAGCCCATAACGTGTGGATAATCAAGAAGTTCACTGAAGCCACCATCACGATTTATTATTTCAAGAAAGTAATAGCTTAACTCTGGTTTGCTAAGTAACTGTCTAGCAGCCCAAGAAGGCATATATGCCACTAGCTTATTATCTATATCTAAAAAAACAACAAATTTGAAGCTATGGTACCGAGAGAGCTTTTCAATAAATCCCAATGTTCGTTCCCTCTTATAATCTCCTCTTCCTAAAAGGACAGACATTACTATAGGTTTACTCTCATTAAGGTTATAGGTTGCGAGCATTCCCTCTAATGCTTCAATGCCTTTCTCTCCAACTTCCATCATATCTGCGAGGGAAGGTCCAATATGTCCAAAATCAGGCTGGACAACTTCATTAACTGCCTTGGCCAGTTTGAGGGTTATACCTTTATTACCAATAGCAAACTCTTGCAAGTTACCTGAAAAGAAAATGGCATATGCAATCAAAGGAGCAAACAATATTCCAACAAGTAAACCTTCAGTTTGCATTTTCATTATTGCTCTTACTGCAAAAGCAAGAGCAATACCAAGAAACAACAAAAATATTAAGAGGAGAACACGATTTTTCTCTTTCATAATTTTCTTCGTAACAGAGATAACTAATTTCAACTTAATCAGGCTAAAGAAGAATTGAGTTCTAACGTCGGAGTTCAACGGTACCGCACTAAAGTGCGTTCCGTTAACGATAACTACGTTTTGCTTAAAGTCCTTCCTCTCCAATCTTTCGGTTTGGTATCCGTTGCA
>JASJDH010000300.1 GCA_030065175.1 Leptolyngbyaceae cyanobacterium MO_188.B28 | reverse complement strand
AAAACCAGAATTACGCCGCATTCCTCCCACTCCCCTCAATTGGGTAAAGCGCTCCTTCTGTCGGTCTAAACACTGGATTACGATGGCCCAAGAGATCATAAACCTCAACAACAGCGCCCGTCAGGTGAGTGTCGCCCAGCACCTTGGCTCCTTGCCCATCGTCAGCATTAAAGCTCGTTCCTTCTTCAAACCAACCTTATGGACTCACTTTATCCCGTTGCAAGGCGCCAACCAGTTGCGAGAAAAAATGCACGTTGCACTACGGGACTTATCAACAGATTTCCTCCAGATGGAGGCGGGCAACAGCGGCCATTTTGTGTGGCTGGATCAGCCTGAGGTTATCGTAGAGGCTGTGAAAGCCATCCTCAATAAAATCAAATCGTCTCAACTGGCGTAGATCGCATAGTAGTCTGACACAGCTTAAAGGACTCCCTTAGGATTTAGCTCCGAATCTTGCCATGAAGATCTCGTCCTGACAAATCTTATCTATCGCTATCGCCCATCCCTGAGGCCCAGGGGAAGCCGCTACTGGCCAGTCGTGTTTAGATAAATCAGAGTCTTCGCCCTTTAAGCCCGAGACAATGATTGGAATGTCAACATTTTCTAACAGGGCGAGATCACTGAGGCTATCGCCAAGGCCGACAGTCGTTAAATGTTGTCCTACAGGCAGCGCCGATTGATAGTGTTGAGTCAGGTGTTTGACAGCACGTCCTACGCCCGCTTCATGGCCAATCAGGTGCGAAAAGCGATCGCTCACCACCACTTCAAAGCCCATTTCGTGAACAGCCTGTTTCAACTTATCGATCGGTATATTCTTAGGGGTTTTGAACAGTTCGGTGAACTCGCGGGCTTTAGCCCGATGAGCATCGGCGGCGGATAGACCAGTAAGGGCGTTGAGTTGCTCTGCGGACCAGTCGCCAAATCCTTTGAGGGGACGTCCGAGGGATTGAGCGATCGCTTTTAATCCGGCTCTGGCCATGACATATGAGCACCCCAGTTGAATCAGGCGATAGTTCCCAACTGTCTCACCCTGAGGCAATTCAAATTGGTTGTAATCGAGCGGGATATACACACCGCTGCCGCCCTCCACAATGAATGGATCGGTCAGGTTCATCCGTCGTCGGACGATTTCTACCTCCTCACGAGTTTTGCTGGTAACGGGAATTACTGGAATATGCCTGGCCTTGAGCCATTCCAACTTGCTTAAGACAGACTCATAGCCGTTATTTTCAGCATCGAGTACCAGGCTATCTAGACTAGTGAAGATAATTAGCGAAGAATTTATCTGTCCCATTAAGCCTCCCCAGTCCAATCTTGAGGTTGAAGAAAGATTTCATAGAGCGCCGCCTCTGGAGTTCCAGGTCCAGGGCTATATTGGTATTCCCAGCGAGCTAGTGGCGGCAAAGACATCAAGATAGATTCAGTCCGTCCGTTGGTTTGCAGGCCAAATACGGTTCCCCGATCATAGAGCAGATTAAACTCCACATAGCGCCCCCGACGGTAGAGTTGAAAATTGCGTTCGCGATCGCTGTAGGGTATCTCTTGCCGCCGCTCTACAATTGGCAGATAGGAGGGGAGAAAAGCATTGCTGCAGCTTTGGACAAAAGCCAGTAGATCCTGCCAACTGCGGGATACAGGACCAACTTGATGGCTGAAACAAGCGGCGGGTTGCTTCGGGTTAGGGCCGCGATAAAGCAGTCCTTGGGCGCTCTGGTAGTCAAAGAAAATCCCGCCAATCCCCCGAGCTTCCTGGCGATGCTTCAAATAAAAATACTCGTCACACCAGCGTTTAAAGGTGGGGTAATAAGCCGGGTGGTGTTTACTACAAGCCTGCTTCAGGGTTTTATGAAAGTGTTCTGCATCTTCTTTAAACGGATAATAGGGAGTCAAATCAGCCCCGCCAGCGAACCACCAGATCGGGCCTGCCTCAAAATAGCGGTAGTTGAGGTGAACCGTTGGGACATAAGGATTTCGGGGATGAAGCACCAGGGAAACGCCCGTGGCGAAGAAGTCCTGGCCTGCTGCTTCTGGAATCTGCGTCGCAATGGCGGGGGGAAGGGTATCGCCCCAAACTTCGGAAAAATTAACCCCGCCCTGTTCAAACACACGACCGTCTCGCATTACCCGAGACTGCCCCCCGCCGCCCCCCGGTCGGCTCCAGTCATCAAGCTGGAAACGGGCTTCCCCGTCAAGTTCTTCTAATCCTTGACAGATCTGATCCTGCAGCTCTTGCACAAATTGCTTGGCTAACTGACGGGAATTAGCGGGGGGCAGCGGGCTAACTGCAGCGTCAGGGGTAGAAGCCATTGCAGTTTGTAGAGTAATAGGAGTGTCTTTGGTGTCTGTTTGCACAGGACTTTCTAACTGGCTGCTCATTGTTAAAATCTTTTGAATGATCGGGCGATGAGTGAGTGGACGATGTGGAGGGTTAAGCCACGGTTCCCCGTAGAGCTTCTGCATCAATTGGTTTGAGCAGAAAGATCCGCAAGAGACGCCAAATGATGGCCCCTATCAGGGGGAGCTTGCGGACAAACTTAACCAGTTGGGGTTGGTTGCTGTCGTCGATCGCTTTAATCTTTAAGTTGTATTCAGAGCATTGGTGCAAGCGAGGGAAAAACTCAGGATGATCGACGTTTAAGGCGACTGGGAATGCCCGCAGGGAAGTGTCGTTGGTTTTACGGATTACCTCTGCGTCGAATTCGGTGGGGTCAAGCCCCAGCATTTCGTAGAATCGGGTGCGTTCGTGCACCGTCAGGGTGTGGGTGGCGAACACTGCTAGTAGGAAGAAGCGGGACCAGAGGTTTGATTGCCAGGTGTTCCATAGTTTGGGTTGCGATCGGATCAACGCCTTGAAGATGTCTCCGTGGCGATTTTCATCCTGACACCAGTTCTCGAACATCTGAAAAATGGGATAGAAGCGATGCTCTGGATGTTTTTCCAGATGGCGGTAAATCAAGATGTAGCGCCAATAGCCAATTTTTTCCGACAGATACACCGAGTAGAGAACCCATTCGATTGGGAAGAAGGTGTAGGTTCGTTTTTTGGTGAGTTTCGCTAAATCTAGAGAAATATTGAAATCGGCCATTGCCTTGTTGAGGAAACCTGCATGACGGGCTTCATCCCGCGCCATCAGGTGAAAAATTTCGGCTAACAGTGGATTGCGCCCTTTGAGCTTACGGGATAGTTCTTTGAAGAGAAGAAACCCAGAAAATTCTGAAACACAGGATCGTTCTAAATAGTCGATAAAGGCTTGGCGGTCTTCTCCTTGAATATGGTCCCAAGTTTGATTGAAAGCTTCATTGCGAACAAAATGGTGACGATTGTAGTCCGTTTTCATTTCCGCCAATACCGCCTGGAGTTCTGCTTCCTGGGCTGAAAGGTCTAGATTCGCGGTCTTGTCAAAATCTGTCGTATAAAAACGGGGCGTGAGAATACTTTCCTGCACCGTTGTCTTTTTGGCGGTAGCTTCCAAATCCACTGGCGCTGTCAGTGTATTAACCATTAACATCTCCAAATTATTAAAAAGTTAGCGAAAAAGCGGTTAGTGCTCCTTCCTAAAGTGTCTTCCTGGGTGACTAACAGAAGCGAGCCCTCACCCCCAACCCCTCTCCCCAAGGGCGAGGGGAGCATATCCGCATTCTTGTTCCCTCTCCCCTCGGGTTAGGGTTAAGGTGAGGGCTTTCCAAGCATTCACAAACAAGTTTTGTCAGTCAATCAGGGTATCTTCACTATCTTTTTCGGCGCTTTGAGTTCTCGACAGAAAGCCAGACTAAGTTAGTTGAGTAGGGATTCAACTATTTCCCAGAACTCATCATTATTGAATGGCTTACTTAGATAGGCATCTGCCTTAATGGATTGATCAGCGCTATCCCTAGAAGCGTTTATCCGACCTGTTACAAAAACAAAGGGGAGTTCAGCCGTGGAAGGATATTTGCGTATTTCCTGCAAGACATTCAGTCCGTTCATGACAGGCATATCTATATCGCAAATAATCAAGTCAGGATGCTTTTCCAAAGCTAAATGAAGACCAACTGCACCATTCTGGGCTTCAATGACTGAGAGTTTTTTGGCTTCCAGAAGAACTTTCATAAGAAAGCGAAGCTCGCTATTATCTTCAACCAACAAAACATTTGTCATCGACTTCATTCCTTATTACTGGAATTCGGTGCTTTTTAATACTTAGCCTTGACATTTTATGTCTTCACAGGAACATGCTTTTCAGATTGCATTGATTCTATCTTTAGACAGCTGGGAACACACATTTCTCTAGTCGAACTAACCCTAGCTCGTTTCCATCCTGATTCACTGACTAATCCTTTGGACACCCACTCCATCGTAGGCTGCGTATAGCCCAAGGCGCATCCAAGAATAGCGAAGCGTAACGCCTCAGAACCTTTGCTAGCATTGGGTTTTATAGCTTCAATCCAACCTATGCAAAAATCTTTTGTCTGTCAATCAGGTTTTCATTAGTAATTTTCTCCGTTTCATAATTCACGGCTTAAAGGGAATTTACTTCAATACAAACTCGAAAATTTAAGGATTGAATCAACTCATTAGACCATGAAAAAATTAGCGATTTTCTCTCATTTCTTAGCTGACCTAAGACTAGTATTTTTTGCAATTTCAGACAAGTTCAACTTTTGCCGTCCCATGGTTACCAAAAGTAAAAAAATAAAGTTTCTAATAGTAAAATATTGCTTGGCTTCAGACTTCTAAATCGCCATGATATGGTTATAAGAATTGTGAAGAAGCGCATGAAAAGTCCCTTAGCTTCCTCCTTTCAATGGGTAAGGAGTCTGAGAGGCGGACAACTCTCCGATTCAACCGGCGGGTTTTAAGCTCAGCCTTGACAGCGGACGTTTCTGACACACCCACGAGGTTTCTATGAGTCAGCCCAACCCATGCTTAGAGGTTCAATGCCCGATTCAGTTTGTGCTGGATATACTGGGCGGCAAGTGGTCCATTCTGATTTTGCGAGAGTTGTTTTTGGGGGAGCGGCGCACCCATGAATTTTTAGAGGCGCTGCCGGGGATTAGTACGAAAACACTGACCATGCGCCTGAGGGAGTTAGAAAAGCATCAACTGGTCGAGCGCCAGGTATATCCAGAGGTTCCCCCTCGTGTGGTGTATTCCTTAACGCAAAAAGGCAAAGACCTGCAGCCTGTGATGGCGGCGCTGCATCAGGTGGGAGAGCAGTGGCTCCAACAAGAACAGTGTCATTGTCCGCTTGTGGCGCCGAATCATTCGTCTCAGGTGTCAAGCCAAGGCGTTGGTTCCCCCTGATGGGATGATTTGAAGGCGTCGGCAGCCGCTCAGCTAGGTTGTTAGAGTCCAGTTGTCCTAAATTTTCCGAAAATATGAGTGAAGTAGCCCTTCATAAACTCCCGATTCTAGTGGTTGTTACAGGGCGGCCAGGGTCTGGTAAAACAACACTTGCCCATGCCCTGGCGCGCGAAATAAGATGCCCTGCGATATGCCGCGATGAAATTAAAGAAGGGCTGGTGAATACGACGAATAACAGTGGGGAGCCAGGAGATGATATCGCATGGAAAGTCTATGATGTATTCTTTGAAACTTTAGGGCTTTTGCTTAGTCATAGCATTACGCTTGTCTCAGAAGCGGCCTTCCAACACAAGTTGTGGGAGCCTAAACTTTTCCAATTGGAAAAAATTGCTCGAATCAGGATAGTTCACTGCGCCATCGACCCCAAATTAGCCAGATCTCGTTTTATCCAGCGAGCGCTTTCGGATCCTAAGCGAACGCGTTTCCATAATGATGGGGCCATGGTAGAGGCGATAGATGGGACAGAGGCGCCAATCAGCAACTATAAACCGCCAATTTTTGACGCGCCAACCCTGACTGTTGATACCTCAGACGGGTATCAACCGAAATTTGAAGCTATCGTTTCATTTGCCTGCGATTGAATAATAGTGGTTGAATAATCAATGTCTAATGAGCGATATCTACGATCTACAACGATTTATTGAAGCCCAAGACCGAGTCTATGCATCAGTCCTCGACGAATTGAGGGCAGGGCGGAAACGGGGGCACTGGATGTGGTATGTTTTCCCTCAGATTGAAGGGCTTGGCGGAAGCGCAATGGCGCAAAAGTACGCCATTTCATCTCAAGCAGAAGCGGAAGTTTACTTAGAACATCCGATTTTGGGTTCACGTTTGAGAGAGTGTACTCAGCTTATTCTGGCTGTGGAGGGGCGTAGCGCCGAAGACATATTTTATTATCCTGACAATCTTAAATTCCGATCGTGTATGACGTTGTTTGAACAGGCTGCAGCGGACAACAGTCTATTTCGGGACGCTCTTCTCAAGTACTTTAACGGAGAGCCTGATCAGTTGACTCTCGATTTCCTGAAGCAGGAATAGGCTAAATTCGTGAATTCAAGCAATGGTAATTTGCTGCCCAACAGCTCTCAATTCATGGCATAACCATTGAATGGCTGGGGCATTGACCATCCGTCTCGGCCATGCCATCGCAATATCAAACCCATCCAAAGGCAGAGGTGGGGGGAAGGTCTTGAGGGCGGCGCCGGTCGCGAGACGCTTTGCGATGCGAGTGGCGAGGGTGACAATCAGGTCTGTGGATGCAATCACTTCAGGAATGGCCAGAATATGGGGCAAGGTTAATCGCACCTGTCGGTGCAGATTTTTTTGAGCTAAGGCGATATCCACATTCCCGGCGACTCGACCCCGAGCTGACACCAAGGCGTGATGTTCTTCGAGATAATGGGCGAGCGTGAGTTGCGCATAAATGCGGGGATGCTGTTCACGCACGAGACAGGTGAAGGTTTCTGAAAATAGGGTTTCAGTGCACTTGCACTGTCTTAGCTCCCACGCATCTGCAATTGCCAAGTCAATCTCCCCCTGTCGCAATGAGGCGTCTACCGCTTGGGGAATGCCCCAAACTTCGAGGGTGATGCCGGGAGCGATCGCTTGCAGTCGATTCATCAACCGAGGCATTAAAATAAAGGCCCCATAGTCGTTGGTCGCGATCCGAAAGGTTCGCCTGATGGCGCTGGGATCAAAGGGTTTTGGATCGGCAAAGGTGTTTTCAATGTCTGTGAGAATCGCTTGAACAGGCTTTGCCAACTGCTCTGCTCGCGGTGTCGGCGCCATGCGTAACCCATCCCGCACCAAAATCGGATCATTTAACGCCCGCCTTAACCGATTAAGGGCGGCGCTGGTTGCTGGCTGGCTCAAATTCAGTCTTTCAGCAGTTTTCGATACGCTCTGTTCAGTTAGGAGGGTGTGCAACACCACCAGTAGATTAAGATCAAAGCTTCGTAAATCCATCAAACGAATAGACTATATCAATATCATTTATTTGAATTATAAACTTTCCCTTGCTAGGCTGTCTCATGAGGCAGTCAGCCTGTGAAATGCAGGAGCAGGTTTGAAATGGATAGACCTTTCACTCAATTGAATCACTACCGATTGTTGGGGAATTCTGGGTTGCGCGTGTCCCCCCTCTGTTTGGGCTCAATGACCTTTGGGACAGACTGGGGATGGGGGGCCGATTTAGAGGAAAGTCGCCGAATTCTGGATACTTATGTTGAGCGCGGGGGCAATTTCATTGATACCGCTAATGTGTATACCAATGGATCGAGTGAGACGATTTTAGGAGAACTCTTGCAGGGGCGTCGCGATCGCATTGTCCTGGCCACTAAATATTCCCTCAGTACCGACCCCGCCAATCCCAATGCGGGGGGGAACCATCGCCGGAGTTTGGTCCGGGCGGTGGAAGATAGCCTCAAACGCCTTCGTACTGATTACATCGATCTTTATTGGCTCCATGCTTGGGACTATCGCAACTCCATTGAAGAGGTGATGCGGGCGCTGGACGATCTTGTGCGTCAGGGCAAGATTTTGCACATTGGCCTATCGGACACGCCTTCGTGGATTGTCGCGGAAGGGCAGGCGATCGCGAAGCTGCGAGGGTGGACTCCGGTCTCTGCGATTCAGGTTCAATACAGCTTGGCGGAGCGCACCGCAGAAGCCGATATGTTGCCGATGGCTTGGCGTCACGGCATCACGCCCCTGGCCTGGTCGCCCTTAGCGGGGGGCATTCTCTCGGGCAAATACACCCGTGAAGATTTGCAGGATACCGGTGGTGAAAAAGACGGTTCTGGTCGAAAAGGGGTAACGCAGGCGATCGGCCAACTGAGCGATCGCACTTTACAGATTGCCGATGTGGTCAAACAAATTGCCGCTGAAATCGGGTGTTCTCCTAGTCAAGTCGCCCTCAACTGGATCCTGCAACAACCGAGCAACCCCATTCCTATTATCGGAGCCCGCAAGTTAACCCACTTAGAAGATAATCTAGGCGCCTTGGACATTCGGCTCAGCCCAGAGCAACTTGACCGTTTGAGCCAGGTCAGCGCCTTCGCGATGCCCTTTCCCCACAATTTCATTGCTTTGGATATGTATCAAGGAGTTGTGGATGGTGAGAATAAAATCGAAGCAGGATTTACGGTTTACCGTTAGAAATCACGCCCCCACATAGTGATGGAGCGCTGACGGAGTTTATTCCCTGGATTCGACGCAAATCAACACCTTTTAAGGAGTACAATTTAAGCCGGAATAATTCAGCAGTGAAGAAATACAGAAGATAGAATACAGAAGCGAATTCAGCTATCTAACGGCTGTATTGATCAGGCTTTAATCTCTTCTGGTGGAATGCGGCGGCGGCTTCTCTAATTTTGCGGTCAGATGGCTGTCCAGCTTAGGCAAGACATGACTTACGACTACATCATTGTGGGCCGAGGGCTGATGGGAGCCGCCGCCGCTAAGCATCTATCCAGTGAAGGCTATTCAGTCGCCGTGGTCGGCCCCGATGAACCACCAGATCGGCAACAGCATCAGGGCGTATTTGCCAGCCACTATGATGAAGGTCGCATTACCCGCATCCTTGACCCAAATCTGCATTGGGCGCAGTTGGCCCAGCGTTCTATCGCCCGCTATCAATCATTGGAAGCTAAGACTGGCATCACCTTCTATCAGGAAGTTGGACATTTGGCAGTGGGTCAGCGTCAGGGAGAATCTGCCAGATATCTGGCGATGCTAGAAACAGTCGCTGGCAAACTGGAGCTTTCGGTAGATTGTTTAGACGCCAAGCAAATGCGGGAACGATTTCCCTTTTTTCGGTTTGAGGGAGATGCGGTTGGTTTCTATCAACCACGGCAGGCTGGATATCTAAGCCCCCGGTCCCATGTTGCTGCTCAGTCTAAGGCAGTAGAGATGAATGGCGGTACTGTCATCAAAGACATCGGGTGCGCTCTCCACAGCGATAAATCTGGGATCAGGATAGAGACCACGTCCTGCACCCTTAAAGGGAAAGGCATTATTGTCGCAACAGGAGGATTTACCAAAGTCAGTGGTCTGCTGCCAATAGAGACACCGTTGATGGTGCATGGTCAAACAATTCTTTTAGCTGAGGTGAAAGAAGCGGATAGACAAACCCTATCAGGAATGCCATCGTTGATTCATAGACCAGTCGATAAGTCGGCCCGCTTCTATTTGCTTCCGCCTATTCGATATCCTGATGGTCGTTGGTACATTAAGATCGGCTGCCCCGGTAGGCCATTGCTTTCTGACGACTTGACTTCACTCCAGCGCTGGTTCAAAAATCCTGGAGAGGTAGTAACAGCAGAACACCTGTGGCAACTCATAACAAACCTGCTCCCGAATATGACTTTTGCTTCCGTCAGGTCAGAATCTTGCATCACAACTCATACTCCCAGCGGTTATCCCATTATTGCTTGGGTGGAGCCAAGACGACTGGTTAGCTTAGTTGGAGGGAATGGGTACTCTGGCAAGTCGGCAGATGAACTGGGCTTTATTGCTGCACAATTACTCAGCAGAGGCGCCTGGACCTATGATTTGCCTGCCAGTTTATTTCAGGGATAACTAAATAGAGGCCGCCAAGGATAATTAAAAAATCATCTCTTCACTCTTTAAAGCTCATTTGCCCATTGTGTCTTGAGTTGCACGCTGCCTTTAGTGTGATTTAGGTCTTAAATTTCAATTTATTTCGTGACGCTGAAAGAGGCCGGACTGACTATCGACAGCAATGATCGAGTCATCTGGCAGTTTGCACGATCTAATCAAATGCTGTTGTTAACCGCGAATCGAAACGCAAAAGGTAAGGACTCGCTAGAGCAAACCATTCGCGAAGAAGGTGATTCTATATCCTTGCCGGTGATTACGATTGGAAGTTTGGATCGGTTGGTTGAGCGAGAATATCGTGAGCAGTGTAGCGCTCGTCTTGCTGATATTGTGCTGTTTATTGAAAACTACGTGGGAGTAAGTCGTCTGTTTATTCCATGAGGGATAGAGAGATTACACCTCTAAAATGTTAGACATGTAGTTTTTTGAAGTTATTGAATGCCCCTAATATAATTTGCTACAGAAATTGAATATACTCTGTTCAGAGAACTTGATCGCTCAAACCCATTCCAGGCAGGTGTTGTGAGTATTCTGAATAAGAACGCATTTAGTGGTGAGAAGCGCTTCAAAGCTTAGGACCACTACAGCGAAAGGGTTTGAGGTCTATAGAACTTCAAATTCTAGAGGGGGCTTTAAATTGATGAAAGCAAAGGTTACCAATGATGTACTTGAAAGTTATATTCATTGTAGATATAAGGGCTATCTGAAACTGATAGGCCAGTCAGGTATTAAATCAGACTATGAGAAATTACGCTTCAAATTAAGAAGAGAAGTAAAACACCACGCACTCAGAAAAATACATGCAAAAGCTGATGAAGGGCAGATTATAAATGATGTCTCTCTTAACACTTCAATATTAGAAAAAAGCAGTCTTTTTATTCTAAATGTATCCGTTGAAAATAGTCACTTTTCTTTCATCCTAGATGGAATTAAAAAAGTGACAACAAAGAGGAAAAATTCATTCTATGCACCGATTTTGTTTTATGAGGGAAGTCGAATTCGCAAAGAACAACGATTGTTTTTAGAATTACTTGCTATACTTCTCTTTGATTATCAGATAGTAATACCTGTAGTCGGAATCATTTGGCATGGTAAAGAATGTAAGCAAACTACCGTACATCTTAATACAGATTCGCGAAAGTTCAAACAAACTCTGTTAGACCTTAAAAAGATTTATGCAGGAGAGGAAGTTCCAAAGTTAGTTCTCAATAATCACTGTCAAATCTGTGAATTTAAAGCCTACTGTTATGAAAAAGCTCAACAAGAAGACAACCTCAGTTTGATTCGAGGAATATCTGAGAAGGA
>JASJDH010000299.1 GCA_030065175.1 Leptolyngbyaceae cyanobacterium MO_188.B28 | reverse complement strand
GTCATCGGTAAAGCCCCTGATGGAATTGACTTCTGACCATCCTACGGAATCCTGGGGGCAAGCCAATTTATTTGTTAAGTAATATTTCGCCACCAGCATCGCTTTTGCATGATAAGCACCCATATAAGGAAGTTATACAGCATCTACCATGGCGCAACCCAAGCCGCCCCGTCTACTCGATCAAGTTAAAGAAGTTGCTCGGCTGAAGCACTTTAGCCTTTCAGAAGTAAAGCGAATTTTAGCCAACCTAGACGACATCCAACATCTTATAGTCAGCTTGCTTTACGGTGTAGAAATGCGCCTAATGGAAGGGCTACCCTTACGTGACGATAATTTATACCCATGTTCTCAACCAAGGAGGTCGAGGGGTGCGGAGCTCCTTGGATAGTTGAGGCTAAAATATCTCAATTATTACTGAGACCTGTTGGAGGGGATTCAGCAAAATGTTCAGTCGCACTGGTCAAATGTTTTAACAACGTCGCCTTAGGCAAAGGTCCCTGTAAATGCTCCCAAGGCAGGATTTGATCCGTGGGCCAGTCGGTGTGAACATAATATTCCAGCGGCGGCAACTGACCCCTCAGTTCCTTAAAGGCGCGACGATAACTGCCTAGGGTATCCCCGTAGTGACGAACCAGTTCTAACAGAGTCGAGAGACGCCGATCGCCACGAGAAATTAGGGCTTGGATCACAGACCAGTTGTAGCTTTCAGGGCGAAAATCAATCCCTTGAGGGCGCAGTTGTTTTTGCAGGTATTTCAATCGCTTCTCCACCTGACGATTCACCCCAACCCATTGGAACGGCGTATGGGCCTTGGGAACAAAAGTGCTGCAGCCCAACGTCAGGCGAAGACCCGGAGCGGCTTTTTTAATCGCCTTGAGAATCGCGATCGTTTGATCCAAATCGTCCATCTCTTCTCCCGGGACGCCCGCCATGCCATAGAGCTTCAGAGCGCTTAAGCCCCCCGCTTTAGCATTGACCGCGGCCTGGATAATTTCGTCGTTGTGCAGCTTTTTATTGACGATTTGGCGGACTCGTTCCGAGCCGCTCTCAATTGCGATCGTAATTGAGCGAGTATCGTGCTTGACCAGCGTTTCAGCCAGCTTCTGATCAACTGTATTGGTTCGGACCGAGGCGATACTCAAGCGGACCGAATCGTATTTGGGTTGATTCAGATAGTCCAGCAGATCTGAGAATTCAGGATGTTGGGTGACCGAGGCTCCCAGCAAGCCTAATCGGCTGGTGGCCGTTAACCCCCTTTCAATTGCTGGAATTAACGATGCTTCTAGACTTGCAGTGCGAAACGGCAGGGTTAGATAGCTAGCCAGGCAAAACCGACACATTTCCGGACAGCTCCGCACCACCTCCACCATATAGATATTTTCCCAGGCCGCCTTTTCGGTCACGACTGTCGAGGCTGATAAGACATTACCTCGAAAGGTTTGCTTATGAACTTGGGCTGGTATGGCTGGATCGATCGGTTGGATACTGGCCGCCGGTCCATCTAAATCCTGGTAAGTGATGTGGTAAAGGCTGGGTATGTAAACACCGGGGACTTGGGCTAGAGACTGAAGTTGAGCAGCGCGATCAGCAGTTCGAACCGTCTGATAGGCCTCGATGAAGTCATCCAGGAGAGTCTCTCCATCCCCTAGCAATACGACATCAAAGAAATCGGCAAAGGGTTCTGGATTGGCGGTCAGAACCGGCCCACCGCCAAACACAAGGGGATGTTCTTCATTTCGCTGGGTTGCCCGTAGCGGAATATGTAAAGACTCCAAAAGGCCCAGGATATTGATATAGTCCAACTCCCACGATACGGAAAAGCCCACCAGTTCAGGCTGTGTCGGCAGCGGTTCATGGTGATCGGTAAACAGACGGCTAACTTCCAGGTCGAATCGTTGGGCTAACCGGGCCCAAATTACCTGATACCCCAAACTTGTAATCCCAATACTGTATTCATTTGGAAAGGCGAAAATAACCGGAACCGCATCGGCGGCAGCAGTTGTAGGGGTAAACAGAAGATGCTCGGCGGCAAAAGGGGAAAAGGACACAGGCTAAAATCAGACAAAATCAGGGTGAATCATCTAGCAGGTCAGGATAACAAATTAGGGTTTATACGGTTATGACCCACTTAAACTTTAATTTAAGATAATAAAATCTGAAGACTCGTTAAAATGGTGGTTTACTTGCGTAACACTGGCTAATTGTTTTTTCACTAACTAGCCAATCATTGATTGCAGGGCGATGCATCTGCCAGCAATTCAAGGTCCCATCCAAGAAAACCAGAATCGGGACGGTTTCAGTTAGCTCTATTGAATTAGCCTTTAACCTCATGTACTTAAAGGATGGCTCACCCCCACCCATAACATCTAAACCAATAGAATCAACCTTTATCGGCCAGAGAACGAATGTTCTCTCCGAGAACTTGGATTTTCCTGGAGATGAACTTCCTGAAAATAAATCCGAAGGAATTAGAAAGGAATCTGGACTTTACTTTAAGCAAGCACTATCTCAGCGCCAGCAACGCCAGTATGAGCAAGCCCTCAAGACCTTTCAACAAGCACTACAGGGCTACCGTCAAATCAAATCTGGTAGGGATGAGGGCAAAGTCCTTATCGCTATTGCCTTAACTTATTACAACTTGGCGGACTATTTTTGGTCAATGGACTATGCTCGTCAAAGTTTGACGATTGCTCGGGAAGTGGGCGATCGCCCCATGGCCCAGCAAGCGCTCAACCATCTTGGCAATAGCTATCGACATTTGGGAGATTTATCCAAATCTCTTAACTATATGGAGCAAAGCTTAGTTCTGGCCAAGCAGCTGGAAGATCGTCAAGCTGAGATGATGGCTTTCAATAACTTGGGTATTGTTCACAAGGCATTGGGCGAATGCCAGATTGCCAATGAACACTTCAGACAAAGCTTAGAAATTGCTCAATTGCTCCAAGATCAATCCATAGAAGTACAAATCTTGAGGAATCTGGGCAATACTCACCATTCGCTTGGCAACTATCGGGAAACAGTCAAGTACTATGACCGATTACTATCTATCGCTTATGAAACGATGGATAGTCCTGCGATTAGCCGTGTTCTTAGAAATCTCAGCAGCGCTTGCTACAACCTAGGCGATTACAGTAAGGCAATCCATTACTTGCTTCAGCGACTTGCATTAGCCCGTAAGTTGAAGGATCGACGAATAGAGGCGCAAGCACTGGAGAGTCTCAGCATAAATTATGATGCGCTAGGAAATTACAAAAAAGCGATTGAATATCAAGAATTGCGGCTTAGAGTTAGCCTTGAACTCAAGAATCGAAAGCTTCAGAAACAAGCATTAGCCAGTTTGAAAATGGCTTGTTTTGCAATTGGCGATTTCGCCAGAGTATCCCAGTATGTAGATATGATGCTTGATTCCCAGTAAAAAATGGAGCGGAAAACATAGATCTTCCTAATTCAAGCCTCTCACTTTTAACAGAGGGGCTACCTTAGCAAATGAATTCCGTGTATCCCCATACATCAGCTTGTCTCCCCTTAAATTACACGCCTTGGAAAATTTTCAGATTAAGTTAGAACTACATAATGGATCAAACCGAAGGTTTGATCCATCTAAGACAAAGAATTCCTTATGAATTTGAAGCTAACAAACATTGGACAAAACATAGTTCCTTACTAATATCTATATTCTGTCCTGCACTATGCGCCCTAGGTTTGTCCCTAACAGGTCTTAACCTGTTTAGGGACATGCTAATAACAAATCCTGGCGGCAAATCCAAATTAGGAAGGCCACTTCTGGGCGACCAACTCGGCTAAATCAACCACCCGTTGGCTATATCCCCACTCGTTATCGTACCAAGCAACAACCTTAATCAAATCACCATCCAAAACCATCGTTAGACTGGCGTCCACAATGGAAGAGGTATCAGTTTTCCGATAGTCCGAGGAAACTAGAGGCAAATCGTTGTACCCAAGAATACCCTTCATTGGGCCTTCAGCCGCCGCCTTTAGGGCTTCATTGACTTCCTCAGCGATGGTGGGCTTTTGAACTTGTGCAACTAAATCCACAATTGACACGTTAGGAGTCGGTACTCGGAAGGCAATACCGCTCAGCTTACCCTTCATCTCGGGAATCACCAGCGCCACTGCCTTAGCAGCGCCCGTTGTGGTCGGCACAATGTTGATTGCTGCAGCCCTGGCTCGACGCAAATCCCGGTGGCTAGCATCCAGGATCCGCTGATCCCCGGTGTAACTGTGGGTTGTTGTCATGGTGCCTTTGATGATGCCAAATCTGTCGTTCAGAGCTTTGACAATGGGCGCCAAGCAGTTGGTGGTGCAACTCGCGTTACTAACGACCGGATACGCATCATGCGTATAGTCCTCATGGTTTACGCCCATTACATAGGTGCCGACATTGCCCTTACCCGGAGCCGTAATGAGAACCTTTTTAGCGCCAGCTTGGATATGGCGCTCAGCCCCTTCCCGACTTACAAAAACCCCCGTAGACTCAATCACCAAATCGATATCCCAAGCGCCCCAGGGTAAATTATTGGGATTTCGATCAGAGGTGCACTTGATTTTTTTGCCATTAACAGTAATGGTCTCGGAATCAGCGCTAATTTCTACATCATCAAGTCGGCCCAGCATCGAATCATACTTCAGCAAGTGGGCGTTGCTCTCTGGGTTAGAGGTATCGTTAATTGCGACTAGCTCTAACTGGCTATTGGATCGAGTCAGCCAGCAGCGCAAAAAATTCCGTCCAATGCGCCCGAAACCGTTAATTGCTACTCTAATCACTGCGCTTTACCTCTGTCTTAAATCAGCCAATTTAACTCCTAAACGAGAACATCATATCGCAAAGCCTGGTCCACTTTGAAATCCAAAATTGAACTCGGGCCAGGAATTTTCCTGAAAGTCTTCTCTCTGCTTGCAGCGCACTTGAGCAAAATTGCTGAGAACAACCTGCTTACGAACGGAGTTTTTAAGCGTAATTGCCGACGCAATTTCGCTTATTCGGTAGCAATATTTTCTTGGCTGCAATTAAACCCCTGTTTGATTCTGGTTTTGGATGATTGTTTATCCCTGTCTTTATCCACTCATCCTTAAGAACCCCAAGGCCATAGTTGAAATTGGATGAAATGAAATTGTATGAAATTGTGTCGGAAATAGTCCTAGTTTTCTGAAGACCTTAACTATTATTGGTCAATTATTTTAGGGGTTTATCTGGAATGTACCGCTAAATATGCAACTTATTTTGTATTTGGCTTAACAGAGATAACGCTATTTCTGAAGCTTTCGCTTAGCGCTTAGCCAATACGTATGGTCATTTAGGTGATTCTTGGTATGATATCGCGTGATATTGGTGTGGTGTGGTGTGTGTGAGGAAGTGAGAATGCTGGATTCTTTAGATCTCAGCGGGAGACCTTTCCATTTCATTGGTATAGGTGGAATTGGAATGTCGGCTCTCGCGTATATCTTAACCAGACAAAAGTTGCCCGTATCGGGTTCAGATCTGCGTTTAAGCCATATTACTCAGCGATTACAAGAGGAAGGCGCACATATTTTCTGGAGTCAAGACGCCACTAATCTTGAGTTCTTTTCTGCATCCCCAGATAAGTTAGATAAATCTGAAAGAAAGGTTTTATCTAACTTATCTAATGACTCCGCCAATATAGGGAATAACCAATCTAACGGACCGACGGCAGGGCTTCCTGGTTCTTCTCCTCAATTCGACAATTCCCCAATGGTAAATGATCGCTCATCTCTCCAAAGATTTGATAGTCATCTACCTCAAGTTATTTGTTCCACGGCCATTAACCCGAATAACGCTGAATATCAGGCGGCGATAGAGTTGGGATGTCCAATTTTTCATCGGTCAGATTTACTTGCCGCTCTGATTAAGGATTACCAGAGTATCGCGGTTGCCGGCACCCATGGGAAAACTACTACTAGTAGTCTGATCGCTTATCTGCTACTTCAAACAGGATTCGATCCAACGATCATTATTGGTGGAGAGGTGCCAGCCTGGCAGGGTAACGCTCGGTTGGGCTGCAGTGATTTATTAGTGGCTGAAGCTGATGAGTCTGATGGCTCCCTAGCCAAGCTTTCAGCCCACATAGGGGTTGTTACTAATATAGAACTTGATCATCCCGATCACTACAACAATTTGGATGAAGTGCTTGATGTATTCCGCACTTTCTCCAATCAATGTCAAACGTTGGTGGGATGCATTGATTGTCCATCGGTGAGACAAGTTTTGCAGCCTGATATTACCTATAGCCTTCACCGTGAATCGGGAGCTGACTACACAGCCGATGAGGTTGAGCATCAGCTAACGGGCACAACCGCCAAAATTTGGGAGCGCGGTCAGCTTTTGGGCACCCTCAGATTACCGTTAATGGGCCAGCACAATTTGAGTAATGCGTTGGCGGCGATCGCAGTTGGTCGTCACTTAGGCATTCCTTTCATGGATATTGCTGAGGCCATTAAAGACTTTCAGGGAGCCCGACGACGGTTTGAACGGCGCGGCTTTTGCAACGGCATCCTCTTCATTGATGATTATGCTCACCATCCCAGTGAAATTGAAGCTACTCTCTCAGCTGCTAAGATTCACATCTCAGAAGAATTTGGCTCCTCAACCCCAAAACGGATCATCGCCGTTTTTCAACCCCATCGATATAGTCGAGCGATCGCCCTAGGCAAAGAATTCGCCCAAGCCTTCGGCGCCGCCGACCAAGTTATCGTCACCGACATTTACAGCGCAGGCGAACCGAATGTCCATAACATCACCGGTCGTCAGGTCGCTGAAATGATTTCAGCTCAACACTCCCAGACTGACTACCAAGCTTCTCTACCCGAAGTTCAGAAAGCCTTAACTGAAACCCTCCAACCGGGGGATGTCGTTTTGTTTCTAACTGCCGGAAACCTGAACCAAATTATTCCAGACCTGATAGCCTTCTACGAGCAAACGGATCTAAGCAACAGACAAGAAGCTTGCCATCAAGCCTAAATAGAAAAAACTAAGTAGCCAGTGGATCATGACGATGCGATAGGCGCGCTGAAGAGTAGAGATAGAGACAGAATCTAGTCAGGAATAAACAGAAAAGTCTCAATTCTTACATTGTTCGCCGATAAACGCTTTATTGCTATATTCCAGCTCCTAGCGTCTAGATGGCTTAAGCCCTGATATCTAGGAGCAGCGATAAATTACCACTTCCCCACCCATCTACAGTCTTCCACTGGGGCTTTAATTTTTACGCTAATCCCTTATTCCTTCCCCAAGCGAAAAGCTAAGAGAGAGCAATCGATCTAAGTTATGGAAACAAACATTTGCCTACCGGACGTCAACAGCCTGATAAAGTCCCAGGTCCCTCTGGCGGGATTAACCTCCTTCCGAGTTGGGGGGCCGGCAGAATGGTATATAGCGCCCCAAAATATAGAAGAACTCCAAACCGGATTAGAATGGGCCCAAAAGCGAGATTTGCCCATTACATTTTTAGGAGCGGGCTCTAATTTGCTGGTTAGCGATTGCGGTTTACCGGGTCTAGTGATCTGCACTCGTCGTCTCCGCCAAGCTACGTTTGATCCCGACACAGGCCAGGTAACGGCGGCGGCGGGAGAACCCCTGGCCACGCTAGCTTGGAAAGCCGCTAGACTGGGTTGGAAAGGGCTAGAGTGGGCCGTAGGGATTCCGGGCACTGTAGGCGGCGCAGTGGTGATGAACGCCGGCGCCCACGGCTGGTGTACAGAAAAAATACTGGTGCAAACTAAAGTGCTGAATTCTGATCAGACGACAGCCATCCTGTCCCCAGAAGATTTGGGCTATCAGTATCGGACATCCCGATTGCAGCACGATCAGCAGTTGGTCGTACAGGCCACTTTCCAACTCCAACCGGGGGCGAATCCCAAAGACGTTATCGCCGATACTTCCAAAGACTTGGCTCAACGCCGCGCCACCCAGCCTTACCACCTGCCCAGTTGCGGCAGCGTCTTTCGTAACCCTGACGCCCACAGCGCAGGTTGGCTGATTGAACAAACTGGCCTAAAGGGGCGTCGTATTGGCAATGCTCAAGTCGCCCATCGTCATGCAAATTTTATCCTTAACTGTGGGGGCGCAACCGCTAACGACATCCTTGAATTAATCCATCATGTCCAGCATGAGGTTGAATCACGATGGTCCCTTTTCCTTAAACCAGAGGTGAAATTTTTGGGAGAGTTTCAACCCGTTTAAGTTTATGCACTGCGGCGTTAGAATCGAATGGTTTGAGAATTACGAGTTCAGTACACCCTAACTAGTCAGCTAATTATGACAAAAGGTCAAGGATTCGGCTTCGGCCTCGGCAAAATGAAGGAATTGACAGAAGCCTTCAAAAAAGCTCAGCAGGTTCAAGAAGGCGCTAAAAAGCTTCAGGAAGAGCTAGAACAGATGGAAATTGAAGGCCAAGCAGGCGGGGGACGGGTTAAGGTTGTCGTCAGCGGCAACCAGGAACCGCGCGGCGTCACCATTACTCCAGACGCTCTAAATGAGGGAGCGGAGGTTCTTTCTGATTTAGTCGCCGCCGCAATGAAAGATGCCTATCTAAAGTCTACTGAGACGATGCGGCAGCGCATGGAAGAACTGACGGGCGGTCTGAATCTACCGGGTCTCTAGAGTAAAAATTATCGCAGTGGGTTAATGGTTAGCAAACTATTGTTTGTCTGCTTGGGTAATATCTGCCGATCGCCTTCGGCGGAAAATATCATGAACCATTTGATCAAACAGCGACAGTTAGCAGATACGATTATCTGCGACTCTGCTGGGACCTCCAGTTACCACATCGGCAGTCCGCCTGATCGCCGCATGGCGGCTGCCGCCCGTCAACGGGGGATTAATCTAGTGGGACAAGCTCGTCAGTTTCAACCTCGAGACTTTCAGGAATTTGATTGGATATTGGCGATGGATCGGGAAAATTACCAAAATATTTTGGCCGCCGATCCACGCGGTGAACATTATCACAAAGTTAAGTTGATGTGTGATTTTTCCCGTCTTTATCCTGATAAGGAGGTTCCAGATCCTTACTATGGAGGGCCTGAAGGGTTTAATTATGTGATCGATTTGCTGATGGATACGTGTGAAGGTCTTTTGGAATTTGTATTAGCTCAGGATAGATCCGCCAAATAGCGCAAGCTTCGGAAAGCAGTTTAGTTGAATAATTGATGTAGTACATTTCCCCAAAATTTGCTGATGCCGCATATCTGAAAGGGTATGAAATGCTAGGTTGAGTGATTTAACAGGAAATAGGGTGAGATCAGAAGGTGCTGGGAATAGTCGGGGCTGTTAGCCTCTTATATCAGCATCATTTAGCTATGGAGCAATAGTCGGGGAGGTTCCTCATGCAAATTACAGAACCCCAATTAAGTCAAAATTTGCAGCCTCCCTGTCAAGGAGACATTCTGATTGTCGATGACACCCCCGACAATATTCGCTTTTTATCCACCATCTTGCTGGAGCAAGGCTATACCGTTCGTAAGGCAATTAATGGCAGGATGGCCCTAACTGCCGCCAAGACAATTTCACCTGATCTGATCTTATTAGACATCAATATGCCTGGCATGAATGGCTATGAGGTCTGTGAGAAGCTAAAGCAGGATGTGCAAACTGAGTCTATTCCAATCATTTTTTTAAGCGCTCTAGATGAGGTTGAAGATAAAATCAGAGCTTTCAGAACTGGGGGCGTAGACTACATCACGAAACCGTTTCAGCTTGAAGAAGTCTTAGTTCGCATTCAGAATCAACTGACAATTCGCCGTCTTCAAACTAAACTTCAATTGCAGAATGGTGAGTTGAAAGAAGCGCTTACAAATTTACAAACGACGCAAAGCCAACTTGTCCAAAAGGAAAAGATGGCCACTCTGGGGCAATTGGTTGCCGGAATCGCCCACGAAATTAACAACCCGGTTAGTTTTATTGTTGGCAATATCAAGCCTGCCCGAAAGTATGTTGAAGACTTACTGGCGTTAATTTCGCTGTACCAGACAGAGTATCCCACGCCCTCGAAAGCAATACAAAAACTCGAACATGACATCGACCTGGATTTCATATACGCCGATCTGCAAAAGCTGATGGACTCGATGTATGTGGGAGCCGATCGAATCCGCTCAGTGATTTTAGCTTTACGGATATTTTCTCGACTTGGAGAAGCTGAATTAAAGTCCATTGATATTCATAAGGGACTAGACAGTACGTTATTACTTGTGCAGCATCGGCTTAATTCAGATGGAAAAGGCAGGGCCATTCAGCTGATTAAGGATTATGGCGCTTTGCCTCAAATTACCTGCTACGCCAGCCAGATGAATCAGGTGTTTCTAAATTTGCTCAATAACGCCGTTGATGCGCTTCAGTCTGAAGCTGACGGTGAGTCTGGGCCTATGGCCGCTCCCACAATTTGGATCACGACAGAGGTCAAAGATTCCGAAACAATTGCGATCAAAATCAAAGATAATGGTCCAGGTTTATCAGAAGAGATGCAATCACGGCTATTCGAACCATTCGCCACCACCAATCCAACTGGGGGATGTAAGGGATTAGGCCTATCAACTTGCCGTCAAATCGTCGTCGAAATGCACAAGGGGCGGCTTCTGTGCCATTCTTCTCCTGGGCAGGGGGCGGAATTTATCGTGGAAATGCCGCTTCAGCTCATCAAGAGTTAATTCCATTGGGGTATCCTTTCGTACTTTCTTTCGCCCAATAGATTCAATCGATTTTTTTCAAAGATTTTTTTCTAGAAATCTTTCAATATTCTAATGGAGAAGCAACTCGCTAGGCTTTTGTAGGTGATGGATATCTTAATAGTCTGTTAACTCAACAAAATTGCTCACCGACTACCCAAAAACTAAAGTTATATTCTCTTAAAGTCCTTGTTAAGAAACGCCTTTTTCTGGGAATCATAGGAACAGTTTTAAGTGTCTCACCGCTTTTTGGGTGCACTGAATCGGGTTCCCCATGGGTGTCAAATTTCCGTTTTATGAATTCTCACCCGTTTATAATGAACGCTGACAAAGGGTGAATCCGCTCATCTTCTTAAAATGACAGGCAATTGCTGCAGCCAGCTAACCTTTGAGCAATATTGCCACTCGCAGAGTATAAGAATTCATGAGTCAGAATGATACCTATATTCCTCAAGGCAATATATTAATTGTCGACGACAATCCGACTAATTTACGACTCTTGTCTAAGGTTTTA
>JASJDH010000298.1 GCA_030065175.1 Leptolyngbyaceae cyanobacterium MO_188.B28 | reverse complement strand
GATCCTTTAATTCATACATAAAGGTTATATCTACCACCTTTTCTGCTTTCATTTATATTTCGGATAGGTCTAATGGGGTCTCCTTGAGAATACCTACGACTGTGGAATATAAACTTGATATCCGTTAAAAGCGGTAGTATTTTTTACCAAAGATCGCTTAAAGCGTTTTCAATGATTAAGAAACAGTGAGTCACCGCCTTTTCTTCCTCAGCCTGAATGCTCTTGAGCTGAGAGATCCGCCAGCGGGTGGAGTTTTCCAGTTCTAAGATTTCTTGCCTGAGTAGGTTGATTCTCCCAGGCGAAGAATCTGGATTGTCTAAAGTCGCTATTTCTGCTTCGAGGTTTCGCTTTTCACGCGCCAATAGCAACTGGGCGGTTTCGATCTGTCCTTTAACGCCGCCTACTTTGACAATGCAGTAGATCTCCATCAGCCGCTGGTAATCGTTCAAGGCTGTGGCGTCATTCCCAATTGAGGATGGACCGACGTTTTTATCTGAATTGGCGTGTCGCCTCTGAAGCCACCACTCCAAAACTTGTCGGATGCGCTCTTTCGTAAGGGGAGTATAGGGAGTATCATCCTGAAGCATAGGCATGAATCATGTTTGATTTCCTTACTCGTTCTCATCGAGAAATCCCGGATAGGCCTCCATTGCATGTTCACTTAGATCCAAACCATCTTTCTCTGCGTTAGGAGAAACTCGCAGTCCTATTGTGTATTTGAGCGCCAACCAAATTACACTGCTAATCAGAACAGTGTAAATCCCCACAACGACAGCGCCAAAACCTTGCACCCCTAACTGTTGAAGACCTCCCCCCAGCAATAGTCCGGCTTCAGGTCCGGTGTTGGCTCCATACCAAGAATAAACATTGGGGCCAACACTAAAGAATCCGACGGCCAATGTTCCCCATATGCCTCCAATTAAATGGACAGAAAGGGCTCCGACCGGATCGTCAACCCTCAAGTTATCGAAGAAATCAACCGAGAATACGATACTAACCCCAGCGACCATCCCGATGACCGCTGCACTGGCGATCGAGACAAAGGCGCAGGCTCCAGTGATTGAAACTAATCCGGCTAGAACGCCATTAATAATCATCGTCAGGTCAGGCTTGCCAAAACACAATTGAGTTGTGACAGCAGCGCTAATAGCGCCCATCGCCGCCGCCATATTGGTCGTCAGCAGGATATGACTAATCGCAGATGGATTCGCTTGCAGGGTTGAGCCTGCATTAAACCCAAACCAGCCCAGCCAGAGAATCATGCAGCCCAGGGTCGCAATACTGAGATTATGCCCCGGGAAGGGAACACTCTTGCCTTCGACATAACGACCTAATCGAGGGCCCAGCGCCAGGGTTCCCGTTAATGCGGCCCAGCCGCCGACGGAGTGCACAACCGTTGATCCGGCAAAATCATAGAAACCTAAATTCGCCAGCCAGCCTCCGCCCCAAATCCAATGCCCTGTGATGGAGTAGGCAAGGCTAACTAGCAACATACTGAATATGAAATAGGTGAAGAACTTAATCCGCTCAGCAACGGCTCCGGAGACGATGGTGGCGGCGGCGCCCGCAAACACAACTTGAAAGAAGAATTTGGCTTCCAGTGGAATCCCCGCCCAAGCAAGGGAGCTAAATACGCCGTCATATTCTCTTCCGGTGAGGGGACTTGTATCCACCCCGCTTAAAAAGAACCCGGCGGCGCCAAACCAAGGGTTACCGTCTCCAAACATAAGGCCAAACCCAATCGCCCAGTAGATCGCCATCACCAGACCAAACACGATCAGATTTTTGGCCAGTAGACTGACGGCGTTTTTACTGCGGCAAAGTCCAGTCTCCAGCATCGCAAAGCCAGCATTCATAAAGAAAACTAGCATGCCAGTTAAAACCACCCAGAGGGTATCGACGACAACTGTCAACTCAACCGAGTTTCTGTTAAAGGCGGTGTCTTGGGCTAGGGCTGCACCGCACCAAACCAGTAAAATTCCAATGGCTAGGGAAAGATAAATTCTCCATTGAGAGATAAAGAGATTTTTTGACCGTTTTCTTAACGTTGACCTCAACCTTGGCCTGAATTGCTTAGACATGAAGGGTATTCCCACCGATGGCTTGAAAAGTACCTACAAAGCTCTACTATTCTTAGTTTTTGGGCACCCATTCATCCTGCAGAAGCAGCTCATCATCCTGGAGTCATGTTATTCCTTATCCGCTCAAGGCGTTTGAACCTTTAGTCATTCCTGACGCTATGGCTTATGGATTGCAACGCCTGATGGAGCAATAGCTATAAGGGCTGAAATTGTAACTAAACGAACAGTCTCGCCGTCCATTCTATGTATAGCTTGAAATTTTCCCCTTATCAATATTAAGGGGGTGTATTACATGTCATAGGGCCAATGCTTTTCCTTAATCACCCATTTTGTTCAAAAGTAGCAGTGATATTGCTGAGATAGAAAACATGATTTTTAACTCAGCCTTTGAATCCATGCCTGTTGAATGCTCTGGGTGGAGATTTTTATGGACTTGAAGCTATATTAAGTAAGTTTCAAACTGCCTTATACTTTTCGCGTGCGGTTACCGCGTCAAGAGTTCCAATTCCCTTCCTCCTCCCTGCACTATGACTTTTCAGCAAGAAACGATTTTTGAACGCTTCTTGGCGCCTATCTTTGAGAATTTCCTAATTGATCGGGAAGCTCTCCTCGCGTATTCCCGACGAATTGATTGGGAAGCAGGCAGTGCTCGCTTTCGCCGCCCTGGTCTTGTGATCCCTGCTTACTACCAATCCCAAAATTTTCACAATGTCAAAGGCGGTTATTTGAATGTTGACGCCGCAGTCACCTACGACGCCATTATTCAATACCTCTTACCGCCCAATGAAACTTGGGTGCGTCAAGAATTAATTGGCGCTATTCAATGTAAACCGCGCCGCATTCTAGATTTGGGCATTGGTACAGGTACCAATGCCTTGATGCTGAAACAAGCTTTTCCTGATTCAGAGGTGGTGGGTGTAGACCTTTCCCCCTATATGCTGGTAGCCGCCGAAGATAAGGCCCAGACCGCTGACTTAGACATTGAGTTTGTTCACGCAAAGGCGGAAGCAACAGGGTTTCCGGATCATTGCTTTGACTTAATTACTGCCTCGCTTCTGTTTCATGAAACCCCGCCTGACATTACTCAACAGATTCTACAGGAATGTTATCGTCTGCTTACTGTGGGCGGTGAAGTTTTGATTTTAGACGGCAATCAAGAAGCCCTTCGGCAGATGCCCTGGCTTATGGACCTGTTTGAAGAACCGTATATTCGTCCCTACGCTGAAGCGGATTTAGTTGAATGGATGAGTGCGGCGGGTTTTGGCGCTGTCCGCACTCATCCTGTGTGGTTAGTCAATCAGCTAACTCGGGGCGTCAAGTCCATCAGCCACTCAGCATTCGGTTTCCCATCACGGGTAGACGGGATCATGGCGGTTAGTTATTAGCTATGGGTTGTTTGGTAAAATACTCGTGCGATTAGTAAACCCCTTTCCAAAAGGGGAGCTATCTTCGGGGGAATTAGCTCAGTTGGTAGAGCGCTGCGATCGCACCGCAGAGGTCAGGAGTTCGAATCTCCTATTCTCCATTCTAATTTTTCTATACTGGATTACCCGGGCGCTGATTCCGCCTGATGCGGAAGTCCAAACCTTTGCCCAAAAGTCCCTTTACGCCTCCTGTCAACCGTATTCGCCACTCATACGCTAACCGTGCATGGGCGCTCCAAGTTCTATGAGATGTTAGGGCTCGACGCCGCAGAATTTGACGCAGATGTGATTCGCCACACTCACGAAACGGCGGCTCGGGCGTCCTTCTGTGTTGGATGTGGATCATCCCGAGTTCTTCCCACGGATGCGGAGATGCTCTGACAACAATCTGAAGATGGATGCCATTGACCGTTGCAAACAGCCTTGGGAAGTTAAGCTTTTACGCAAGCTGCCGTTGATTGTCTCGACAATCTGGAACCTTTTGCGGATTTACCTGGCTAAGCCAATTGACGCCGAGTTGTTGCGGGGCGTAATACGTTAAAACGCAAGTATAATCCAGCTAATAGCGCCTGATGCAATCGACGAATGGCAACCTCTTGCCGCCTATAAGGAGGCGAAATGAATCCTTAGAAGAGAGTCAGGATACCCCGGTTGTATATTCGCCGTCTTCGGGTTGGCGTGTAGGCATGTCCCAACCGCCCAGATCCCTGGGTTCTTCAAGAACCCAGGGATCTCAGACATACGCAACTACCTCCATACCCTCGCCTAGCCCGGATAGGAGCGATCTCGTCTTCTGATTTTCAGCACTCCAAAAGGTGTGAAGATGTGAAATGATGGAGCGATCTCGTCTTCTGATTCTCGTTTTCTCAAAAGGTTTGCACGCACCCAACATAGTATGCATGTATGGGTGATTTTGAATTCAGTAGAGTTTTAATGCAATTCAGTGGAAATTTAAGCGGGGTAAAGGCTCTGGAGAACCTATAATCAAGTTCTAGCAAGCTTGCAAAGATTTTCGTGAAGAGTCCGACTCTTCAATCGGTATCCCCGACGATTGGAATAAACCGCCTCCATCCCTAGCCCTCATCCCTGAGGAAAAAAGGAAACAGAATCAAAGCCCCTATTGCTCCCCCTGCCCCCCTGCTCCCCCTGCCCCTCCATCTTCCCCATCTCCCCCATCCTCCTCTCATGCACTCCCCCCTCCCCCCCCACCGATACTTTCCCTATCTAACCTGGCAGGATGTTGACGCAATGCCAGACAAGGAAAATGTGGTAATGATTCAGCCGATAGGGGCAATTGAGCAGCATGGTCCCCATTTGCCGCTGGTGGTGGATTCGGCGATTGGCTTGGGGGTGTTGGGGCAAGCGCTGCATAAACTTGAGCCTGAGGTGCCTGCCTATGCGCTGCCGCCGTTGTACTATGGCAAGTCGAATGAGCATTGGCATTTTCCGGGCACGATTACCCTATCGGCGCAAACGCTGCTGGCGGTTCTGATGGAGGTGGCGGAGAGTGTCTATCGGGCGGGATTCCGCAAGTTGGTGTGGATGAATTCTCACGGGGGACAGCCGCAGGTGTTGGAAATTGCAGCGCGGGATTTGCACCAAAAGTATGAGGATTTTTTGGTGTTTCCCCTCTTCACCTGGCGAGTTCCCCATAATGCAGGGCAGTTTCTGACGGATCAGGAAAAGGAGTTGGGGATCCATGCGGGGGATGCGGAGACCAGCGTAATGCTCTCAATCTTGCCGGATCAGGTGCGGATGGAGAAGGCGGTCAAGGAGTATCCCCATGGGTTGCCGAAGGATAGTTTGCTGAGTATGGAGGGCAAACTGCCGTTTGCCTGGACAACGCGGGATTTAAGCCGAAGTGGGGTGTTGGGGGATGCAACTGTAGCGACAAAGGAAAAGGGAGAGCAAATTTTGGACTCAGTTTCGGACGGGTGGGTGCAGGTGATCCGCGATATCTATCGGTTTCAGCAACCCAAAGCCTGGAAGTGATTGGCGCCTAAGCACCAATTTCCCTCTTAGTCTCAATGACTAATTGAACCAGTGTCTGCTTTACTGCTTTTCAAACATCTTCCTTGCTTAAATGCTTTAACTCATTGACTTGGCTCTCTAGTTGTTGGACCTGCATTTGGGTAGCCTGATAAAGACGAGCTTGGCGAATTGCGATCGCGCATTGGTTTGCCACCTGCTGCACCAAACGAATCTCGATATCATTGAACCCATGGTCTTTGTTGTGAATTAGCCAGAGATCTCCGAGCACATCCCGATCGTCCAAAATGGGGCAGGCAAACATGGCTAAGTGGCCTCGAACTGGATTGGGAAAGACCGAGCAAAACTGGAAGGATTGTCCTTTCAAAAGTTGATGATAGACTTCTTGAAAGGCTTCTATCTGAGAAACTCTCCCTTGGGAGGATGACAAATAATTGGTGTATTCGTGGGAGATGGTGGCGACTCCCTGTTCCCTATCGTATAGGGCCATGTTTGAACCCTTAGCATTTAGCGCTTCCGTCAACTCCTTGACTGCTGTTTGCAGAATCTGACTTTCATCCAGACTATCCCGCACCTGATCTGTAATCCGCTTTAGAGTAGCTTCAAAATCTAGGGCAATCTGAAGCTGGGTTGTACGTTGTCGTACTTCCCGTTCTAAATCTATGTTGAGTTGCTGCATCTGCTGCGTGAGGAGGTCAATCTGCTTTTCTTTCTCATCGCTCTGACGATAGAACTCATAAACATCCGGCGAAAATTCTGGTTCTAAGAGGCTCCATTTCTCTCGGATCTCACACAGTAAGCCTCTTTGCAACAGATATCGTTCATCCTTCCCCTTACTTTTCCATTCTTGCTCCGCATCTTCCACCCGCTGCACCAGTCTTCGCAGGTCTCGGTCTTGCCATCGCCATTCGGCAAAACGATGCCAGCCACTCATTAGGGCTTCATGAGCTAGGTCAATATAGGCCCCATTGTCATTCTGGTTGGCTTTTGGCTGCAGCTCCGGCTCAAAATTCCCGATTGGGTAAGAATGAGGAGCCAAAGTTGTTACTCCACTGCTGTTGTTTGGAGAGTTCTCTCCTATTGTCACCAACAATCGCCCCGTCACCAACACGTTAATGACTCGCTCAATAAGCTTCTTCTCTTGTTGCTGACTGGACAAACTCAGCAACATCTCCTTCAGCTGCCGCTGGCGCGTATCTTTCATATCTGGTCCAACCCGCACCAGCTTTAAGCAAATCCGCTTGGCCCAGTCCTTCTGTTTCTCCTTCAGCGCTCCATAGATTTGCTCGGCTCGGGTATTCAGCGCCCCCATTAATCGCCCCATCTGGCAATAGGCTGCAGCTGATAGTTGGCGCTGGTTAACATCCCGGTATTCCCACAATTCCGTCAGGGAAAACTCCAGCAGAGGGAGACAGTTTTTCTCTTGCTCCACATCCACCAAAATCAGTTCCAGTAGCCCTTCTCCAAAGCGATAACCCTGCTTTTTCGTCGGTTGCACAATAGCATCGATTAGGAATTGCTCTTCTAACGGTCCCAGCCATATCGTCTGCTGCTGGATTACCTGAATCAGCGGCCCATAGCTCAACCACGACTCTAGAAAATCTGTCCGCATAGTCGTGACAATTGCCAGAGGGAGATTAGGCTTGTGGGAAATTTCAGTAATCCGTTGAATAAACAGTTTACGTTCATCTTCCAATGGGCAAACCGTAAACACTTCTTCAAACTGGTCAATCACCAACAGAGTACGAACACCATTTCCCAGAGGCAGTTCTGGCGCATCGATCAAATCCTCTGGATTAGGATTTAGAACTCGCTCTATGCCTTCGGATTCAATTAAGGTGTAGACCTCAGGCCAGTCTTCGGTTTGGGGAAAGAGAGCGCAAAACGCTTCTTGCAGCGCCGCCATCGGTTTTACTCCAGGCTTGATTGGCGCCAACACTCGCCAGCCCTGAGCTTCTAGTTGAGTCGCCAGTCCTGCTCGCACTACCGAAGACTTGCCGCTGCCGGACGCCCCAATCAGAGGTACAAAGTTTGCTTCTGTCAGTTTTTGCTTCAGTTTGTCAACTGTGGTCTGTCGGCCATAGAAAAATTGAGCTGTGGCGGGGGTAAACGCTTCTAAGCCTTGATAGGGGCATGCCTCCTGTAGAAACTCTGGTTGCTGTTGCAAGTGGCGAACAACTTGCCTAATGCCTCTGGCGACATCTAGAAACGCCTCATCCTGGTTATTCCACTGGGTGATGGGTTTACCGCCTTCTGGCAATGGAGCAAGATGGCTGAAGGGTGTATTTTCTTTCCAGTCGCAGGGTCGCAGAATAATCGGCGTCACTCGCGCCAGCCCCATTTGATGACGAGAAATCGCCTGCTCTAACCCCAATCGCCATAGCTTGTCTGACGCCAAAAAATCTGCACTGACTAGCAGCAAAATAATCTGGGCTGATGCAAGGTTGCAGCTGATTTGCTCATCGATTTTTTCTCCTGGGTCAATACAGCGCTCATCCCAGCTGACAATTACTTGATTGCGCTCAAGGATGCTTAGGTGATTGGCCAGTTCTTCGCGTAGAGCTTCGTCTTTACGAGCATAAGAGACGAAGATTCGAATAGCTGCATTGACCATAGGCGCTAGCGCTGAAAATGCTGGGTTTTTCGCCAATTATATTCACGAGCCTTCTATCGTGTCAGTCGTGAAGAAAATCCCGAAAGGTTAAGGACGTGGCATTCATTGCATAGAAAACACTCGCTAGTTTGCGCGATCGCGCAATCTTTTCTGCAGAAACCAATCCTTAGGTTGGCGCGAATGGCGCACGTATATACGATTCTGCAACGGCAGAATTGAGATGTCAGGATATCTCAGTCTGAAAAACAAACCTCAGTTATCGAGGGTGTTTTAGGTCGAAGCAGAGGAGTATTTAACAATGAATTTAAACTGGAAAAAATTTATAGTTCGCACCTTTTTATTCTTAACCGCTGAGATTTGCCTCACCCCTCTAGGACTTGACGATCTGGCAGACTACAGCGAATACCTTTATGAAAGAAACGAAAAAGCCATTATTTGCTAAGGGAGTGGCGTAAAGACGTAACTGTGATTAATAGCGGTTAGCAAAGAACTCCGCTGCCTATGTAAGGCGAGGCAGCAGAGAAATCACAGATAAGAAATTCAACAACCGAGTAGAGGAATTACTTCAGGCGACATAGACTCATCTATAACCTCATCAGCGTTGGGGGGCGCGCCGTCGCCTAACTCAACCAAGTCATCTGCGGCATTTGAAAGTGGAGCGGTTCGGCTGCATAAACTCGCCGCCAAACGAGTGCTATCCCGGCCATAGGCATAGACAAGATAATCTTGCCCGATTTCGAAGGGGTATCCACAGGCGGCTGAATGGGGTCCAGTGCTAATTACTAAAGTTGAGGTCAGATCGCCCTTCCAAACTTCAGTGACATTGAAGCTGATTTCGAATCCCCTTGTTGTTTGCTTAATGGCGCTGACCTCCCCAGCAAAGACCGCCATTGCTTGATCCAGTTCGCTCAAAGGCGGTCCAGGGGGCAGGCAGGAACAGCCATACGCCGGTTTAACATTGATATAAATGCTCCAAGGAGTAATACAAAGGGCGGAAATTGTGAGTTTAAGCAGTTGGCTGACAGCCTTGTTTACACCTGGATAGGTTTTCATCACATCCATTCCCCACCATGAAAATTTAACTAACCTGTCTGAATCACTGTGCAGCGCCCTCCTTCTATTTTGGGGAATTAACTTGAAAGACAGGATGCGGTTTCAATTTGGGTAACCTGCTTTTGGGAGATATAACTCCATCACTCGCGTAATCGCCATGCGAGACTGAGCCCCCAAGGTAAGGGGGGAGTGGTGGCCGCAATTTAAATGGTCAGCGGCGGCGCAGCCGATCATGGCGGCGTTGTCTGTACAGAGATTGAGGGGCGGAAAAAGAACTTGCAAATTGTGGTGAGCGGCCGCGGCTAGGAGGTGTTTTCGTAAACCGCTGTTAGCGGCGACGCCGCCGCCGATGGCGATGGTGGAGAGATTGTGGTCAAGGGCGCATGCGATCGCTCGTTTAGTCAGCGATCGGGCCACAGTTTCTTGGAAACTCGCCGCCAGGTCAGCGGTAGGCAGAGAGTTTACGCCCTGCTGCTTTAATTTCTGAACCAATCGGAGAACGGCGGTCTTGAGGCCGCTAAAACTAGAGTCATAGGGATGATAACCGCCATTAGGCAGGGAAATATTCCCTTCGGGCAGGGGAAACGCCCGAGGGTTTCCCTCTGCCGCCAACCGATCGATGATGGGGCCGCCTGGATAGCCTAGCCCGAGTAAACGAGCAACCTTATCAAAGGCTTCTCCAGCAGCGTCGTCTCGGGTTTGCCCTAAAATCGCGTAATCGCCACAGCCTTTAACCTGGATCAGACTGGTATGGCCGCCTGACACTAATAGACATAGATAAGGCGGCTGTAAGTCCGGCTGACTCAGATAAGATGCATAGATATGCCCTTCTAAATGGTGAACTCCGACCAATGGCTTGTGATGGAGCAATGCAAGGGTTTTAGCAGTGGTCAACCCAACCAATAGGGCGCCGACCAACCCAGGCGCACAGGTAGTCGCCACCCCATCAATCTCAGACCAACCAACTGCAGCAGATTGGAGCGCTTCAGCGACAATGTCCCCTAAGTCGGCCACATGCTGGCGAGAAGCAACCTCCGGAACAATCCCGCCATATTTAGCGTGAATGAGGGTTTGGGACGCCACTACGTTACTCAATATTTGGCGGTCTCTCACAACAGCCGCAGCAGTTTCATCACAACTGGTTTCAAGGGCTAAAATTGTCGCCATAGATTAATAGTTTTTCGAGATGTAAACTCCCACCAGCGGGGTGCTTTACGGCGTTTCCCTAGAGGAGTATGATGTCCAGGAAGTTGGGTGAATAGTTGTACAAATAACTTAACGTTTTGTGCAATAAGACTCTTTTTTGTGTAATAAAGGGAAACAATTTATGCGACGGTTGTTTGCTCTAGTTTCGGGCCTTTTTCTTTGGCTTGGGTTTACTCTCCCTGCCTCTGCTGACGTAGCTGGACTCGTACCCTGCGGCGAATCCGCCGCTTTCCAAGCGCGGGCCGCTAATGCGATTAATGCACAAGCAGCAGCGCGTTTTGATTTCTATGGAAGTTCCGGTGTCCTATGCGGAACTGATGGTCTACCTCATCTGATTGTAGATGGGGATTTAGGTCATCTGGGCGAATTCGCTATTCCTAGCATTATGTTCCTTTACATTGCTGGATGGATCGGTTGGGCGGGACGTTCTTACCTGATCGCTAGTCGGAAGAATAAGAATCCTGAGCAGAATGAAATTTTCATTGATGTAGGTTTAGCTATCACCTGTTCCCTTGCAGGAGCTACTTGGCCTTTGGCTGCATTCGGAGCGTTTGCTTCAGGTTCTATGATGGAAAGCGATGATAAAATCACCGTCTCTCCTCGCTAGCGATTTGCCCAGTACCGATTATCTTAGGAGGACTTTTCATGGAAGGCGGTTTAAAAAAGTTTCTGACTAGCGCTCCAGTCATTGGGGTTTTTTGGATTTGGCTGACTGCGGGTATCTTGATTGAGGTTAATCGCTTCTTCCCAGATCTTCTGTTCCACCCCTAGATTCGAAGGAGCTATTCTTAATTCAATTTAGGGATCCCTGTATATAAAAGGCATTGCGGCGATCGCCGCAATGCCT
>JASJDH010000297.1 GCA_030065175.1 Leptolyngbyaceae cyanobacterium MO_188.B28 | reverse complement strand
ATTTGAAACAGGAACTTGCTGGATTTACAGGGAATCAGACTGATAATAGAAGACCTTCTATCTTTGGTTGATAGATCCGACTCTATTAACAAAACAAAATCTATTTAATAGAGTCTACCCCATAAAATAACTTCGGTGAAGTCACTAATCACATGATTTTGTGGAGATGTTAAGGAAAGTTCATCATGGACGCGTCATTTAAGCTGGGAAAGTCCAGTCGCGAAAGAAGCCAGAAGTCAGTGAGTAACTGACTTCTGGCTTATACCTTCTGACTCTGGGATGATTTTATGCTTTAGGTCGAAACCTCTTTCATGCCAACACCATGGCAAAGAGTAAAATTAACATCAAACTCATTCCCCCAATCAGATGTTCAAATTGCTCCATGCTGCGTGGAAGTTGGAGGGTGAATTTTTGAAAAATCAATACATATGTCAGCCAGCCAACCCCAATTATAATCAGAGATTTAACCAGGTTCTCCACCGTATATCCTTGATAATACAAGCCATTTACCGACACTAGCCCACCGAGTAACAGTATGATCGCCCACCAGAGACCAGACTTGCTTTCTCTTACTTCTTCGGAGTCTGATGTTTCTAATTGTTGGGACTTAAGTGGCAGAAAAATAAATTTAGCGAAGGCGATCGCAGTGCCTACTGCAGCAATGTTCATAGCGATCGCCTGCCAGGAGTCCAACTGCTTAAGGGTCAATACTTTGGCTCCAAAGCCCGCCAGCAAAGGAAACCCTGAAATTGAAAGACTGGCAATAGCCAGCGTTATCCAGAGCGGTCGTTGAATTGGGTTTTGTCGCAGTTCCTGAAAATTACGGCTGGGTAAATTCCCAGCGATCAAAAACAGTGAAGCCTTAGCCAGACCGTGAGTCAGGGCGTAAATACCCGAAACGGAAGGCGCAGCCAGGACAAAGCCCAACTGAGAAATCGTGCTTGAAGCCAGCATGCGCTTTGTATCTTTCTCAAAAATAGCGTAGCTCACTCCCAGCAGGGCTGTTCCCAGGCTAAAGATTTGGATAATTGGCTCGATGTCGTTCACGATTAGAGCGCAACGCACCAGCGGAAAAACGCCAGTTTTGACGACAATCCCTGACAGCATTGCTGACACGGGTGTCTCAGATTCAGAGTGGCTCAAGGGTAACCACAAACCTGAGATAAAGATCCCCCCCTTTGTCAGCAATCCCAGAACAATTAAGGCGATCGCCTCGGTTGGAGCTGTTTGTAAACCAGCAAACGCAAATGAATGGTTTACCTGATAGACCAGCACCGCCCCAATCAGATAAAACAGCATAGCCGTGTTGCTGACAAAGAGATAGCGCAAGGCGACCCAAACCGAGCGATCAGAACGGGGATAGGCAATTAACAGAAACGCAGCAATACAGACAATTTCTAAGGCCACATACAGACTGATGAAGTCTGCACAGATGAATGCAGCGTTAACGCTACCGTGCAAAATAGTAATCTGCGTGTAAAAAAAGTCTGCTTTACCGCTCCGCCAGCAGTAGAGAATGACGGCTGCGGTGACTAGCGCATTAGTTACGATAAAGTAGCCGCTTAACGAATCGACCACTAACGTGACGCCAAAATGATCCAATAACCGCAAGTTCAGAGGCGATAGGTCGAATACCCGGTAAAGCCCATAGCCGAACGACGTGAGTGTTACGGCCAGGGCAAACATGCGAGCGAACTTGGGGAGCAAATAAATGCTAAAGCCTACCAAAAATGGTAAAGCGATCCAAGCGATCGTAATCGTGCTCATGGGGTATTAGTCTTCTCGATCTCACTAATCTCCAAAGTTGGGTTATCTCGGGCTAATTTCATGGCGCCCACTAGCATCAAAGCCTGGATTGAGAAGCCAATTACGATCGCAGTCAAAATTACCGCTTGGGGCACTGGATCTGCATAAGCGACCGACTCAGCCGTTGAAGCAATTGGCGTGAACACGCCTCCATGTGATGCAACCAAGACGTAATAGGAGATCACGCCGGTGCTCATCACATCCATGCATATAATCTTCATCAATAAGCTCTTTTTCAGGATGATGCCGAAAAAGCCACATAGGACCGTTGCAAAAATGCAAGCTTCTAATAAGGACATGGTTGGTTAGACCTAGGTAGATGGTAATTGTCGAAGATTTGATAAGCGAATCGGCATTTTTTTTCCCAGGCCGATCTTTGATCTGATTTAGTTTAAGCACACATATTATGCAAATTGACCCCTCTTAAAAAGGGCTACTGTGTATACACAAATCACTTCTGCTGTCCCGAAGTAAGCTTTACCTCATCTAACTCACCCTTGTAAAAGGGGAGGACGAGCATTTTCCCTCCTTGCAAAGGGAGAATTAAAGATGCTTCTCAGGTTCCCACACTTCCAAATCAAGATCTGTATACACGGTAGCTTAAAAAAGGGGGACAGGCTCAAAGTCCTCCTTTTTTTAGGAGGATTTAGGGGGATCGAACAACTTTTCACAACCCGTTTCGGGATAGGTATACTGGGCGGCTATGAGAAGGGGGTGAGAAGGGGGGAGGTAAGCAGTGTTTCTGGCGAGCCAAGGAAACTTGAGTCCTTGGCAAAAGAAACCCGGTTCACACAACGACTTGAGTTTTCAGACAATCCTACTCAACGGCAGGTACTGTCGTATTGGTGGTGAGTTGCGATTCTTCCTGACCTTTTAACGCCCATTGCAACAAGGGGGGAGCTAGAAAAGTCGTCAGGATAACCATCACAATGATTGCGGCTTCCAGAGGCTTATCTAATACGCCGCTGGCTGAACCAATGCCCGCAAACACTAGACCCACTTCTCCACGCGGAATCATCCCCACGCCAATCGCCAGACGATTCAAACCGGGTTGACCAAACACCGTCCAACCGGTGACGATTTTGCCGATGATGGCGACTGTAATCAAGAAGGCGGCAATGATTAGCCCTTCTCGGTTTTCAGCAACCGCTGGATTGAGGACGCCCAGGTCGGCTTTAGCCCCGACTGTGACAAAGAAGATGGGAACTAAAATATCAGCGATGGGCATTACTTGCTGATCGAGTTCTTTGCGCTTATCCGTTTCATCCAGCACCAGACCCGCCGCAAAGGCGCCTAAAATCGCTTCTAGATGAATAATGTTGGCTAAGAAGGCCATCACTAAGGCAAAGGTGAACGCAGGCACCAGCAATGCGCCACGGGTTTGCAGCTTATCCGCGATCGCCACAAAACTATTGTTAAAGAACTTGCCCAGTAGGATAGATCCAATCAGGAAGGCGCTGGCGCTAGCGATTAAATAAACTACATTGAGCAAATCAACTTCCCCGGTTTTGGCCAAACTGGCCACGACTGCAAGGACAATAATGCCCAACACGTCATCCATGACGGCGGCGCCTACAATGATCTGTCCTTCGGTTGATTTCAGGCTACCCAGTTCTGACAGAACTTTCGAGGTGATTCCAATGCTTGTGGCTGTTAGGGCTGCTCCGGCAAATATAGCGGGAATTAACGGCGCCTGAAAAAGTGTAACCAGGCCAACGGTTCCTAATATAAAGGGAGCGGCGACACCGACAACCGCGACAATCGCGGCTTGGTAGCCAACCTTACCCAGTTCCCGCAGATCGGATTCCAAGCCAATTTCAAACAGCAACACAATCACCCCTAACTCAGCCAAAACGGAGATGACTTCGCTCTGACTCTGAAAGATATGGGTAATGGCCTCTGAATCCAGGTCGCCCAGCCATCCTAAAACCGTCATTACGGCTGAATCAGTAGCGGTCGCCCCAGTTTCAGGAAAGACTAAGAGGTGAAGCGCCGAGACGCCGACAATAACGCCGCCGACTAGCTCTCCTAAGACGGGAGGTAAATCAAAGCGTTTGGAAAGTTCACCCCCCAGTTTGCTAGCGATATAAACGATGACCAAGGTCAGCAGAACACCCGCTAACACAAAGGGGCCATATTCGGCTTCTGGAGTAGTGGCGATTACTGATGGCATTGAGGGCCAAACATCCACCCAGGTTGGGAGTGAGAGAGTACAACCGAAATTTGATAACATAATTGACTGGTTTAGAGTAGAGTGCAAATTCTCGCAAGAGTGCGTCCCGATTCCGACTCGTCAAGCCATTGAGGTCGATGCGCCTAAATCTGGGGTTTGTTTGTTTGCTGTTGAAAAGAGCATGGAGACTGCATCCTTCAGCGCTTCAGCGCGATCCATATAGAGCTGCTGGGGTGGAATTAAATCAAAGACTTTCAGCTTTTCAAGGCGGTGCTTGGTTTGCCCGGCAGCTCCCACGATAAACACGTGACGCCCTTTATCAACCGCTTCCTTAACCGCATTTTCTAGGGTTAAAGAGGCGGTTACGCCCAGGTGTGGGACCTCGCTTAGGTCAAAAACGATGGCGTCACAGTCCTGAATGGCGTTGTGCTGACGGGAGATGGCCTTGGCCACCCCAAAGATCATAGGGCCGCTCAACTGGAAAAGGAGGACGCGACCATTCGCTTCATCCAACCAGCGCTTTTCACTAGGCTTAAGCTGAATGGCGTCATCTGCATCGGTGATCGTCTTCACCGATTCTGAATGCATCATACTCATGCGATCAATTGTCAGAGCATTTGCGACAAAAACGCCAATCCCTACTGCCGTGATTAGATCAACCAGAACGGTTAGCAGAATAACCCCATACATGATTAGAGCGCCCTTAATCGAAACCTGATGCGCCCGCTTCAGAAAACCCCAATCGATAATGTCAATCCCTACCTTCAAGGCAATACCTGCGAGAACTGCAAGGGGAATCATAGCCGCCAAGTTCGCAGCGCCTAAAATCACAACTAGCAATATCCCAGCCCGCGTCAATCCAGATAGGGCTGTTCTTCCCCCCGTTTGAATGTTGACCACTGTTCCCATCGTGGCGCCGGCCCCAGCAATGCCGCCAAACAAGCCAGACATCAAGTTGCCCAAACCCTGGCCGATTAACTCTTTATTAGAATCGTGCTCCGTGCGGGTCAAGCTATCTGCAATTACTGATGTCAACAGGGCGTCAATACACCCCAACATGCCTAGCACGGCCGCATCCACAAACATGAGCTGTAGCTGATCGCCGCTAAAAGTGGGGATCTGCATAGCGGGAAAACCAGCGGTGATTTCACCAATGCGGCGAATATCAAGCCCCGAAAATAACGTTAGAGACAAAACCGTACCGGCAATCAGCGCTATCAACTGGGGGGGGACAATCCGCTTAAACCTTAAGGGCATGAACCAGATGATGGCCACCGTCATCACTGCAAGCAGTGTTTCCGATGGCTGAATATTCGCGATCAGGGTTGGTATGGATTGGAGTGTACCCATCACTCCCCCCGGAGGACTGGCCTGTCCCAGGAATGGCGCAAGCTGCAAAACCACAAGAATGATGCCGATACCGGACATAAAGCCGGAAATCACAGTGTAGGGCATCATCGTGACGTATTTTCCAAGCCGTAGGGCACCGAAAATAATTTGAAAAATCCCGGCCATCATCACGACGGTGAAGGCCATGGCTAGGCCGTTATCGGGATTGGTAGCCGTTAAGTTGGCGATCACCGCCGTCATGACCACCGTCATGGGGCCAGTGGGTTCAGAAATGAGAGTGGGAGTGCCGCCAAATAAGGCTGCGAAGAAACCGACTAAAACGGCTCCCCATAATCCAGCTGCTGCGCCAGCGCCGGAGGCGACGCCGAACGCCAGCGCCATCGGTAACGCGATAATTGCTGCGGTAACTCCGCCGAAAAGATCACCGCGTAGGTTACGGAAGTGAATCTTATTGGTTAGTTGCATGGTTAGACCACATAGCTGAATGAACTGGTCTAAGACTTTGCAAAGCAGACATGCGAGTCAGGACAGGTGCTGGAGTGCTGTAGGAGCCGCCAACAGATGTGAAAACCCAAGCTTAGTACAGGCTCTACCAAGACTTAGAGGAGCGAAATATGAATGTGAACAAAACTTATTCATTTACTTTATTCTATGAATAAGTATTTCACCATTGATTAATATCAAACCATAAAATGCTACGTGTCTACTCACCAATTCGGTGAACTTTTTTGATGCAGATGAAAAGTAAAACTTATGATTTAAGTTTTTGACTGCAGCTAAGCTTATTGGAAGTCGCTTATTGGAAGTCTATGTGAAGGTCTGCTCCAGGACTGTATAGATAATCCCAGTCACATTACAGTACGGACCTCTCAAATCAATGAGCAATGGGTGGAGATCGCGATCGCAGATAATGGTTCTGGCATGTCGCCAGAGATTCAACAACACATCTTCGAGCCTTTTTTCACCACTAAGCCTGTTGGACAAGGAACTGGAATGGGCCTGTCCATCAGCTATCAAATTGTGACTGAAAAGCATCAAGGTAAGTTAGAATGCTTCTCTCCCTCTGGTAAGGGAACAGAATTCGTGATTCAAATTCCGCTCCAAAAAAACTCCGAATAAACCTCGTTTAGATTGAGACCTATCGTTTTTCCTCCCCCCTTCCACACTTCGCCATTTAAGGTGAAGTTGGCTTCAGCAGGCGCATCGACAACAATTTTAGGCCAATCAATAAAGATGGCGATTTCGCTATTCCCATGAATTACAGGGCATGAAAACCTTGTCTAAAAACGTTAAATTATTTCTCGGAAATTACCTCTTTAAATATTCTCTAGCGCCTTGAATAAATGAACGTTAAGCAAGTAGTTGAGGATAGAAAAGTCCACCTATCCCCCTATGTATCAGAATAAAAACTGGATTCAATCTATTCCCATTCAGTAGATATGGAAAATTTACAAAAAGCAATATAGTTTGGTCTTTTACGCCCAACTACTTAATTGGAAATAAAAACTACGTAGCTTTTACCGATATCGAACGAATACTAAAGGTTTTAGCCTTCTTCTCGTGGAATTAATTTAATACAACTAATTACCATGAAAGTCTTCTCATTAGAGGTTCACAAAAAGCTTATGGGGAGCGGTAAGACTATCAATATAGACGTTGACATGACTCCACTTTAGCGAGGGGTCATTGAGACCAGGAATTCCACACGAGATGATCACATATCTTTAGAGTGGCCAAAATGATAATTACTTGTTCATTCACTCAGAAATTAGAGATTGATAAACTTTTTTGCGGATTGAAATGACGTTTTTGCTCATCTCGGTTCAGCGCTGATAATAAATTCACCGATCATCTAAAGAGCATAGGAAATGGCAGACTAAAACTTTGTCTGGCAGGCTTTTCAGTCCTAATTTAGTTTTTCCCATAGCCCCATAAACCCAAAACCATTACGTAATTAAGGAAGGTCTTAACTAATGAACGTACGTCGAAATTTGCTGCATTCCTTCATCAGTCTGAGCCTTTTGCTTGCTGGCGCCGCCAGCCCTGCTCTTGGAGGTCAAACACCTGAGTCTATCTCAAGCCAGCCCGCTCAGTTTCGCAACATTGAAAAACCGCTCTTGAGGATTGGTTTGTCGCTAGGGGGAGTCGCAATGATTGGCATTCTACTATCAAGCGTGATAGAAGGCGTTGAGGGAGAATCCATCATCCGCAATCAGGATCAAACTCCTTGGTAATCAAATCCAACTGTGTCTGCAAGCAATCCTCACTGCGCCCCTCATCTTGTCTCTAACGTAATCTAATCAAACCGGAGTTACCGATGAATCGTTTTGCGACATTAACGTTAATCGCCACTGGAATGATGGCGGCGATCTCCATCCCCCCAATCGGTCCAGCTCAAGCCACCTACACCGGGACCGTTAAACGGGTTTGGGAAGACGGATTTCGCTTACATATCGGCGATCGCACTTTGTGGGTGGACGCCTGGGATCTATACGGCGACAATACTCTAGACAATATTGCGGTGGGCGATCGGATCTCAGTCACAGGAGAATTTGAGCGGATAGAATTTGACGCCTCTTCCATTGCTGTCGCCGCATCCCCCAGTCCTTAAATCTATTCACAAGTCCGTTAAACTAAATTCTTAGTCATTACCTCCGGTTTCGCCGGGGGTAATTTAACTTGGCAAGGAAACGAAATTCGTGATGCAAATCCCGCTTTGACAATGCTCTCTACAGCTCAATAGCTATCGGGTGACCTAAAGCCGCTAATCCTAGCATCTATTTCTTGAGCGATCGCTAACAATTCCATCTCACGCCAACGCTTCCCCACAATCTGCATGCCAATGGGTAATCCGGTCTGAGTGTGTCCAATCGGTATAACCACCGCGGGATGGCCAGTTAAGGCGAAAGGCATGGTGTATGCGCCGGAGGCTAATAAGTAGGGAACCCGCCTGCCGTCTAATTCAATCGCTGCGCCTGAAGGTCGATGGGTAAACGCAGGTGTGGCGGCGACTGGGCAGAGTAGCCCATCCCAGGACGCAAGGGCTTGATCCATGTGCGCAGTGACGCGATCGCGTTCTGTGAGGGCTTCATAATACTTTTTAAGACTAGGCCGCAACAGAGGGGGCAATAACTGAGTTAAATTGCACAGGTCCCTCAGACCCCTCTCACCCTGGGTCGCTTCTCGGAACATAAACGGGAGCACTCGACGCGCAGAGGCGTTATCAATGGGTTGAGCGTAGATATTATTGAAGGCGGCAAGTTGGTTGCAAACCTGGAGTAGGGACAATAGTTCCAGATTATCTGGCCGCCAGGGATGAACATCTGCTCCAGTTTTAGCTAGGGTTTGGACGACCGTTTGAATGGCGGACTTAATGTCTGCAGCGACAGGCGCGGCGTCCCAAGCGTCCATCCAGGCCAGCCGCAACAGCGAGAGGGGTTTACTATCAGGGCTGTCCAGGGGAACTGGGGGGACATCGGGTTGACGTGGATCGGCTCCGGCAATGAGTGAAAAGCAGAGTTGCAAATCTTTCAGCGATCGAGCAAAACACCCAACCGTCATAATTTGACGAATACATTTAGGCTGACCGGGAACTTCCGGAATAACGCCTTGGGTAGACACCCGGCGGTCCGTGGGTTTTAAGCTATAGACTCCGCAAAAATGCGCGGGTTGACGCATAGAACCGCCAAAATCGTTGCCGAGTTCTAAGGGGGATAGGCCTGCTGCGATCGCTGCTGCGCTGCCACCAGAACTGCCGCCTGCCGTATAATCCAGATTCCACGGATTATTAACGCGAGGAAACAAATCATTCGTACTTTGATAATCCCCGGCGAGTCGGGCCATATTCGATTTACCTATGATGATCGCTCCCGCCGCTTTAAGCCGCGCCACCACCGTTGCATCCTGCTTTGGGATATAGTCCTTCAGCGGTTTATACCCAGCGGTGGTGCGTAGTCCTTGGGTCTCAAAGATGTCCTTTACCGTCATGGGGATACCGTGGAGCGGTCCCCATGATTCTCCCCTAGTCAAGGTTTCATCGGCTTGCTTTGCCCTGCGCCGAGCATTGTCTTCATCCAGGGTGCAAATTGCATTGAGTTTGGGGTTATGTTTCGCAATCTGGTCTAGATGCGCATCCAACAATTCAACCGCTGAGACGCTGCGGGCTCGAATCATCTGGACCAGGCGAACGGCTGGGGTAAACGTAAGTTGATTCATGGATTCATGGGGATTGCAAAAAATCAAGGATGGCGTGATTGACCTGTTGAGGTTGGGCTAATGGCAAATCATGCCCCGCTTGCTCAATTACCTTAATAACAATATTGGGCGCTATGGTGCGGAGTCTTTTCAGGGTTTTGGGGACGGAATAAATAATCTCGTTCTCGCCGGTCAAGAATAGGGTGGGGTTGGGGAGCGCCTTCAGCTCTTCATTGGTTAGGACTTTAGCAAACATGATGGGCTGCGGCCGATGGCTTTGCAAGCCCAGATAGATAAAGTCAAACCAGGCGTTGAATGCATCCTCGCCGAGTTCAGGGTTGGCTAAAAAGTCCTTAAACATCCATCGGGTCAACCCCTTAAACAACACCCGACTCCGAAACTGGAACAGACTCAGAAACAGCGCAAAGCTAATAAATTTCAAGGGAAAGGGGGCAATCCCAGCAGGGGCGATGAGGACAAGTTTGTTGATCCGGCGGGGAAATCGCAGCGTATATTGACTCGCTAGCCATCCGCCATAGGATAGGCCGATCAGATGGATCCCTGATGTGAGCCCTAACCCGTCAAAGAGTTGATCTAGCCAAGCGGCGAAATCATCTGCACTTTTCAGAATTTGGGTGTAAACGCTGCGGCCAGGGTCGGTGATGATATCAACCGCATAGGTGCGATAATCTTGTGATAACGCCTCGATATTGGGCAACCAGTTCAGCCCATTTTCGGAATGGCCGTGTAACAAGACCATGGTTGGACCCTCTGCTTGACCACTGATTCTAACGAAGGTTGGGCCATAGGTCGTGGGGATTGTAGTCGTCTCTGAGGGGATTGGCCACAACTTAGCTCGAGCGTCATAGCTGTCCAGGAAGGTTGCTTTTGCCTCAGGCGACCGGAAAGGATGAAAATTTTTAAGTTTCATAGATCGTGATAAGCGCTAAAAATCCCAATGCTTCGCTACGCAACTTAGGGGATCTGCAGGAGTGAACACGCCATTGTAGGTTGGTGTTGAGGTGGGAGACCCAACACTCTCAAAATCTCTATCCTGTTGGGTTTCACTTTGTTAAAGCCAACCTACGCAATAGATCCTTCTTGATGGTTTCTTTCTCAGGAATCGCCCTAAGCGCGAAACACCTTACTAACAGGGGGTGACTCGGGTTTTCGCTACATAAATTAGGTCGGGGAAGTATCGTGGTTTGAGGCAGACTTGTTACATAGCCTTGCTAAATGCAATTGCTTTTCAGTGGGTTTCCAGGTTTGTTCCTGGCAGATCAGCGCAGTCAGATGAATGATTGACAGGAGGAGGGCTGCGATCGCGAGCACATAACTATGGAGCGCATACATATGTTGCAGCGTGAGGCTGCTGATTGCGCCGCCGCCGGATAAAACTTGACGCAGGGTCGCGCCCACCCATGGAATTGATCCCACAAGATTCAGTTCGAGATTAAATCGCCAGAAACTACTCTGTTCCCAACTCAACACAATCGCAGTCCACCCAAGGCCGATGGCGGTGAGGGCTAAAAACACACCGCTGATCCAGCCTGTGAACCAGGACGGTAAAAGCTCACGCCCTAAAAACATCACGACAATTTGCACCAGGGCTAATACCACCAGACCATTACCCGCTACATGATGCAGACTGAAGATGAGAGCGCCGTTGGTAATATTGTACACAATCGTCGTGAGCGAT
>JASJDH010000016.1 GCA_030065175.1 Leptolyngbyaceae cyanobacterium MO_188.B28 | reverse complement strand
CAACATTTGGGGCTAAGCTTAAGGGCATTCCCTGGATGGAAGCGCTTAATATTTGCACAGTTGGTGTACTCGATACTCTGATCCCATCTCCTGGAACCTTGAAAATCTCAGACACCAATTTTTGATCTATGTGATCTCGTCGGCAATAGACGAGATTAGTGAAAAAGATATTATTGGGTGGTTTACCCACTGTTGTTACTGTATTCAAGGCAACTGAGAAACGCTATATCACAGTGATTGCAGTGGTTAGGACAAGGTTTTCTCGGCATTTCCACTTTTGTGGGAATCCATAGGGGAGTTCTGTAGTCTGTGATGGATTCCTGTTTTCACAGGAATGACGTACAAATTGATTTTCAAGCGTCCCAACCAATGCAAAATCGGCCATTTAATCAGAACTCTCTCCTGCTAACGCGAGCGATTCAGACAGCTTGCGCTCCCGCATAAACAGGAATAAGGGAAACCCAAAGCCAAAAGACACCAGAAAGATCGCAGCGATATAGAAACCCCACAGCCGCATTTGCAGCCGCCTAGCTTCAGTGGCAATGATGATAATTCCGCAGATGGCCGCAATCGACACATCTACCCCAATAAAACTAGAAGCGGGATTCGCATAAGCCTGTGCAATAAAAGTGGCGATATCGAAATTGAGAAAGTTGGCTGGCGTCAACTCCCCTTTAGTGGCGAGGGTAAACTGCACCAGATAGTAATTTGTCCAAACAAAGCCGATTACCGTTAGAGCGGCATAGATGACCTGTCGAATGCGGTTCCAGAGCATGGGCGTCACTTAGCGAATTCAGCGTTTCTATTGTCCCGCTCTGCGTCAGAGTTGGCATAGAGGGCTGATATTCCCTTGGATGACCTCGGCGCTGCTGAATACCGCCCTCATCCCCAACCCTTCTCCCGAGGGGAGAAGGGAGCCAGAATCAAAGTCCCTCTCCCCAGGAAGAGGGATTTAGGGTGAGAAACCCTAAATCCCTCTGTTCAGCAACGCCTCTATGGGGCTAATGGATAGGGCCAATAGATGGCCTCCATGGTCTTTAATAGACTTTTATCTATTAAAGACCATGGAAGACAAGATTTATACCTATAAATTTTCCATAGAGCATTGATTAAAAATTCTTTTGTCTATGCATGGCATTGACTGTGATCTGAGGACGCTTTAACCGTTACACTTGTTTACAAATAGACTTTTTACTATTCGAATCTAAATTTTCATAGATTTGAATATATATTGACTTCTGCTTTCTTCCCGAATGTCTCACTCTCCAAACGCCTTCCCCATTCTGCAATCGTAAAAAGGATCGGTATCGATGCTTCAGTTCTTCGCAGAGATGAGTTGGCTCATTCCGTGTTATCCGTTTATCGGAATGTTGCTTTCCATTCTTTGGTCCCCCGCCATTATTCGGCGAACTGGTCCTAGGCCCGCTGGATACATCAACCTGCTCATGACCTTTGTGGCCTTGCTGCATGGCGTCCTCGCATTTCCCGCCACGTGGGGTCAGTCGGCTCGCTACATCGAGATCGTCTGGCTGAGGGTGTCCGACTTGACCCTGACCTTACCCCTTGAAATTTCCTCCCTCACCGTCGGCGCCATGGTGCTGCTCACAGGGCTGAACCTCCTAGCGCAACTCTACGGCGTGGGTTACCTGCAAACAGACTGGGGATGGGGTCGATTTTACACCCTTATGGCCCTGTTTGAAGCGGGCATGTGCGGCCTAGTCCTATGCAACTCCTTGTTTTTTAGCTATATCGTGCTGGAGATTTTGACCCTCGGCACTTACCTCTTGATCGGCATGTGGTTTAACCAGCCCATCGTGGTGACAGGGGCGCGCGACGCCTTTTTGACCAAACGGGTCGGGGACTTATTTCTGCTCATGGGGGTATTGGCCCTGTATCCCCTGGCCGGAACCTGGAATTTTGACGGGTTAGCGCAATGGGCTCAAACCGCTGAGGTGGATCCGATCGTCGCCGCCTTAATTGGGTTAGCGTTAATTTCGGGCCCCATTGGTAAATGCGCTCAATTTCCCCTCCACCTATGGTTGGACGAAGCCATGGAAGGTCCCTTGCCCAGCACCATCCTGCGGAATGCGGTGGTGGTGGCGACGGGCGCCTGGGTGATTATTAAACTTGCGCCGGTGCTGGCCCTGTCGCCAATCACCCTATCCGTCACCATCGCCATTGGCGTCATCTCCGCCATTGGGGGCAGTTTAATTGCGATCGCTCAAATCGATGTCAAGCGAGCATTATCCTATTCCGTTAGCGCCTATATGGGCTTGGTGTTTATTGCAGTGGGAACCCAACATATTCAATCCGCCTACTTATTGCTCCTTACTCACGCAGTCGCCATGGCGCTCCTAGTCATGGGTGTGGGCGGCATTATCCTCAACTGCATTACCCAAGACTTGACTCAATTGGGCGGCCTCTGGAGTCGTCGACCGATTGCCGGTCTCACCTTTCTGACCGGCGCAGCTGGGTTAATCGCGCTCCCCCCCTTAAGTGGATTCTCAGCCTTGTTGAAGCTGGTCAGTCAGCTTTGGTCCACCCACCCCCTGTTAGCCGCCGTGGTACTGGTGGTGAATGCTCTGACAGCCTTTAGCCTGATGAGAATCTTTGCATTGATCTTCGGCGGCCGCCCCACCCAAATGACCATCCGGGCCCCTGAAGTTAACTGGGAAATGACCCTGCCCACCGTCATTCTCGCCGTATTTGCGCTCCATCTCCCGCTTATCCTCCGAAGCCTAGACATTCGACCCGTTGGAGACGCCAACCTGTCGCTGTTGTTGATTTGGTCCAGTTTCTTTGGGGCTAGCCTCAGCGCCCTGGTCTACTTCAGCCCCGTCATCTCCAAGCCCGTGAACTGGCTCTGGTCGCCCCTCCGAAACCTCTTCGCCTACGACTTCTATACCCGCACTCTTTATCAATCTAGCGTGGTTTTAGGGGTGGACGCCCTGTCTCGCATCACCGACTGGTTTGATCGTTACTTCGTTGATAGCTTAGTCAATCTCGTAGGGTTGGCCTCTATCTTCGGCGGAGAAACCTTGAAATACAACAACACCGGCCGGACGCAATTTTATATGCTGACGATTTCTTTCTGGGTCGCCTTAATCGCTATTTTGATGAATTGGTCGACTCTCTCACAACTGGTCATTTAGCGGCGCGCCCAAGACTAATCACCACCAACCAAACACAAAAAAATGCTCAGCCTTCTAATCTGGCTCCCTATCTTTGGAGCTGTTGTTATCGGACTTCTACCCAACCAGGTATCGGCCCTTCGGATTCGTCAAGGGGCGTTGGCGATCACCGGAATCGTGTTGCTCTGGACGTTGGGGCTTGTGACTCAGTTTGATTTGAATAATCCCGGCGTTCAATTGCAGGAATATTTCCCGTGGATTGAGGTGTTGGGCCTTGACTATTCCTTGGGAGTGGACGGCCTTTCATTAGTGCTCGTCGGGTTGAATAGCTTATTGACTTGGATTGCAATTTACTGCAGCGATGTCAATACCAACCGGCCGCGATTGTTTTATGCGCTGGTGTTGTTGGTTAGCGGCGGGGTCGCGGGTGCTTTTCTATCGCAAAATTTGTTGCTTTTCTTTCTGTTTTACGAGGTTGAACTGGTCCCTTTCTATCTGCTGGTGGCGATTTGGGGTGGCGTCAAGCGGGGCTATGCAGCAACAAAGTTTCTGCTCTATACCGCCGTATCGGGCGCATTGATTTTGGCGGCATTTTTGGGCCTGATCTGGCTGGCGGACGCCTCGAGTTTTGCCTATGATTCTCTGTTGGGCCAGACTTTACCGATAGGACTGCAGGTTCTCTTATTAAGCGGAATTTTGATTGGCTTTGGCATCAAAATTCCGCTTGTCCCGTTTCACACTTGGCTGCCGGATACTTACGTAGCGGCGTCTACGCCAGTCGCGATGTTGTTGGGCGGGGTGCTGGCGAAGCTAGGAGCCTATGGTATTTTCCGCTTTGGCTTGGGGCTGTTTCCTGAAGCATGGGCTAAATTGGCCCCTTGGCTAGCGGTTTGGGCGGCGGTAAGTGTGCTGTATGGCGCAACTGCTGCGATCGCGCAGAAAGATATCAAGCGAATGGTGGCCTATAGCTCCATTGGCCATATGGGGTATATCCTCCTGGGGGGCGCGGCTCTGACTACAGTGGGCATTGTCGGCGCGATCTCGCAAATGGCCGCTCACGGACTCATTCTGGCGCTGTTATTCCATCTAGTGGGCGTCGTGGAAGCCAAAGTGGGAACGCGGGAGTTGGATGTGCTCAATGGTTTGATGAATCCGGTGCGAGGCCTGCCGCTGATTAGCGCTCTGTTGGTTCTGGGGGCGATGGCCAGCGCTGGCATTCCTGGACTGGTGGGTTTTATCGCTGAGTTTTTAGTATTCCAAGGCAGTTTCGCTGTCTATCCGCTACAAACCTTGCTCTGTGTGATTGGCACGGGCCTGACAGCCGTCTACTTCGTCATTCTGCTCAACCGCACCTGCTTTGGTCGGCTGGATAACGCAATCGCTTATTTCCCACAGGTAACCTGGCGAGAAAAGGCCCCGGCCCTGATTCTAACGGCCCTCATCCTTATCCTTGGCGTTCAGCCGGATTGGCTAACCCGCTGGAGCGAACCCATCACTACGGCGATGGTGGCTGCAGTCCCCACCGAGCAGGCCGTCCAGCAGATTGTCCAAGTTTCCAAATAAGAAAAATCACAAACCTCCCATGCTCCAAACCCCTGTTCAACCCACTACCCAACTCCCTCCGTCCAGGCATGAATTTGCTGAGATTATCCACCGTCTGGAGGCGGGCGGGGCTATGTTGCCCGATACGCCCGAAAACTTGAAGCAAATAATCGGTATCTATAAGGCCTATGCCGTGCCGATGGATTTTTACTGGCGGGATTTGCTCTACATTGCAGAACGGGTTTTTCTCGATCCCACTCCGTTTTTCAAATACTTTTTACCCCCGGAATATCTGGACCTGCCCAACCACTATGCGGGGGATGACGCCGATCTGCGCATCTGGCGGGGCGAGGCGGACGCCCATCCTGAACTCCGGGCGTTTCTGGAAACGGGGGAGCTGAAGCGAAAACTGCCCCGGCTGTTGCATCACCTGTGGCACGATCGGATCAACATGGAGTTTGCCGAAGCCTGTATGCAGTCGATGTTCTGGCATCAGGAGATGGGGGGGCGGTTCAATGATTTTCTCGATAGTGAGGCGTATCGGCAGAACTGCGATCGCGCCATCAAAGCCTACTTCCAGGGCAATCCGGTAATGCTGGGGCTGTATAAGCTGTTTCCAGAAATGTTCATTGAACAGGTGCGGCAACGGTCTTATTACGCCAATTTGGGATTATTTTGGGAAGTGATGGCCCCCGTCTTCTTCGAAATGTGCGATCGCTACACCGAAGGCAGTCTCACTAGCGTCCCAGAGGCGATGAATTTCCTGGTGGACGGCATTTTTGCCGTAGCGGGCCGACCCATCTACCACCATGTCTATATTCGCGGTGAATGCTACGAGATTATTCCTAAATCCCAAGGATTCACCTGGCTGTATGAAGCCGCCTTACCTTACGTAGAGGCTGTGTTCTACCGCGTGTCCCCCTTCCGAGGCACACGATCCTATAACGCCCAGGTAGGACAGGTCCCAAAAGACCAACGCGATTTTCACTACGGCATCCTCTACGCAGACATCTTCCCTGTCGGCAGCGCTGGGGTCCCACCCACACTGCTTATGCAAGACATGCTGCACTTCCTACCTGAGTTCTTGCGGGAAGATTACCTGCAGCACTGCCGCGGCGAAGACGACATGCTAATCCAGCTGGGCGTTTCCTTCCAGCGATCGATGTACTGCGTCACCTCGGCTGTTATCCAGGCGCTCCGCACAGCCCTGTACTATCCTTTAGATGACTCCAACCCCAAACATCTAGAGGCCAACCGTAGATTCTTTGAGGCTCAACTTGATCGCTTTAAGCGTCCCGAAGCGCGCCTCGGGGATATTCAGCGCCAAGATTATCGGTAAGGAGACGGGGAACTGAAGAGTAGGGGGAGCAGGCAATTCAATACGATGTTCCATCATTCCGTCCCTAAGGACTGAGAACAATCTGTTTAAATAAACTATTGAAGTGATCCGATTAGGAGTGACCTATGCCGAATATTGTTGACATTGCGGTGAGTAACGACGCCTTTAAAACTCTTGTTGCAGCTGTGCAAGCGGCGGGATTAGTCGAAACTCTGCAAGGTCCTGGGCCTTTTACCGTCTTTGCGCCGACCGATGAGGCCTTTGCCAAGCTACCGCCGGGGACTGTGCAAACGCTTGTGCAAAATCCGCCTCAGCTGGCTCGTATCTTGACCTACCATGTGGTCTCAGGGAAATTTATGCAAACGGATATGGCGACAGTTAATGCTTTAACCTCTGTTGAGGGGGCTCCGATTCGGGTCGATGCCTCAGATGGTTTCGAAGTGAACAATGCGACGGTCATTTCTGCTGACATTGAGGCCGATAACGGCGTGATTCATGTGATTGACACTGTTATTTTGATGGGATAACGGTTTCCTGATGGGGAAAGAACCTCCCTAAAAAATCTGATCCGGTTTTCCTCTTGGATGTGGCTATGAGTTAATAGCCTGTGCAATATCGTTTACAAACTGGATTCAGGTATTCAGGGGGGGCAGTGGCTTTTCTCTGTAATTAATTTTGCCTACCCACTTACGTATGCTCACCAAGCGCCCAGATCTGGGCGTGTTGAACAGAGGGATGAATGGCTTTATTGTGGCGCCGTAACCCCCGGCTCTATGAGAAGAGCAAGCTCTACATCCTAAATCCCTCTCCCTGGGGAGAGGAACTTTGATTCCGGATCCCTTATCCCGAGGGGATAAGGGTTGGGAATGAAGGTGATTCATGCCGGTATTCAGCAACGCCAAATCTTTACATATGCTAGGCTTCCAGGAGGATGCGATCGTATCCTGATATATTGATTCTCAACCAACATCTAATTTCCGGGCTCCAACTTAAAGCGAGATAATCTAGTAGAGAAGAAATACAGAATACAGAAGTCAGATAGGAAAAGGAATCTGTCTCCTGTCTCCTTAATTCTTGCCTCGTTAGAATGTCCCAGCTTAAGTTGATACCTTAATTGCAGACTGCCAACTCCTAAAATGGCGACAAGTCAAAAAACTTATCCTTCCTACCCATCCGCAACTAGCTACTAGGCTTTATTTGTTCGCTAATCGCTGACTTCTGAAGACTATGAAAAGTGACTATCGAAACTTGGGTTCTCCGACAGCTTCACTTGTCCTTCAAGCCCAGAGGCAACTCGTGTCGCCTGAAAGGTTCTATCGTCTTTGTCAAGAAGTTCGACATGCCAAGCAACTTAAAAGACTTTATTTCTCGTCGCCTGAGCCTGAATTGTTAGGACTCAATCAGAACATTGACGCCTACCTATTGCAGCTGTTTTTTGATCGTTTAGCCCAACATGTGAGGCGGACTAGTCAAGTTGGCTATAGAACTGTATTTTATCTGCAAGAGGCGTCGTTACGGACTGATAACCAGACCCGTAAGCGATCTGTGATAAGACGACAAAAGCATTTGAGGCTCACTCGAAAATCAGCTCAAAGCGCGATCGCGATCGAAGTGGAAATTGCAGGCGCCGGGATGGTTGGTCGGGTTGCTCGGGTGAGAATAAATGGCGGGAGGGATCTAGCCTTTAAGTCGTTCCTTGATCCTCATTTTGTTTGGCAACATGGGCCTTGGGCGGAGATTCCTGCTGGAATCTATTTACACGCCCATGGAGTGACTAAGGATCTGCCTGAGTTCCAATTCGCAGGGCAGGATTGGGCAGTTTGGGAATGGGTTTACGCCCACACTAGCCCTCAGGCCAGAAATGGCATGACCTATGAGCAGTTTGCTAAACAAGTCGGCTTGACTCAACTCAATGCTCTCAATCGTGATAACTATAATCCCCACAATATGCGATTGGATTTTGGCGGAATTCACCCAGAGTATCGGGGTAGGCGCGTCTATGCGTTTCTGAGGGGGGTGATTTTCTATAGCCGAAAGGTACGACGAGAAGGACTCTCTTCTTTAAAGACCTATCTCACTATTAGTCAGATACGATATCTCGTGTCACGATTGAGGGCGCTGCTTTTTTCTAGCCTGTTTCAGAAAAGAGCGTGGATGCGAGAAAAGAACCTGAAGCAAAACAGAGTGAGTTAACCCATCGAAATTGTCGCTGTCTTTACTGAGAAGTTGAGGGCCAAGAGAGTGAGGACCCAGTGAGAAGGGGGGGAGGCAACATTGACTGCACTCGATATTTTGTCTTCTCTAGAACTTCTCTTTCTGAGTTGATACTCATAGAAGTAGATTTCCACCCTAGTAAAGGAAGTGAGTATTATGAAATCAATGACTTGGACCCCTGATGAAGCACATGACAAAAAAGTAAATCAATACCTTGAGCAGATTAATCATGCTCCCTACGAAGTCATCGCAGGCAGTATTTTTACAATATTCTGTTTCTGCACGGCATTGATTCTAGTGGGTATTGCTTAGTTTGACTCAAATCAGCTTTGAGGGCCCCAGGAGTCCAGCCTGTGGGTTCCTCGGGGGGCAAGGCAGTTAGCGGGCGCAAAGGGAAGGGCTAGGATTCAGGACAGCCGCGTGAGCTAGAGCACAGGCTCCGTTTGGCGAGGTCATAAACGTCCCCATGGGCAGTTCTGAATTGCAACTCGCGCCAAAAACTTTGCACTCACAGGGCTTTTTCACCCCTGATAAGATTGCCCAGCATTGCGCAGAATGGGGATCGGCAATTTTCAGTTTGGGTAAGTCGAACACAATATCAGCGTCGAACTGTTCATACTCTGTACGTAGTTTCAGGCCAGAGTAGTCGATCGACCCCATCCCTCGCCATTCATAAAAATCCCGGGGCTCTAACACCTCCATCATGGCCTGCATTTTTGTGCTGTCGCCCGTTTGGTTAAAGGTAGTCTGGGTCTCCACACCGTTACGACGCTCAAGGCGTTGTCGCAAGAGTATGACAATCGCCTGCAGGATGGCTAATGGAGAGTTCTCGGCGATAACAATCGGCTTGTGATAGGAGTCCGCTAAAAACTCGTAGGGCTGTAGTCCAGTAACCTGGGGAATATCCGCCGCTCCAATGAAGCCGTCAACCATAAGAATCGGTGAGTCGAGAACTGCTTTTAACGCAGGGATAATCGAAGTGTGATTGCAATACACACTAAAGTTATCAATCGATTGGGCGGCTGCAGATTGAATCGTTTGTGCAGTTAAGGCGGCATAGTCTTCAAAGCCGACGGCGAAGTAAACAACCTGCTGGTCTGGATGGGCGACGGCAAGGTGGAAGGCTTCATCTGCAGAGGCGACCTCATGAATGTTTGCCCCGGTTCTTTGTACATCAATCAATGTCCGTTTTGAGCCTCGAATCCTCATGGTGTCTTGCGTGGCTGCTAAGATGACATTAGGGCGCTCAGCGAGGGTGATGGCGTGATTCAACCGATCAATTGGCAGGGACCATGCCGCTAGTCCAAAGCCCTGGAGAATTTCGACCGATGGGGGCAGGTGAGCCTTAAGTTGATATTCTTCAATGAGAAGTGTCTGTGGTCCACACAACACCATCAACCGCAGTGGACGGCTCATTTGCTGCGTCAGGGACTGACTGAGCTGTTGGATGGTGTAAAGGAGGTCTTGTACACATGCAGATTGGTAAAACGCCTGGAGTGAGGAACTCATGAATAAATCCTTGATAGACAACCTTTAAACTGGTGATGTTGTTATTGAAGGAATCTCCACCCGAAGAGGTTCAGGCGCGGACTCTAGGCTGCGTACTTAAACTGCAACGGCGGAAGCGCCACGTTGCTCAGCTAGGATAGTGTGTACGAGATCCCACATGATGTGATAAGTGACCAGGTGGCTTTCTTGAACCCGGTGAATACTGGTAGTTTCAACCACCAGGCAGTGGTCTACATCGGGGCTGGTCGCCATTTGACCGCCATTACCGCCAACTAGAGCAATTGTGCCAATCCCCATCTGTTTGGCTTGTGCGAAGGCCGCCAGCAGGTTTTTGGAGTTGCCGCTGGTCGATAGACCGATTAGCTTATCGCCCTTGCGTCCTTTGGCTAACACTTGACGCTTGAAGATGTCTTCAAATCCTAAATCATTGCCGACAGCGGTAATCATGCCGACATCGGCCGTCAGGTCAATAGCGTCGAGGGCCGGACGTCCGATGGTGATTGGGTGGAGGAATTCGACCGCAATATGGGCAGCGTCGCTACTTGATCCGCCATTCCCCATCACCAATAAGCGCCCGCCACTTTGATAGGCGGCGGCGATCGCACGGGCGGCGGCGACGAGTGTTAAGCCATGCTGCTCAATATAACGTTGTTGAGTGTTGCGGCTGTCTTGAGCCTTTTGCATGACAGACTCAAGTAATGTCTCATCTAACAAAGCGCTATTACGAGGTTGTCCCTGCAGGAATGAGTAGAAGTTTTGGGTCGTGTTGGCTCTCTCTTGGGATGCAATCATGATACTAAGCTCCTGTTTTGATTTCCTGATGTCACGAGAGTGATTTTTCTTAATCTAGCTTCATTTTTCTTAATCTCGACAATTGCATGATATCGAACTGAAGAACGAATCTACATCGAATAAATGTCATGCCTAAACCATGACAGATGTCATGTGTATGCTTTAATTGCTGCTTGACTTATTGATCGGAGCTTGCATTCAGCACAAGTCGAATAAGCGAGGTTTTGAGGAGTGCGATCGCACGTTACTCAGACTCATTGGTCAAAAACTGCAGACCGTATCCAGCCGCAATATCCACTACCTGCTGTCGATCCAAAGGCTGATCTTTAGGGAGTTGGTCGATCTCCACAAAAAAATGTTCGAAGCCGCCGGGGGTAATCGTATTGATCATCACACCGGGTTCAGCTCCAACATTGCGAAAGCTATGGGGGATAAGGCGCGGCAGGTGGACCAGATCGCCTCGATTGGCGACTATAGTCTCGTCCCCAAAGCGAAATTCATAAACCCCCTCCAAGACATAAAACAACTCATCTTCATGTTGATGGACATGCAGAGGCGGTCCCCCGTCAGCGGGAGTGGTGCTGACAACAACAGCATACTGACCGTTAGTTTGCTGACTCATCACTTTGCCAACAATTTCTAACCCAAAAATATTCCAGGCGGCGCCCGCTTCAGCGTCCACCCAAAAGGGCTCCGTCGTCGTCTCCCCATTCTCCTCCTCATGGCTCTCTTCAGAAATTGAGGAGTTATCCAACGTCGACGGCGTTTGACACCCGCTAAAAATGAAACCCAAAGTCATCAAAGCTCTCAACGCATAAACCCACCGGATCTTGACGGTGAAGAACCGATGGGAGTGACCGTAAACGGAGGTTGACATTAGCTAAGTCCTCTAAGCGCTTCCTTAGGGAATTAACTTAAAATAAAATCTTCAGTCAACGGCAGTAGAGGGAGAGATGGCCGGTTAGGGCGATGGGATGTCCTCTGAGCGTTGCCTCAGGCTGCCAACTTATGCTCAATGTATTGCCCCATTAAGGCGAGCTGGTGGTGTTTATCCCACGCCAACACAGTACGGAGTCGGTGGTCGCCAGCCCAGCGAAAATTTTCTTCATAGGCCGCCGTCTTGTCCCCCAATGTAGTCACCCCATCGTAAAAGGTGCGAATTAACATGTGGTCAGGAGACGGCATCTCAATCTTACTGACAATCGGTCGATTCGTGACATATCCACTGTCGCGATAGAGATATCTATCGTGATAGCCCATGAGGGTGTCGCCTTCGCTCAGTAATTTTCCGGTGTCCGCATCGTGACTTATCCAGGAAACTTCAATGGTGTAAGGTAAAGCGCCCTGAGGGAGTTGATGTAACTCTTCTAAGATATGTTGTTTCGTATCGTTCAACCTAACTTCAAACCGGTTAGAGACCCGAGTTTTCTTTTTGGACTTTAACGATTCATACGTTCGGTGACCTTGCCATTTCCCCTCTGCATTTTGCATTAAGCGGTGGAAATAGACGCTTTGGTCGTTCATAAGTGCAATCATACTAATTATCTTCTGCGTAAGTACGTTCATCCTTACTTCACCCGGCAGCCGGATGAAGTGGCGGCAGCCGATGACTGACTACCGGAAGTTTAATGCTCAATGTTTACCCATTCCCTTTCCCTGGGGGCTTGGAAGTTAGAACAGATCAAGGGCTAACGAGGGCAATGTCAGGGGGGATTTCCTTGAGATGCTTGTTGACTAAAGTGCACATCTATAGTATACGCATGCTGTAAAGTACTTGGCAGTCCCCCTAAAGAATAATGTTGAGGCGCGTCTAATCTTTAGGGTGGGGTTGTGGGCGATGGGGATCATCCGTCAAGATCCATGCGCAATTGACGCCATAATGAATTGACGGCAAAGTAAATCGCGCTAGCCCCTTTCAAAGGCCCTACGTTGATGTCAGTATTGTCAATCGACAGAATAGAACCGCTGAATAGGGATAGAGGCTTTGGACAGCAAGTCCAGAGCCTCTATCCCTATTTCACATGGCGAGATCGCCGACTTAATGTCCATACCTGATTTGATTTAATAATTCGCGGCTTACCCGCTCCAACTCAATTAGGGCAGCCTGCATGGAAGGATGCGATTGGATTTTAAGCACTTCCTCAACGCTAGGCGGCAAACCATAGAGGTCGGAACAGTGAGACCACAGATAGTCTTCTAATGGGGAAGGAGGATTCCCCGACGAACTGTGGGGATTTTCGGTTGATTCAGATAGCAGTATTGTGTTGTCCGATAGCAATAATGTGTTCATAAGGGGCTCATTTCCGATCGCTCATCGATCACTTCAACGGCAACCCCCCTAATTCCGTTCGAGTTGGCCTAGAAAATGCCGCTGGTTGACTTAAGAGCGCGATCGCAATCAGCTTTCATGCCTTTGGCCGTCAAGTTATCGGCGTCAGCTTCACGCCGCTCCAGAATAATCAACTGTCAGTTCCTCTGGGGGACGACGACGAACCACCAAAACGCGGCGTAGTTCGCTCCCTTCTTGCTCCAAATCTTCCACATAGCCAGACCGCGCTTGAACCGCCTCACTTTCTGACTCAAACGGACCAAAATAATACTCACAACGCGGAGATTCCGTTGATATTTCCAGCCACCAGGATTTTTGGTACAGGCCAATCAGTTGACTTACAAGGCTTTTCATAAATCAAGGTTAAAGTAGGAGATAAATGCACGGGCAGATGCATCCTTAAAAGGCGCATTCTATATTCTTATACAGCGCCTCTCCTCGCTGGCATGTTTGCTCGTATACTTTTCTTAATGAAATTGTCAGAGCTGAAAAAAATTAAACCTAGGTTGACTGAAATGATTAGGATGGACCCTCAAACACTTACGCTGTGAAGGCCAGATTTAATGGGCGGGTCAAGTCTTGGGATATGGCTTGCAATAGCTCTTCTTGCTTCGGTTTGAGGAAAAAGTGATTGCCCTGAAACATGCGTTGAGTAAAGTTCCCAAAGGTTTGGCTACTCCAACCGGCTAAATCTTCCCAGCTGACGTACTTATCTTGTAAGCCGCCAAAAGCTGAGATGGGACAGTGTAATGGCGATAGAGGGACATAGGAGTACGTTTCCGACAGAGAAAAATCTGCTCGCAACATTGGCAGCATCAACGCCATCATTTCTGCATCCTGTAACAGTACTTCCGGCGTACCGTTGTATTGATGCAGGGCTTGGATCAATTCAGGTTCAGGGAGTTGATGAATCGGCTGGTCGATTGGCGGCAGTTGAGGCGCTCGACAGGCTGAAACAAACAATTGCAAGGGTTGTTGTGAAAAGTTTTGTCGCTGGAGTTGACGAGCCAACTCAAAACTAATCAGGCCCCCCAAGCTGTGGCCGAAAAAGGCAAAGGGACGATCAAACTCAGGCAGCAGCGCCGGTAACAGAGTTTGAATCAAGCAAGTCAATTGACGGAAGGGCAGATGATTAAACCGATTTTCCCGTCCAGGCAGTTGAACTGGACAAACTTCTATCTCCGGCGACAGTTGTGCCGCCCAAGTTCGAAAGATTGAGGCGCCGCCGCCAGCATAGGGAAAACAAAATAACCGTAGTCGGGCTTCAGGATTAGGACAAGGGCAATTCACCCAGATATTACGAGGATTCGTCATAGAACTATGGCCTAAGCGCTCCGTAAGGCTACAATCGGATCTAATTTAGCGGCTTGTTGGGCGGGGAGCACACCGAAGACAAGGCCGATACTGCCGGATACGCCCACTGCAGCCACTACGGCCATCCCAGAAATTTGAGGCTGAAACGGGGTAAAGACGCCAATCAGCAGTAAGCCGCTTACCCCAATGGCGACGCCAATCAGTCCGCCAGCAGCGGCTAGGAGAAAGGCCTCTATCATAAATTGAATTAGGATATCTTCTTCAGAAGCGCCTATCGCCTTCCTCAAGCCAATTTCTTGGGTGCGTTCTTTGACAGAGACCAGCATAATATTCATCACGCCGATACCGCCTACCAGCAATGAGATACTTGATATTGCCGCCAACATGGTGGTCAGGGCTGATGTAATACGGTTTGTGAAATCCAACAGATCTTTTTGAGTGCTCACCGAAAAGTCATCCTCTCCCTGAATCCGATGCCTGAGTCTCAGCAAGTTAGTGATCTGGAACTGGGCGGCTTCAATACTTTGTTCGTCCTGGACCGATACGACAATATTGCTGACCTCAACGCCAAAGGGGGAGGTTTCCCCCACTAGCCGCCGCGACATGACGGTTAAGGGGACTAAAACTGCGTCGTCATAATTACCGTATCCCAGACTAGACCCCTTCTCCTCTAGAACTCCGATCACCCGAAAGCTTACCTGTTTAATCCGAAGCTTTTGGCCCAGCGGACTTTGTTGATCAAATAGCTGTTGAGCAATTGTAGATCCCAGCACAACAACTCGTTGACTTCGCTGCACATTGAGTTCAGTGAAAAAGGTTCCCTGATCCATATTGAAGTTATTCACAATTGGGAAGCTGGCTGTTGTGCCCACAATGGATGTATTAATGGAGCGATTACGATACACGATAACGTCGCGATCGTTAAATATGGGAGCTGTCGCCCTGACCGAATCAACCTGCGCTGCGATCGCTTCAGCGTCCTTTAGAACCAATGTCTTGGGCAAGGTGGAGCGCAACCGCCGCAAATCCTTATTTCCAGGTCGAATAAATAGGGTATTGGGGCCTAAATTTTCAATCTCATGGGCTACAAATCGTTGGGCGCCGTCCCCAACGCCGACCATGGCGATGACTGAGGCGTTACCGATGATAATCCCCAACATGGTTAACGCACTGCGCAACCGGTTGCTAGTCAGGGTCCTAAAAGCCATCTTTAGGCTTTCTGTGGTGTCAACCATTCAAGGCTCCTGATAGGGAACTACGATTTATTTAGGTCTTGCAGCGTCTGACCGGGTGGTAAATTTATTAGGATGCGCTCCCCTGCTTCTATGCCGTCCAAAATCTCCATCTGATCGCCCATCACTGACCCCAGGGTAACAGGTCGAAACTGAGCTTTTTGATTGTCATCGAGCGTCAAGACGCCGGGTTCGCCATTCCGGGTGACAATGACAACCGTTGGCACAACGATGGTTTCCCGAGATTGTTCGGCAATAAACTCTACATCGACATTCATACCTGATTTGAGCAGATCGTCTCCTGTTGTTAACTCAACTCTGATCTGGAATAAGGTGACATTTTGCTGAAGGATGGCTTCTGGAGCCACCAATCTGACTCTACCCTCGAAAATTTTGTCAGGATACGCATCGGCTACAATGTCAACTCGTTGGCCCACTGAGATTTCCCCAATATCAACTTCTGGAACCTCGGCGACCACCTCTAATCCCCTAGCAATCTCAACAATGGCGGATGAAGACGCAGAAGAGGCGTCAGAGGCAGAGGTGGTCGGGGTAACAAATGCGCCTTCAGTGGCGAATTTTTGATTGATCACCCCATCAAAAGGAGCCCGAATGTAGGTGTCCTCTAGCCTAACTTCTACGGCTTGCAAGAGGCCAATCATTTCTTGTAGATTCGCTTCAGCCTCTGTAATATCCTCAACTCGGTTTCCCCGTTGAAGCAGAGACAGGTTATGTTGAGCTTCGGTCAAGCTGGCGCGGTCAAGCTCCAAATCAGCTCTGGCGCTCTCGACTTCTCTTATGGCGGCGTCAAGTTCATCCCGAGACAGGGCGCCTTGCCCAGTCAGGAAGCGATTACGCTCAACCCGCTCAGCGGCCAAAGCCAACCTCGCTTCAGCATCCGCCAGACGCGCCTCTGCTTGTGTCACCCGAGCTTGACTCTGGGAAATATCTTCAGCTCGATTACCATTGCGAAGTCTGGTCAAACGAGCCTTCGCTTGGGCGACCCTGGCTCTGGCCTGGGTTAGCTCTGCTTCAATGTCATCCCCTTTCATGCGGGCGATAACCTGTCCCTGAGACACTTGATCTCCCTGTTCCACATAAAGCTCAGCCAGAATGTCAGAGGTGCGAGGGCTGAGATTCACAGTCTGAATGGGCTCCACGACTCCACTGGCTTCAATCCTGATGGTCAGCGCTTGGGTTTTGACCGGCAGTGTCAGCTCACCGATATCAGCAGCGTTGACGCGATCGCGAGTGGTCCAATAGACTCCCGCTCCAACCCCAATTAAACCAATTGCAAGGACACTGACCGCCAGCGGAGTTGTGCGACGAATTTTGCCAATAAGCGGGAGGTGAATAGCCATAATTGATTTAAATTTTTTTTTAGGAAAAAGGGTAGGAGTGATCGCTGGCTTGCTATTCTCAAGTTGTATTTGCTGTCGATCATCCATCTAAACTTCACGGCATGGATCCTTATTTGTCATCAGAAATAGCGTCCGGCAGCTCAATTTCCAATCGGCGTAATCGAGGATATTGATATGCTGCTAGCGTAACCAACAGAGTCAAACAACCTGTAACAATAAACATTAGGCCGATGCCGCGTCCAGGACCGACTCCAATCAGCGTACCAATGCTTCCAGCCAAGAAGCCGTTGGGGAGCATTAAAGGCTCAAATATTCTATCTGCCAGGGGGCCGGACACGACATAGCCGAGGGGCATCGCCATCATTGCGAACGCTCGCCTCAAGGCAAAAACCCTTCCTTGAATATGGGCAGGAATCTTCCGCTGAAAAATGATCTGGTTAGGAATGTTTATGAAAGGCACACAAAAGAATAAGAGAAAACCAGACAGCATCACTAGAGGAATCGACGAACGCAAGCCAACCGTTATCATTGCGATGGTGCCCAGGGCATTAAAGCCAAACATAGTATTAATGTAATGGTGCTTGGGAATTCCCCTTTTAGCTACAATCAGACTACTTATCAGCATCCCAACCCCGCTGATTGCAAGCATTATGCCCAAAACGTCTGAAGAGGTGATCGATAAAACCAACGGAACTGCTAATACACTTACCAAACCCAACAAAAAGTTTCTGAAAGTAAAGAAAAGGAGTAGTCCCAGGAGTCCAGGTCTAGCTTTAATATACTGCCAACCGTAAACCATCTCTCGCCAAAAAGAGCCTTGCTTCAATTTCTCAGTCTTTGTCGCCGCCACCCGCGGGAATTTTACTGCCAAAAGGGTACAAATGCCGACAATGAAGGTGGCAAAATCCACCAGAAGCACACCCTGCATTTGGATGGTCACTAGCAAAGCCCCCGCAATCATAGGTGCAATAATCTGGTTTGCAGATACGCCAAGCTGAGTCATACCTGTAACTCGTGCGAGGTGTTGTTTGGGCACCAACAGACTGGAAGTGGCGAGAAAAGCTGGTAGTTGGAGGGATGTAAAGGTTGAAGCCACCACATTCAGTAAGCAAATTTGCCAGACTGTGAGGTGCTGGTTGATCAGCAGAAAGAAAATAGCTAATGTCCTTAGACTCGCTGCGATCTGGCTGATGATCATGATCCAGCGACGATCCCAGCGGTCTACAAGTAGCCCAGTCACGGGAGAGATCAACACAGCGGGCAGCGTTGTTGACAACGCTGTAAGCGAAAACAAGGTGACTGATTCACTGTTTTGATAGACCCAGATACTCAGGGCAAACCCTGTCAGTCTAGAGCCCATTAACGAGACAAATCGTCCCAGCCAAACAATAAAAAAAGTCTTCATTAAAATTTCCGTCTATTGTAACTCATCCCACCAGGTCGACTAAGTTTCCTCTTTGACTCTTGGAGATTAGCCTATAACGCTTCAGCAATAGCTTTATCAATGGGATAAAAAGTTCCCTTCCTAAAGTCGACATTACTTGGTTACTTGAATACTTTCAGGTAACTCATATCCCCATTCATCAAATGCAAATTGCCAGTGCTGCCTTATTCTTTCGATATTTTTCTCACTGAGTTCATAACCTCTAGAGCGATCAATTTTCTTTTCATTGTCAACAAGAGTCTTGAACGCCTCTTTTGCTTGAGAAAATGCTGGAAGACCAAGCTCTTCATAGATTCTCTCAAGCTCTTCCATCTGGTTGTTTACAAAGTACTCATATTTTAATTCTACGAGGTTTCCTGATGGTATGGCCTCTTTTTGAATCAAATAGCTCTGCATCAACTCTCTATACATCGAAATAATCACATCTTCCCGTTCTTCGTCAGAGAAACTTTGCATAAAATTTGTGTGAGCTTTTGAGGTATGCAAGCGTCTCATAGAGCAATAAACGGAATATGGATTTCGATAGATGTGGATAAACTTGGCGTCTGGAAACATTTCTAGCAGTAAGTTGATTCTTCCTGTATTCATAGGATTCTTTAGCACCAATCTCTTTCCATTGGAGCTAAAGGTTAACTTCTTTAAAATCCTCAAATAGACTTGTTTCCAGCGTTTCCTGGTTTGCTTGTCAACTCGTTCAAACAAAACAAATTTCTTGAATAAGTCATACGTACGTCTTGGGAAATAGAGCCCGAGATAATATGAGTAAGGAGACGCATGGAGTATGGCGTACTCATCTTCTAAAGGAGCCGCCGCTGCTTCTGAATAAAGCTGGTCTCCTACCAAAGCTTTTATGAAGCGATCGGTTGTCAAGTAGAATTCTGAGTTAAAAGAGATTTGAATAGCAGAAGCATATCCCAAGTTTTTATCTTGAGCTATTAGGCGATGAAGGTACGATGTCCCACTTCTCCAATGGCCTATGATGAAGATTGGAGGGTGCTTTATCTCTGTATTTCGTATTTTTTTGCCAAACTTGACCTGTTCCAAAAATCTAAGGGGAGCATATGCAATTGTCAAGGTTGATATCCATAGCGCTCTCAGCCAATGTTTTCGTTCAATACCTCCGCTCTCTAAAAGAACTTTTAGCCATTGGGTCAAGGACATGCCTGCAGCTAGCATTGCAAACTTAGGCAATATCCCCCCACTTCTTTTCTTGCGTGCACTTTCCATATGTCTTCTCCCTTGCAAACGCAATTTTACTTTTTTCACAAATCTGGCCAAGACTTACTCTATTGGGCTGTCAACTTAAACCAGGAAATGATGTCTGGGCAGAATGCAGAACTCGGAATCTAATCCCTTCCTTACTTCTGGCTCCTAGCTGTTGTAGTTACGCCCTTAGTTAATCTGACACCTTCACGTTATTACCCTGCGCCTGTACAAGGCAATCTTTCAACTTTTCAGCTAGAACCTGAACATGCGGCGGATCTGTCGCCGTAAAATGAGTGCCTGGAACCTGATGGATCTCCACGGGTTTAGTAGACAACTGACCCCAACCTCTGGTTGGATCCCGCAAAATTTCCTGGGGTCTCTTGGCCTGTATTTTCTGAGGTATTTTAGTCCGCATTCTCTTGGATATCGAAGCTCCTCTCTCCTCAGAATGATCTGTATTAGTCGTCTCAAAAAGAATGATTTTCACTGGTATGGCTTCTAGCGGAGGATGATAGGAGCGATCAATTTTGAGGTTGGCTTTGAATGTTTGAAAATGTCCGTTTATTTGAGCTATATCAGTACTAGAAGAAATCCACTTAAAATTAATCCTTTCTAACTGGGTCTTGAAATGATTTAATTGCTCATCCCAATCTAGGTTTTGAAGCATTTCGTACGGCATCTCTAGACTTTGATCTGTACTTAGCTCGATATTATGAGCTAACAAAAGTAGCCATGCAGTATCATCCACCAAATAATCCAAATCATTTTTAGTAATGATAGGTGCTGTGGAATCTATGATGTTGAGCAAAGCGATGTCCTGTCCCTGCCTGTAAAGCTGTCGAACCATTTCCAAGGCCACCCGACTGCCAGAAGAATGGCCACATATAAAGTAGGGTCCTTGCGGCTGAACTGTCTGTATCGCTTGGATGTAATCGGCAGCCATCGTTTCCACCTTATCGTAGGGTTCCGATTTTCCATCTAGACTAGGGGCTTGCAAGCCATAAAACGGTTGATCCAGACCGAGGCACCGCGCCAGCGCCTGTAAATAGATAGGATTGCCGCTTACTCCAGGGACACAGAAGAAGGGAGGTTTGAAGAAGGTGTTTGACCGACTTATTTCTACATTATTAGGATATATATCCCCTGGGATAGGGATGATCGGCATTAATGCCTTATGTAAGTTTTGAGTTTTTGGGGTGCTAGTCCTACTAACTATTTGAGGGGCAGCCTCATTACAATTTTTTTCAAGATAAGTCGCCAAACCAGACACTGTGGGATCATCAAACAAGGCAACAACAGAGACAGAACGGTTTAACCTTTCCTGAAGCCTGTTTATAAAAACTGCTCCCTTGAGAGAGTCACCTCCTAGCTCAAAAAAATTATCATAAATGCCAACTTGATCAACTCCAAGGATCTCTCGCCAAATGTCAACTAGTGATTTTTCTAGTTTTGTCCTAGGCGGAACATAAGATTGTTCTGACTCAGATTTTATCTGCAGCGGATTTGGCAACGCCCGATAGTCTACCTTGCCATTAGGTGTTAACGGCAAGGACTCTATCGTCACAAAGTTTGAAGGCACCATGTACACTGGTAACCGTCTTCTGAGAAAGTAGCGTAACTCACTCGGGGTTGGTGAGGGAGCAGCCACTACTATATAAGCAACCAGGCGCTGATTGCTAGAACCCTCTCCGGTCGCAACAACAACCCCTTGCTCGACCTGAGGATGTTGCACCAAGACTGTTTCCACTTCTTCCAATTCGATGCGAAAACCACGGATTTTTATCTGTCGATCTATGCGGCCGAGGAACTCAATATTGCCATCATCCCGAAAACGAGCTAGATCTCCAGTCTTGTATAAGCGAGTACCAGACTGAGCACTGAAGGGATGGGGGATGAATCTCGCATCTGTCAATTCCGGACGATTCAGATAGCCTCGAGCTAAACCGTCGCCCCCAATATGTAATTCTCCAGGAACTCCAATCGGAACAGGCTGTAAATCCTGATCCAAGATAAATATCTGAGTATTGGTGATAGGATGCCCAATCACTGGCTTAGTTACAGCCAAACTGATGTTGCAAATTGTGGCATCGACTGTGTATTCTGTGGGGCCATAGACATTATAGAAAGTACTGTTCTTGTATTTTGCCAAAGTGGCCCAGGTAGATTCATCAATCGGCTCTCCTCCAACCAGAACTATTTTAGGAGCCGCTTCATTAGTGAGTAACCCAGCCGAAATCAACAACTTCAGGTGTGATGGCGTACAATCAAAAACGTCAATTTGGCGGCTTTGTAAAAAAGTTAGCAACGCCCGCCCATCTAACCTTAGTGCCTCTGGTACGATATCGAGGGTATATCCTTGCAGAAGTTGAATGATTTGTTTAATTGACGAATCAAACGCCAATGGCGCATTTACACTAACCCGAAGTTGGCAGCCTTGGTAATCTGAATAGATCGTTTTTCGCAGCCCCTCCAACAGATTTAGAACTGACCGATGCTCGACTGCCACACCTTTGGGTTGACCAGTTGAGCCTGAAGTATAAATCACATAAGCCAAATTATCGGGCTTGATTTTTCCAGCGAGGTTATCCTCGTGCTGTTGGGCAATGATACCCCAGTCGGTATCCAAACAAACCACAGTAGCTTCTAGGTCAGTGAGGCATTCTGCCAATCGTTGTTGGGTCAACAGTACGGATACTTGAGCGTCCTCAAGCAGTGAAACCGTGCGCTGTCGGGGAAGGGTGGGATCCAGTGGTATGTATGCTCCACCAGCTTTGAGGATGCCTAACACACCCACCACCATTTCGATAGAACGCTCCGCATAAATCCCTACAAGTACCTCTGGGCCGACACTCAATGCTTTCAGATGGCGGGCTAGCTGATTAGCGCGGCTGTTCAACGCCTGGTAAGTTAATTGCTGGTCTTCAAAGACCGCCGCTATTGCGTGAGGCGTCTTGTCTACCTGCTCTTCAAAGAGCTGATGGATACACTGGTTATTGGGATAATCCAGCTGCGTATTGTTCCACTCCACAAGCAACCGATGTTGCTCTGTTGGAGTCATCAAGGACAAGTTTGAAATGTTCTGACGTGGATTAACCACAATCCCTTCCAGCAAAGTCTGAAAGTGATTAACCATTCGAGCAATCGTGCTTGCATCAAACAGATCGGAGTTGTATTCCCAAAATCCTCTGAGCCCCGTCTCCGTCTCACTCAAGCGAAGGGTCAAATCAAACTTACCGATCAGTTCCTCAGCTTGTACAGTCGAAATGCTCAAGCCCCCTGGTAGTTCATACTTATCTCTTGGAATGTTTTGTAATACGAACATTACCTGAAAAATGGGATTATGGCTCAGGGTTCGTTCGGGTTGTAATTCTTCAACCAGCTTTTCGAACGGTAAATCTTGATGGGTATAGGCATCCAGAGTTGTCTGCCTTACCTGCGCCAGCAACTCTAGAAACGTTGGGTTCTGCTGCAGGTCAGTGCGTATCGCCAGCGTATTGGCAAAGAAGCCAATCAGAGGCTCAAGCTCAAGCTGGTTACGGTTGGCGATCGGAGTTCCCACCACAATATCTTCTTGGCCACTGTAGCGAGCCAGCAATGTGGCCAAGGCTGCTAGTAGCGTCATAAATAGAGTCGCCCCCGATTGTTGACTCAGCTCCTTTAGCTTCTGAGTCAGCTCAGCGTCGAGGGCGACTGTTTCCCTTCCTCCCCTGAAAGTCTGGACTGGGGGGCGGGGTCGATCGGTTGGGAGTTCTAAAACAGGAGGCGCTCCAGAGAATTGTTTTTGCCAATAATCGAGTTGAGTCTCAAGCACCTCCCCAGTTAACCACTGCTGTTGCCAGTGAGCAAAGTCGGCGTATTGGATGGGTAAGTCTGGCAAGGGGGAAGGTTTACCCTCTGAAAAGGCTTCGTAAAGAATGGCCACCTCACGGATAAAGATAGCTCTCGACCAGCCATCAGAAACGATGTGGTGTAAATTCACCAGAAGCACATGGGATGACGCCCCCAGTCGCAACAGGGTGACGCGTAACAAGGGGCCTTGAGCCAGATCAAAGGGACGTTGGGCATCCTCAATGGCAAGTCGTTGCACTTCAGAGGATTGCGCCTGCTCTGACAAGGATTGCAAGTCCAGTATCGGAATGGAGGCAAAGGCATGTTCAGTAATCCTCTGTACCGGATTCCCATTCACGATTGGAAAGGTGGTGCGTAGAACCTCATGGCGCCTGATCATTTCTGCTATGGATTGCTCCAGAGCCGCTACATGCAGGTAGCCCGTTAAGCGCAGGGCTGCGGGTACATTGTAAGCAACGCTGCCGCCTTCTAGCTGATCCAGGAACCACAATCTGGTTTGAGCAAAGGATAAGGGCAATTTGCTATCTCTTGGCGCAGGGACAATGCGTGGTTTTTTGGAGCGATTCTTCTCAGCAGTTGCAAGCTGCTGTTCTCGGAGCTTTTTCAAAACTAATTCTCGTTTTTCGGGCGAGAATTGTTCGAGGCGTTTTAGCAAATCACTCATTATGTCTTTCCTCAGCTGTCAGAAGTTTTTGTAGAAATCCCCCTAAATGGATTAAGGAGGGTTTAAGGCTCCAGCAAGGGAGGCGAACCGCCTTAACCCGCCCGTTACTGGACTTCGGGGTCTGGCATGGCGTCCACTTCAGCCAAAATTTGTTCCAGTAGGGCGTTATCTGCCTGCTCTAACTGCATAGAAACCAGAACGTCAGCCAGTTCTGCAATCGTAGGATGCTCAAACAGACTTCTCAGGGGCAGTTCCACCGTAAAGGCCGCCCGAATCCGGGAGATAGCCTGTGTTGCGTGTAAGGAATGGCCTCCCAAGTCAAAAAAGTTATCGTGGATGCCAACGCGGTGAAGTCCCAGGACATCGGTCAGAATATTGGCCAGGAGGATTTCAGTTTCATTTCGCGACGCAACAAACTCAACTTCAAGCCCCTTTTCATCTATATTCGGCGCAGGCAGAGCCTGTCGGTCCACCTTGCCATTGGAAGTCAATGGCAAGGCATCCAACAACACAAAAGTTGAAGGCGTCATGTACTCCGGCAACCGCTCCCTGAGAAAGCGGCGCAATTCACTCGGCGTCACCGAGGCGTCAGCCACTGCCGCATACGCCGCCAGACGCTGATCGCCAACCCCATCTTCAGCCGCAATCACCACCCCTTGCTGCACCTGGGGATGCTGCCCTAACACCGCTTCCACTTCCCCCAGCTCGATCCGAAAGCCGCGGATCTTCACCTGATGGTCTACGCGGCCCAGAAACTCGATGTCGCCGTCTGCCCGTCGGCGCGCTAGATCGCCAGTCTTGTATAAGCGAGGGCCGACCTCATCTTTGAAGGGATGGGGAATAAACTGCGCTGCAGTTAACTCGGGACGATTCAGATACCCCCGCGCCAGGCTCATGCCGCCAATGTACAGCTCTCCTGGGGCGCCTACGGGGACGGGCTGGAGATAGCGGTCCAGAATGTAGACCTCGGTATTCGCCAACGGTCGACCCAACGGCGCCACCCCACTGGCGGGCAACTGTTCCTGAACCGGGTAGGTCAGTACCCCAACCGTGGTCTCAGTTGGACCATAGTGATTGAGAATTTTGCATTCTGGGGCCAGAGCCTGAAGCTCCGCCACCCACTCACAACTCGCCGCTTCTCCCCCGAGAATCAATTGTCGCTGGGGCATCACCTCGGCGGGCCGACGACTGCTTTGTAAAGCCGCCAAGTGGGAGGGGGTGATTTTGAGGATATCAATCGGGCGCTGCTCGCAGTAATCGGCAAACGCATCCGGGTCTGTCACCTGCTCCCGGGAGAGCACATGTAGACACCCACCGGTACACAAGGCCGGATACAGAACCGTGTTACCCAAATCAGCCGCGATGGTTGACACCATCGCCCAATGCTGACCCGCGACTGGGGAGATGCGTTGCAATACCCCCTGCACATAATTGACAATCGAGCGGTGTTCAATCGCCACCCCCTTGGGTTGACCGGTCGAACCAGAGGTGTAGATCACGTAGGCCAAATTGTTGAGGCTGACGGCGCCATTGGGATTGTCCTGACGCTGTTGCGCCATAAGCGGCCAGTCGGCGTCCAGACAAACTGTCGCAACCCTAGACTCTGGCAGGCGCTCCATCAATCGCTGTTGGGTCAATAGCACCGACACCTGGGCGTCTTCGAGCAAGAACGCCACCCGCTGCTGGGGATGGGTTGGGTCCAGCGGCACGTAAGCCCCGCCCGCTTTGAGGATGCCCCACAGTCCCACCAGCATCTCCAGAGAACGCTCCACATAGAGACCGACCCGGCTTTCGGGACCGACCCCCAGACTTTGCAAATGGTGGGCCAGTTGATTGGCGCGACGATTCAATTCCCCATAGCTCAGTTGCTGGCCTTCAAACACCACTGCCGCCGCTTCTTGAGTTTGCTCCGCCTGGGCTTCAAAAAGGTGCTGGAGGGAAGCCACGGGCGGGAACTCGGTCTGAGTGCGGTTCCATTCCGTTAATACCCGATGGCGTTCGTCGACCTGGAGCAGGGGAATCTGGCCCACGGGTTGTTGGGGATTGGCGACGAGCGCCGTCAGCAAGGTCTGGAAATGGCCTGACATGCGGTCAATGGTAGCGGCGTCAAACAGGTCAGTGTTGTATCGCCACATCCCCGTTAATCCAGAGTCTGACTCTGAAATAAATAGGGTTAAATCAAACTTGGCGGCAACGCTTTCTCTTTCTGAGATGCGAGTTACGCTCAGACCCGGTAGTTCCAACGTCTCCCCGGGCGTATTTTGAAAGACGAACGTCACCTGAAAGAGGGGGCTATAGCTCAGGGAGCGCTGCGGCTGCAGTTCTTCCACCAGCTTCTCAAAGGGCAGATCTTGGTGGGCGTAGGCGTCCAGCGCAATCTGTCGCACCTGGCTGAGGAGGTCTACAAAGGTGGGATTATCCTGCAACCGGGTGCGCAGCGCCAGCGTATTGACAAAGAACCCAATCAATGGTTCTATTTCGGGACGGTTGCGATTGGCGATGGGGGAGCCCACCACGATGTCTTCCTGTCCGCTGTAGCGATAGAGTAAGACCACAAAAGCAGCGAGCAGGGTCATAAACAGGGTTGTCCCGGTCCGTTGGCAAAGTTGCTTGAGTTGGGCCGTCAGGTCGGCATCGAGTTCGAAGCGTTCAACCGCGCCAGAGAAAGTTTGCACGGGGGGGCGGGGCCGGTCAGTGGGCAGTTCCAGCAGCGGGGGCGCACCCGCCAACTGTTGCTTCCAGTAGTTCAGTTGGGTCTCTAGAACTTCACCCTGCAACCACTGACGCTGCCAGCGGGCAAAATCCGCATATTGGATAGCCAGGTCGGTTAAGGGAGAGGGCTCCCCTTTTGAGAAAGCTTCATAAAGGGTGACGATCTCTTGAATTAGAACACCCATTGACCAGCCGTCAGAGACAATATGATGCATCGTCGCCAAGAGCACATAGGCGTTTTCACTCAATTGCAGTAGCGAAACCCTTAGCAGGGGGCCGACTGCAAGGTCAAAGGGACGCTGGGCCTCCTCGACAATCAGTCGCTGTACTTCGACGGACTGCTCATCCTCTGGCGCGGTCTGTAAGTCCACAATGGGGAGGTCCACCCTCAAGCTAGGCGCAATGGTCTGCAGAGGTTGTCCATTGACGCTTGGAAAAGTCGTGCGCAGGCTTTCGTGACGCGCCACAATGGTCGCGATCGCTTGTTGCAAGGCGCTGAGATTGAGAGAACCCTTTAAGCGTAGGGCAGTGGGCATATTGTAAATCGCACTGCTCTCTTCTAACTGGTCCAAAAACCAAAGTCGTTGCTGTGCGAAGGAGAGCGGCAGATCGCCATCCCGAGGCGTCGGCTCGATCGCCTGAAATTGCAGCCCGGTTTCCGCTTGGCGGCAAATGTCAATTAGCTCACTTAGTTGGGCGACTGTCGAACGCTCAAATAGACTACGTAGGGGCAACTCTATAGAGAAAGTTTGGCGTAGTCGAGAGATGAGCTGAGTGGCCAGGAGAGAATGTCCGCCTAATTCAAAAAAGTTGTCGTGGACGCCAACTTCACACCCTAAAAGATCAGTCCAAATTCCGGCGACCAGTTCTTCTGTCAGGGTTCGAGGAGCCACACAGCCAGTCTCCAGGCTCTGTTGGGATGGATCTGGCGCAGGCAGGGCCCGACGGTCAACCTTGTCATTAGGAGTCAGAGGCAACTGATCTAAGCGGACAAAGGCAGCGGGCGTCATGTAGTCGGGCAAATGTCGTTTGAGATGCCCTTTCAATGCACTGACATCCATTCCATTGTCGCTGACGACATAGGCTGCCAGGCGCTTGTCGCCAGGAGCATCTTCACGGGCGATGACCACGCATTGCTGTACTTGCTCGTGGCGACTGAGCACCGATTCGATTTCCCCGAGTTCGATACGAAAACCGCGGATTTTCACCTGATGGTCTATGCGGCCCAGGAATTCAATATTGCTATCGGGGAGGTAACGCGCCAGGTCGCCAGTCTTATAGAGACGCCCCTCGCCGAAGGGGTTGGCGATGAATTTTTCTGCGGTTAACTCCGGACGATTGAGATAGCCCCGGGCTAACCCTGCTCCGCCAATATGCAACTCGCCGGGAATGCCCACAGGAACCAGCTGTTGGTGTTGATCCAGGATGTAGGTCTGGACATGGGGAAACCCGTGTCCGATGGGTAATTTTTTCGAGCCTGTTTCAGCTGATGATGTCTCTGGTAATTTGAACAGAGTTGCATCCACCGTCGCCTCAGTCGGTCCGTAGGCGTTCACCAACCGGGGATAATTCTTCACCATTTTTTGCCATAGACTGACCTGCTCTGGCGGCGCTTGTTCTCCCCCAATAATCACCAGTCGCAATGAGTCTGGAAATCCTAAATCGGTTGTCTCGAATTCGGTAATAAGCTGGCTCCAGTAAGCTGTCGGTAGATCGAGCACCGTCAGATTCCAGTCCCAGCAGCCTCTCAAGAAACTCGAAACACTACTTAGCATCTCATCAGTCCGGAGCACCAGGGTTCCGCCTGAGGTTAGACAGGGATAGATTTCCTCGGCTGCGACATCGAAACTAATTGAGGCAAACTGCAACACGCGATCTCGCTGGGTAATTTCGTACTCTGAAATGGCTCCGGTGATAAAGTTGGACAGCGATTGATGCTCAATCATCACGCCTTTGGGATTGCCCGTAGAGCCAGAGGTATAGATGACATAGGCGAGATTTTCGGCAGTCACCCCGCTCTGGAAATTCTCTGCAGGCGCCTGAGCAATTTCAGGCCAATCCCTATCCAGGCAGACCACCTGAACCTCAGACTCTGGTAAGGCCTCCAAGAGTCGCTCCTGAGTCAAGAGCACCGGCGCCTGCGCATCCGCCAGCATGAACTGTAGCCGCTCTTGGGGATAGCTGGGGTCTAAGGGGACATAAGCGCCCCCTACCTTGAGAATTCCCAACAGGCCCACTATCATCTCGAGCGAACGCTCTACACAGAGGCCCACCAATACCTCAGGCCTCACCCCTAGGCCTTGCAGATAGTGGGCCACTTGATTAGCTTGGGCATTCAACTCCTGATAACTCAACTGCTTCTCCTCAAAGACCGCTGCAATAGCATCGGGAGTCCTTTCCACCTGTTCTTCAAACAACTGATGAATGCACTTACTATTAGGATATTTAGCCTGAGTGTTGTTCCACTCCACTATGAACTGATGTCGCTCGGCCGCACTCAAAAGGGAAATTTCTGATAATCGTTGCTGAGGATTGTCTACGATAGCTGCAAGTAAATTCTCCAGATGCCTAAGCATCCGCTCAATCGTTTCTCCTTTAAACTGTTTACTATCGTAATAAATATGCACTCTCAGCTGCTGCTCCGGCGCCACCACAACGTTAAGCGGATAATTTGTGCGCTCAAACCCTGATAGGTAGCTGATATTGATATTGTAATTGCGCTGCTGTAACGATTGATCGACAGGATTGTTTTCAAAGACCAAAAAACTTTCAAATAATGGGCGTCCTCGAGGCGTTTCACTCCACTTCTGAATATCTACTAACGGTGTGTAGGCGTATTGTTCTCGCTCTATCTGCTGTGATTGTATTTCCTGTAGCCAGGGCAAAAGGTCAGCCTCCTCGCTCACCTGCACCCGAACTGGCAGTGTATTGATTAGCATCCCGACAATAGACTCCGAACCAATCAGGTTGGGGGAGCGGCCTGAGACGGTCGCCCCAAACAAGACATCAGTCTCTCCGCTGTAGCAACTCAGAAGTAACGCCCAACCTCCCTGTACTAAGGTGTTGAGCGTTAACCGATGCTGTTGAGCAAAGGTCCTAAGAGCCTCGCTTAAGAGAACAGAAAATTGGATTTGCTGTCCCCCTTGTTCACCTCGATCAGTGAGGGAATTGTCTAGGGTATTCCCAATAGGCAATTGGGTTGGCTGGGTAAATCCTTGCAATGATTGACGCCAGAAGGCTTCTGCTTGGGCAAAATCCTGCTTCTGTAACCAGGCGATGTAATCTCGGTAAGGGAGAGGTGGAGGCAGCTTCAGGTCTTTACCCTGACTGAAGGCTCTATATAAGGTCAGCACTTCGTTTAGAATCAAGGGCTTACACCAAGCATCCATGAGCAAATGGTGGTAACTCCAAACAAAGTAGTATGCCGTTTCGGCAATCTGAATCAATGCAAAGCGCACTAGCGGCGCCCGGTTAAGCTGAAATCCCTGCTTCCGGTCGGTTTGCAAGAACTGTTCCAGTTGAGTTTGTTGCTCACCGGGTGATTGCGATCGCCAATCTTGGATAATCCACGGTAGAGAGATAGATTTGCGAACAACCTGCAATGGCTGTTTGCGCCCCTCCCAAAGAAATAAAGTTCTGAGTATGGAATGACGGTCAACAACTCGCTGCCAAGCTTGTTGAAAAATATCCGGATTAAAATCGCCGCTCAACGTGCAGCTAATCTGCTGAAAATAGTTCCCCGACTCTGGAGCATACAGGGTATGAAACAGCATGCCCTGCTGCATGGGAGAAAGTGGATAGATGGACTCAACGTTCTTATGGACTTGCTTGTTCATATCGCTTCCCTTTCTCCTGAAAATCACATATCTTCGAGTTCGACCATTAGCTCATCCAGCTCCTGCTGACTTAAGTCCGCTTCGGGAAAATCAGAGGGAGTAGAGCCCCCAGCCTCGGGGGACAAACAGTGGTCAATCAATCCAATCAGCTGATCCAAATACCGCTGCGCCAGTTGCTCTACAGTTGCGTGTTGATGACTCTTCTCACTGTAAGTCCAGGTAATCTGTAATTGCTCCTCTCCAACAGCAGCGAGGATATCCAGTAGATAGCCGCGATCTCGTAAAGGACTTCGGTTAGGACCGGTTGACTCTGGTGCACGTTCGAGCCAATTCGCATCTGTTGTCATCTGGTGGAACTGTCCTAGATAGTTAAATCGCACTTGAGATCCTGATGGGTCACTCAATTGCCGTCGCAAGGACTCATCCTCGTGGAGATAGCGTAGCAGTCCATAGCCAAAACCACGATTCGGAATCTTCCGCAGTTGTTCCTTAATCACCTTCAAAGCTTCCCCAGGATGAGATGACTGATCTAATTGCAAGCACACTGGGAAGATATTGGTGAACCATCCAACTGTGCGTGATAAGTCTATGTCCTCAAATAAGTCCTCCCGTCCATGCCCCTCCAAGTCCAACCGCAAAGTAGACTGCCCCGTCCAAGGCATAAAGCTCTGCGCCAATGCCGTTAATAAAACATCATTGATTTGAGTGTTGTAAGCTTTAGGGACCTCCTGGAGCAAAGCTTGAGTCTGCTCAACAGTCAACATTCGAGTGACCCTCGCAGTGGAAGCGTTGGTATTAGCGTGAGGGGTTAGAGCGAAATCTACCGGCAAGCCTGTAACGTCAGCTCGGGTTTGCTGCAACCAATAATCGAACTCAGCCGTGACCTCTAATGATTGAGCATGGACTCTGAGGCGTTCAGCCCAGGTTTTGAAGGAGGTGGATTTAGGGGGCAGTTGAATCGTCTGGCCAAGATCCAGCTGCTGATAGGCAGTGACCAAATCTGACAACAGAATTCGCCAGGACACGCCATCAACAGCTAAATGATGGATAACCATCAGTAAACGCTGCGGCTGGTCCGAACCCAGTCGGAACAAAACCGCCCTTAGCAGTGGTCCTTCGCTGAGATCCAAACGTTGCTGCATCTGGGCTGCTTTCTCCTCAATCACCGCTGACTGCTCGCCAGCCGGGATATCCATTAATTCCACCACGCTGAAAGCAACCGTTTCTTCTAAATTCTCATTCACTTGCCGCCAATCCGGCTCTTCAGCCTTAAAGCGCAACCTCAGCGCATCATGGTGCTCTAGCAACTGTTGCATAACTTTCCGCAGCTTTTCCGCGTCAATATCCGCTGGCACGCTCAACAGTACAGACTGGTTGTAATAGTGAGGTTCAGGAGCCTCTTGCTCGAAAAACCAATACTGAATGGGTGTTAGAGGAACTGGCCCAGTGACTAACCCCTGCTCAGCCTGAATCATTTGGATCGGTGAGGTCACCGCTGCAAGTTTAGCAATAGTCTGGTTCTCAAACAGTTGCTTTGGCGTTAACTTTAAGCCGGCCTGGCGGGCGCGGGCAATAATCTGAATACCGAGAATGGAATCTCCCCCTAGCTCAAAGAAGTTGTCTTGAACGCCTACCTGCTTGAGCCGCAACAAGTTGGCCCAGATCTCGGCCAGGGCTTCTTCTGTAGCAGTGCGAGGAGGGATATAAGTTTCAGTGGATCCTTGTTCAGCCGCATCCGGAGAGGGCAAAGCCTGCCGGTCCACCTTGCCATTGGAGGTCAAGGGCAACGCATCCAACAACACAAAAGTTGAAGGCGTCATGTACTCCGGCAACCGCTCTCTGAGAAAGCGACGCAGCTCACTCGGGGTCGCTGTGGCGTCAGCCGTCGCCGCATAGGCAACCAGACGCTGATCGCCAGCTCCATCCTCAATCGCAATCACCACGCCTTGCTGGACCTGAGGATGCTGCCCTAAGACCGCTTCCACTTCGCCCAGCTCAATCCGAAAGCCGCGGATTTTCACCTGATGGTCTATGCGGCCCAGAAACTCAATGTTACCGTCAGCCCGGTAGCGCGCTATATCCCCAGACTTGTACAAGCGGGCGTCTGACTGATCACTGAAGGGATTAGGGATGAACCTCTCTGCGGTTAACTCTGGTTGGTTGAGATACCCGCGGGCTAAGCTCACACCGCCAATGTGCAGTTCTCCTGGGGCGCCTACGGGTACGGGCTGGAGATAGCGGTCCAGAATGTAGATCTCAGTGTTAGCCAGGGGCCGACCCAGTGGCGTCACCCCATTAGCAGGCAATTGCCCCTGCACAGGGTAGGTCAGCACGCCAACTGTAGCTTCGGTTGGACCATAATGATTGAGAATTTCGCATTCCGGGGCCAGGGCCTGAAGCCCTGTAACCCACTCACAACTCGCAGCTTCCCCCCCAAGAATTAATTGTCGCTGGGGCATCACCTCGGCGGGCCGACGACCGCTTTGTAAAGCCGCCAAGTGGGAGGGGGTGATTTTGAGGATATCAATCGGGCGCTGCTCGCAGTAATCGACAAATGCATCTGGGTCAGTCACCCGCTCCTGGGAGAGCACATGCAGACACCCCCCCGTACACAGGGCGGGAAACAGGACCGTATTGCCTAAATCAGCCGCAAGGGTTGACACCAGCGCCCAGTGCCTACTGGCTGCCGGGGAGATGCGTTGCAAAATCCCCTGGACATAGTTGACAATCGAGCGGTGTTCGATGGCCACGCCCTTGGGTTGACCGGTCGAACCTGAGGTGTATATCACGTAGGCTAAATTATCAGGGCGCAGGGCGCTCTGGGGATTATCCCAACGTTGTTGAGCTATGAGCGGCCAGTCGGCGTCCAGGCAAACCACTTGAACCCTAGAATCAGACAGGCGCTCCATAAATCGCTGTTGAGTTAATAGCACCGACACTTGGGCGTCTTCAATCAAGCCTGTCACCCGCTGCCGGGGATGGGTCGGGTCCAATGGGACGTAAGCCCCGCCTGCTTTGAGGATACCCCATAGACCCACCAGCATCTCCAGAGAGCGTTCCACATAGAGGCCGACCCGGCTTTCGGGGCCTACCCCTAGACTTTGTAGATGGTGGGCTAGTTGATTGGCCCGATGGTTCAATTCCGCATAGGTCAGGTGTTGGTCTTCAAACACCACTGCCGCCGCCTCTGGGGTTTGCTCCACCTGAGCCTGAAACAACTGCTGGAGACAGGCAACTGGAGGAAAATCGGTGTGGGTGTTGTTCCACGCCTTTAGTAGCTGACGGTGTTCAGCAGACTGGAGTAGGGGCAGTTCGCCCACATGTTGTTGAGGATTAGCGAGGATTGCTGTTAGCAACGTCTGGAAATGGTCTGACATCCGGCCAATGGTGGCGGCGTCAAACAGGTCGGTGTTGTATCGCCACATCCCCGTTAATCCAGAGTCTGACTCTGAAATAAATAGGGTTAAATCAAACCTGGCGGCGACGCTTTCTCTTTCTGAGATGCGAGTTAAGCTCAGACCCGGTAGTTCCAACGTCTCCCTGGGCGTATTTTGCAAGACGAACATCACCTGGAAGAGGGGGCTATAGCTCAGGGAGCGCTGCGGCTGCAGTTCTTCCACCAGCTTCTCAAAGGGCAGATCCTGGTGGGCGTAGGCGTCCAGCGCAATCTGTCGCACCTGGCTGAGGAGGTCTACAAAGGTGGGATTATCTTGCAACCGGGTGCGCAGCGCCAGCGTATTGAGAAAGAACCCAATCAATGGCTCTATTTCAGGTCGATTGCGATTGGCGATGGGGGAGCCCACCACGATGTCTTCCTGCCCGCTGTAGCGATAGAGTAAGACCACAAAAGCTGCGAGCAGGGTCATAAACAGGGTCGCCCCTGTCCGTTGGCCAAGTTGCTTGAGTTGGGCCGTCAAGTCTGCATCGAGTGAAAAGCATTCAACCGCGCCTCGGTATGACTGGACAGCCGGTCGGGGCCGATCCGTGGGCAGCTCTAACAGTGGAGGAGCGTCGGCCAGATGTTGCTTCCAGTAGTTTAGTTGAGTCTCTAAAATCTCACCCTGCAGCCACTGGCGCTGCCAGTGAGCAAAATCTGCATACTGGATGCTCAGGTCGGGTAAGGGAGAAAGTTCCCCCTGTGAGATGGCGGTGTAGAGGGTGGCCATCTCCCGGAAGCAGACACCTACGGACCAGGCATCAGAGATAATATGGAGCAGGTTGATTATTAGCCTATGGGATTGATCTCCTAGTCTAAACAGGGTGAAGCGCAGCAAGGGGGCATTGGCCAAGTCAAACGGGTGTTGAGCCTCCCTAATTATCGATTGCTGCAACTGAGCAGTCTGTTCCGCTTCTGGCAGGTCCTGTAAGTTGATGACTGGTAGGGTCACCTTTAAGTTGGGGTCAATCACCTGACAAGGTATCCCATCTACTATGGGGAAGCGGGTGCGAAGCACTTCATGACGTTGCACAATTTCTTGCACCGCCTTCTCCAGGGTAGCCACGTCCAGATTCCCCGTCAGGCGGGCAGCCGCCGTCATGTTGTATGAACTATCTCCCTCCTGCAGTTGGTTAAGGAACCACAGTCGTTGCTGGGCAAAGGAGAGGGGTAGGGGGCCATTTCGATTGATAGCCTGTATAGGCGGCGCTATGTGACCTTGCTGATCATCGCGAGCCGCTTCAATTAGCTCACTGACGCCCGCCACTGTGGGAGACTCAAAGAGTCGGCGTAAGGGAAAGTCTACATAGAAAGCCTCGCGTACTCGAGTGATCAGCTGGGTCGCAAGTAAGGAATGTCCCCCCAGTTCAAAAAAATTGTCATGGAGGCCGACGTTAGTCCCCAAAATTTCAGTCCAGATAGCGGCTACCTGCTGTTCTGTCGGGGTGCGGGGCTCCACAAAGTTTGTTTCTAGACTTCTCTGAGATTTGTCTGGTTCAGGCAGAGCCTGGCGGTCAATCTTGCCGCTGGGCGTCAGGGGCATAGCCGTCAAGGCGACAAAGTATTGAGGAATCATATACTCAGGCAATTGTTGCTTGAGGAAACGGCGCAGTTCATTAGCGGCGGTGTCTACCGTCTGATGTAGAACGACATAGGCCGCTAAGTACTTATTGCCTGAGGAATCCTCGCGGGCGATGACCACAGTCTCTTGCACGTTTGGATGTCGCGCCAGGACTGCTTCGATTTCCCCCAGTTCGACACGAAAGCCGCGAATCTTGACTTGATGATCAATTCGCCCCAAAAACTCGATGTCGCCATCAGGTAAATACCGGACTAAATCTCCTGTTTTATAGAGACGGGCTCCAGGTTCAGAACTAAAGGGGTTGGGAATGAATTTTTGCCCAGTTAACTCAGGGCGATTCAGATAACCTCGGGCCAAGCTGACTCCGCCAATATGCAACTCGCCGGGAACGCCTACCGGAACTAGCTGTTGGTGTTGATCCAGGATGCAGGTTTGGACATGGGGAAACCCCTTTCCAATGGGCACTTTTTTCAAGCCAGTTTCAGGCGATGAGTTCTCTGGTAGTTTGTATAGGGTCGCCACTACTGTGGCCTCAGTAGGGCCGTAGGTATTGATAAGCCGAGGATAATTCCCCACGTTTTTTTGCCATAGGCTCGCCTGTTCAGGCGGCGCTTGTTCTCCCCCAATAATCACCAGGCGCAATGAGTCGGGAAACCCCAAATTGGCTGTGGCGAATTCGGTCGTTAGTTGGCGCCAGTAGGCGGTGGGTAGATCGAGCACCGTCAGACGCCACTCCCAGCACTGCTTCAAGAACCTCGACACACTGCCTAACGTCTCAGTCGGAAAGAGCACTAAAGTTCCACCAGAAGTCAGGCAGGGATAGATTTCCTCGACGGCGGCGTCAAAACTGATGGAGGCAAATTGCAAAACGCGATCGCGCTGGGTAATCTCATACCCTGTGATGGCGGCGGTGGTAAAGCTTGTTAGAGATTGGTGTTCGATCATCACCCCTTTGGGCTTGCCCGTGGAGCCAGACGTATAAATGACATAGGCTAGATTCTCAGGCTTGACCCCACTGTCAAGGTTATCGATCCGCATTTGATCAATCTTTTCCCAGTCAGCATCCAGGCGAACCATCTTGGTTGCCTGTGTCGGAAGGTTGACCGCCAGGCGCTGTTGAGTCACCAAAATGGAGAGTTGCGCGTCCGTCGCCATATAGATCAGTCGCTCGGACGGATACTTGGGATCCAGAGGGACATAAGCGGCGCCTGCTTTGAGAATGCCGAATAGTCCCACCACCATTTCTAAAGAGCGTTCAACGTGAAGACCGACCAAGGTCTCTGGCCCTGCCCCAAGGATTTGTAAATATCGAGCTAATTGGTTAGCCCGGCGATTGAGTTGCTGATACGAGAGCGATTGTCCGTCATGCTCCACCGCAATAGCGTCCGGGGTGAGGGCGACCTGCGCTTCAAATTGGTGATGTACAAAAGCTGCGGGGATTGCAGCGGTCTCAACCACAGCCTGCTTTTGCTTAAGTCGTTTTTCTAGTAAGGCTCGCTTAGCCGGGGAAAGATTTGCAAGTCGGTTAGCTAAATCAGTCATGACATAAGGTTGGATGAGTAAGTTTGCTTAGAGAATTGACGCCTCGGCGGGTGGAAAAAGAAATGTCGCCTAAGTCAAAATTTCATTGCTCAGGAGCCTTTGAGCATCTTCTTCTGATAGCCCCTCCAATTCGGCCAATAGGTGATCAATTCCCCCCTCATCCGACCCCGTCTCCTGTGACGACAAAGAGGCTGCAGTCGCCGTCGCAAACCCCTTAACCCCCTGTAGGAGCTGTGATTGTTCAGCTTCACTCAACAGCGACAGTTGGGAAAGAGGCTGTTGCGGGGCAGACACGATTGCGTTGAGTAACGTTTGAAAACGCTTCACCATCAGTGCTATCGTGGGCGCTTCAAATAGATCGGCGTTATAGTTCACAAAACCGCTGAGCCCCTCAGGTTTTTCATTTAAGGAAAGGGTGATGTCAAACTTGGCGGAACTCTCCTGGTTGTTAATGGGAGTGATGGTGAGTTCCGGCAGTTCCAATGGTTTGATAGGCGCATTTTGAAAAACAAACATCACCTGAAACAGCGGGCTAAGAGTGAGTGAACGCTGCGGCTGCAGTTCTTCAACCAACTTCTCAAAGGGCAGATCCTGGTGAACATAGGAATCCAGCGCAACCTGACGCACCTGATTAAGTAGTTCCTCAAAGGTGGGATTGCCTTGCATCTGGATGCGTAGCACCAGAGTATTGGCAAAAAAACCAATGAGCGGCTTAATTTCAGGTCGGGTGCGGTTGGCGATGGGAGAGCCTACTAAGATATCATCCTGACCGCTATAGCGAGCAAGCAATGTGGCAAAGGCGGCTAATAGCGTCATAAATAGGGTTGTCCCCGCTTGTTGACTAAGCGCCTTCAGGCTCTGAGTGAGCGCAGCATCAACGGCGATCGTTTCCATGCCTCCCCTAAACGTCTGAACCGCCGGACGGGGTCGATCAGTCGGAAGTTCTAAGACAGAGGGCGCGCCCGCTAATTGTTGTCGCCAGTAGTTGAGGTGAGTCTCTAGCACCTCACCCTGCAGCCACTGGCGCTGCCAATGAGCAAAATCAGCATATTGGATGGGCAACTTGGGCAAAGGAGAAGCTTCACTGTTTGAGGAGGCTGCATACAGAGTGGCGATCTCCTGCAGAAAGATCCCGATCGACCAGCCATCAAAAATAATATGGTGGTAGTTGAATATCAGTACATGGGACTGTTCCTCCAACCTTAGTAAGGTGAAGCGCAGCAAGGGGCCATTGGCCAGGTCGAAGGAACATTGGATTTCCCTGAGGGTTAATTGCTGCAGCTGAGCAACCTTCTCCTCTTCTGGGAGTTCTTGTAAATCTGTTACAGGTAGCGTCGCCGGTAAGGCGGAGTCAATTACCTGGCAAGGCGCACCGTCTATCATAGGGAAGCGAGTGCGAAGAATTTCATGACGTTGCACAATTTCTCGCACCGCCCTTTCTAGTCGATCCACGTCAAGATTCCCCGTCAGACGAACGGGTAACGTCACGTTGTAAGGACTATTTCCCTCCTGCAGTTGGTTCAGAAACCACAGTCGTTGCTGTGCGAAGGAGAGGGCGATGGGGGAGCCATTTCGATCAATTGGTGAAACAGCGGGGCCTGTTAGACCCGATGCGAGTTTATCTGCCAGGGCGGTTGGACCCTGAGGGCGATTAGCGGCTTCCCTCAACCGATTGAGGGCAGGCAAAGCC
>JASJDH010000296.1 GCA_030065175.1 Leptolyngbyaceae cyanobacterium MO_188.B28 | reverse complement strand
ATCCTCAGGATTTTCGACCCTGATCACAGTTATGAACCTCTTCGAAGGGGCTATCCCAAGAGCTTCTCCGAAGGGGTGGTCTCAGTTTTCCTTTGCCTAGAGTGATTGAAGAGCGTTATCTTATCCCGACTCCAGGACAGCTTTACTCCGACATTCCCCAATCGGCCTGAACCTGGATGACTTGAGGGAGCTGGCCGTAATCCTTCCCCCGGTTGTGGTACTTGCCGATTCCATGGTTCTCGTGATGGGCTTCGCTCTCCTCTCCCCTCTCCGCTAAGACCTGCAGAATAACCTTCTGATAGGTGGCCCCAATAGGCTTGCCGAGTTCCTTGACGATAGGGAAGCTGATGGTCCACTTCTCCCCATGGCTTCGGCCTGGAGTGTCGTTGAAGGCCAGGATAGCGTCGATTATGGCATTGACCTTAACCGCTGTCTTTTGAGCAGGCTTGGTTTGCTTGGGCTGATTGCCGGGAGTGATCGCGCTTTTCGCCGCGTCAACCTGCCCGGGATCTGGCGCGATCTCATCTGGCTCCAGGCTCCTTTTCTCCCCATGCAGCAAATCGAGGATCGGCTGCAGCCGGGTCTGAGCCTGGTTCGCCTGGGTGAGCTGCTGCAGGAGGGCGACCGGGATGCCTGGACCTGGTCCCGCTGGTGCTGCAGGGCTGCGATCTGTTCTTTAGCGGCCTGTAATTCCGCCGTCAGAAATTCGATTCCGGTTGCCAGGTTGGAAATGACCGGGAGGGCTTCCCTGTGCCCCCTGCCGGTGCTCCATGGGTCCTGTGTCGTTGATGGCTTTCCTTGTGCTTGCAGGTGTGTGTGGCTGGGGTGCGATTGTGGGTAAAGGGTTCGGGGCCGATTTCAGCTTTGGGTCTAGCTGGTGCAGTCGGCTTAGACTAGGTGGCGTGGTTCTTCAAGCGCGACCATACAAAAAACTGCCAGAGGAGCGCTCCAGCCGGACCAAGGATAAGACTTTCAGCCAGTACGCCTGTATGATAGTTCCAAGATTTGCTCTGAATAAAGTGGCTCAGTGGGCTTGTAGGAGCTTTTGTGATCTCTGGACTCTCTCTTTCAGGTTTTCCGCTCCTTATGATCTTGGTTGCTCGGTTCAGATTTCGATCTCGGCTGCAGGTTCGGCCAGGGTAGTTAAAATCTCAGTCCGGATCGCCATTCCCCAAATAAAGGAGATTTTACGTGAACAATTATTCAGCCATTGGCCACTTAGGAAGCGATGCTCAAACGCGCTATTTTGAGAGCGGCAAGGCAATTGTAGAATTCAGCATTGCTATCGACCAGGGCAAGGACCCACAGGGCAATGATCGCCCTCCAACCTGGGTTCCCGTGAAGCACTGGCTGAGGGATGGCAGCCGACTACCTGAGTTTCTAACCAAGGGCGCCCATGTAGGCATTAGCGGCAGGCTTGAACAAGAACGGTGGCAGGATAGGGAGACTGGGGCGCAGCGCTCCAAGCTCGTCTGCATCGCGTCTCGTATTGACTTGCTGGGCTCCAAGTCCGATACGCCCAGTACAGGTACTCAAAGCCCTGCCTATCCCGCTGTGGCTCCAACGGGGACGGGGTGGGATGGAGGGCCTAATGTCGAGTTCTAACTCGGACACAGGTTTCTTATTCTGTCGCCCCGTCTTATCTCATTCCGCTGGGGCTTTTGCTTGGGGAGGGATAGAGGACCCTTTCCTGGATTTAAATGAGCTTAGGTTAGTCCAAGAGTCGATGGGATGGGAGTGAGGCTATGTGTCCTGGAACGAGAGTTTTAGGAGTAACTGCACTTGGCCTTGGTGTTGTTCTTCGAGGAGATTCATCATTGACAATTCAGTCTAGCTCTCCTGATCAGACTCATGAAATCGAAGTAAAAAGTGGAAACCGAGAATTTTAGTTCTCGGTGAATCTTTGAGCAAATCCAGGATCGGCCCCAACTGAACCTGGGCCTGGTTGACCTGGGCGACTTCAGCCTGGAGCAGGGCGTTAGCCCGGTGCGCCCGGCTGAGCTGCTCCTGGATGGCGACGGCCTGGGCCTGGGCTTGGTCTCGCTGGATCTGGAGGGTTGCGATCTATTCTTTGGCATAAAGGCAAACACCCCAGCAACCTTTCCTGGATTGGGAATTACCTGAGGGCAGTCTCTTGTGAAGGATCGGCCCCCCGATCACAGTCCGAATATTGCAGTAATCGCGGGCAGCAACTTGGAGCAGGCTTCAGCTAACTGAGCATCTGAGGTAAGCCACTGGTTTGACCAGTGCGACTCGGTCAGCTTTAAGCGTTAGGAGTAGAAGCTTTTTCCGCTTTTGCGGTCCTTGAGTAATAAATCTGAGTACACATATTAGGGGTAATTGCAGGGTTACTGTCACGAAGTGCAATAAGGCTGAAAGCCTTTTAGGGAAAGGCTTTCAGAACTCCAATTTTGCAACAAAAGTTAATAATTTCTCGCGGTTCATGGTAGTTGAGCAACGAATTTGCGTTGTTTCAGGGTTTCTGTTTTCCTTATTGCACCTGGTGACAGCAACCCTGCAATTAGGCCAAAAAAGGATGAACGCCGTATCATCCCCACCAGGTGGATCATCTACAGCATCTGCTTTTCCATCAAACAGACCTGGCTTTGAACAGTTGGGATATTGAAACAGTCAACCGCCGGTATTCCTGTGGGCTAATAGCGCCCTGCTCTCGGACTTCATAAAGCCAGCCTGCGATTTGTTGGCTAGCCTCATGCCAGAGGAGCGCCTTGCGAGCAGCTAACCGGGCTCGTGAACGATTGGAGTAGATCTGGCGTGACAGGGATATATATCCCTGTTTCAAGTGCTTCAAAGGTAGATATTCAGAAGACCATCCACCCTCCTTACGGACTGCTTGAATCAAATACCCTCGATAGCGTTCGGGTTTACCTGAAGGGGGAATTTTTTGAATTGCCATGGGGGATTGGTAGGGCTCCCTGAAAAAGTTGTCGCCATATCGATATGCTCGCTGTTTTGAGGCTTGAGCCCCCTCTTTTTAAGCCTCCAACATGGAGAACTACATGTACTTGAACAGGATTCATTTTATGAGATCAAGGATTAACAAGATATTCAACTAAAGTGGGATTCTCAGACGATAGAGCCACCAAATCATTACCGAAATTCACCAAGGCTCACTGCAGTGTCACTCGAGTCCTGCTCTGGGGACTGAATTTGTAATCCAGATTCCGACTTCCCAAACAAAGAGATGATATCGGGAGGGAACAGCACCCGTAGAACTGACGCATCGACAAAATTGGTTCAGTCATGTTTTTCAACTGTCACACCCTTGTGCTCTCAACCTCATTGCGCATCTCGTGAGGTTAAGATGTCAAAGGGTATCCCTGTAAGTTTCCGCCCATTTCGCCAGAAGTGCTTCCGCACCCCTGCAGCTTAGGGGTTTTGCAAAAAGATACCCTTGACCTAAGTTGTAGCCAAGACGTTGTAACTGTTGCAGTTGTTGTTGGGTTTCGATTCCTTCTGCAATCGTATCAAGTTCTAACTGGTCGCTCAAGGCCACAATCGTTTCAACAATCTGATGTTTGCTCTTGCCTTCTAACATTTGACCGATAAAGGAGCGATCAATTTTGAGACTGTCTACTGGTAAGCGGTGGAGATAACTCAACGATGAATAGCCTATGCCAAAATCGTCAATGCTTATTTGAATTCCTCGCGCCTTCAACTGACTCAGCAAATCAATCGTAGACTCGACATCCTCAATCAACATACTTTCCGTAATTTCTAGCGTCAGACAACCCCCGTTCAACCGGGTTTCACTCAGAACGCAATCAACCGCTTCGAGGAAATTGGGTTGACGCAGATCTTGCGCCGAAAGATTAACACTCACCTTCAATGTGGAAAAGTCAGGAAACGCCCTCTGCCAGTTCGCCAGTTGATGACAAGCCGTTTGCAACGTCCAGTGATCCAGAGACGAGATGAGTCCAATTTCTTCGGCAATGGCAATGAATTCACCGGGGGATTTCAGTCCTTGGTCTGGGTGGAGCCAGCGAATTAGCGCTTCAAACCCAACAGGATAGCCGGTGTTTAGCGCCACAATCGGTTGATAATGAAGGACAAACTCCTGCCCCTCTATTGCACAACGCAAATCGTTCTCCAAATGCAGTCGATTCATCGCTTGCGCATGCATCTCTGAATCAAAAATTTCATACCGGGCTTTGCCCTCACTTTTCGCCCGATACATGGCAATATCAGCATCGCGCAATAGATGTGACGCCTGCTCATACTCCCGATCACTAAGGACAATCCCCACACTAGCCGTTGTGTATACGGCGCGCCCCTCAATCGTTAGCGGAGTCTGCAATTTTTCAAAGATTCGTTCCGTCGCCCGAACAGCTTCCTGAATATCCTTCACGTCTTCAAGCAGGATGACAAACTCATCGCCTCCCAAGCGCACCGCCAGATCAACGGCGCGGAGAGTCGCTGTCAGTTTTTGGGCAACGGCGATGAGTAATTGATCTCCAACTAGATGGCCCAGACTATCGTTGATCACCTTGAACCGATCCAGATCCAAAAATATAACGGCAAAGTGATAGTTTTCGAAGCGTTTGGTTCGGTTAACGGCTAGTTCTAACCGTTCCATCAAGAGATGGCGATTGGGCAACCCCGTTAGCCCATCATGGAGAGCTTCATATTCCAACTGATTTTGCACCTCGACGCGTTCAGTCACATCCCGGGAAGTGGTTTGGAGGTGAACAATATGCCCCCTCCCATCCAAAATTGGCTTAATGAGGGTTTCAAACCAGATATATTCGCCAGATTTCCGGCGCATCCGATAGGTGATGGCCGTCGGTTCTCCGCTGGTTACGGCGGCGTGAGCAGCTTGGTGGACGCGGTCTCGATCCTCCGGATGGATGAAGGGATAGGAATCTTGTCCTAGCATCTGATCCGCCCGATAGCCCAGGAGGGTTTCACAAGACTGACTAACATAGAGATAACGACCATTGTCCGTCTGAAGACACACCAGGTCGTTCATATTTTCAGCTAACAATCGATAGCGAGCTTCACTCTCTAAAATCGCAGCTTCGGTTTGCTTGCGATCCGTTATGTCCTGACAGATCCCCACGACCCGACTGTTTTTTCTGGTGGAATTCAGAACGGGAAACGCCTGTTCCCGAATCCATCGCAAGGTTCCATCGGGTTGAATAATCCGGTACTCCAGCTCCCAGCCTTGACGGCGCTGCTGTTGCATGACGGCAAGAGCGTGATCGCGGTCTGCGGGATGAATCGCATCCACAAAGGACTTAGGCTGTTCATACAGACTGGCGCAAGTGCGTCCCCAGATAGTCTCATAGGCAGGGCTGACATATAGAAGCTGGGTAAATTCAAGGTCCGCCATCCAGAAGACTTCCTGAATATTTTCCGCCAGTTGCCGGAAACGCTCTTCGCTGTTTTTCAGGGCGGCTTCGGCATCTTTACGCTCTGTAACATCGACCCCAATCGATTGCACACTGGTAATGCGCCCTTGCTCGTCAAAGAAGGCTCGGTCAACCCATTGCTGCCAAGCTTGACCGCTATCGGGGCGCACGACTGGATGCTCATAAATTGTAGAGGGGGCGTCGGGCGTTAAAGATAGATAGTGCGCTTGCGTCACCTGCCGCGCCGCTTCACTAGGCAGGAAATCTAAAAAACGGCTGCCTATCAACTCGTCGGAACGCTTGTTGAAATAACGACAGTAGGCCGAGTTAACGTAGGTCAGGGTGCTGTCGGGCAAGAACTTACAAATCATGGTGGGCATGTCTTCAGCAAGTTGCCGATAGCGTTCTTCACTCTGCTGTAAAGCGGCGGTTCGCTGTTGAACCATTGACTCTAGTCGCCGATTAAGTTGTTGCAGAATGAACAGTACGAATAGGAGGAGCAGCAACGATCCCAGTAGAATCCAGATGGTTCGGTGATGATGATGATGATGCTCTGCCTGACCGTACCACCGGGTATAGATACGTCGATACTCGGCTGACTTCACAACCGCCCTACTGGCTTGATCCAACCGGGCCAGTAGGGCTGAATTATCTTTGCGAACCGCGATCGCCCGTTTTATTTCAATCAGGGGCCGCCCAACAACTTTAATCCGGTCTTCGAGCCCTACGGATCTGGCGAGCCTCTGGATCACCGGTTCTGGCCCGGTCAGGACATCCGCCTCCCCGGCCAGGAGCTGAAACAGAGCCTGTTCCATCGTGTCCACCACCTTAAGTTCAACTCTGGGGCGATGCTGGAGTAAATCAATGCCGACACTGGGGCTATTGGTAATCACAGAACGCCCAACCAGATCCGCCGCTCCGTGAATGGTCTGCTCAGACTGCCGGACAATCAGAACGACCGGAAAGGTTTCTACAGGGCTAGTGAAGGCGAATTCCGCCTGTCGCTTGGGGGTAATTCCAAGATTGGGAATCAGATCGGCGCGGCCGCTGCGGACGGCTTCTAAGACTTCGTCCCAACTATCAACGACCTGATAGCTCACGTCCAGATTGGCCTGGTTCGCCACTAATTCCATCACATCGACCGCAAAGCCCGTCGGCTGATTGAACGAATCCAACCCATACTGAGGCGGGAAGTTTTTCGGAATAACGGCTTTGACGGATAGGCGAACCGGGGAGGAGATTTCTTGGGCGATTTCATTATCCCAGGATATCCATCCCCCGGACAAAGCCGCCAGCAATAGGGCGGAGACAAACCACCTTCCCACTCGGGTTGCCAGAGTCGTCAGCTTACTCCGTGGCATAATACGCTTGCACCTCTCAACGACCTTTGATGTTATTCAATCCAATCACATACATCACCTGTCGCTGAGCATCGAAAATCTGGGGCGCCCCAATTTCAAGGGGAATGACTCAAGAGCGGTGGTGAATTTCTAAATCCTCATCCCAAACGAGTTCTCCAGCCAGCGCCCCAGTCGAGGGTAGCGCTTCAACCGGATAGAAGACCTGATCGCCATCACTGGATACGGGATTTCAAGAGCAACGCACTCAGGTACAGCAGGGCAAAGCATAGTTTCAGACTAAAGCCGCCCAGTTCCGCCGAAATTTTCAGAACTGGCTCTTCAAATCTCACATTTGTGGCAGCGAGACATCTCTCCCCCTTCTTTTCTCCTCTAAGCCGCCTCAAATATCTCTTGCAACACATCAACTTGTTGAAGAAAGTGTTCTCGTCGATCAGAGAGAGACACGAATTCCGCCATTCGCTGACGCGGTCGGAAGAATTGATGCACCTCATCATACGCTTGGCAGAAGCGTTGGGCCGACTCAAAGGCGCCAAAGCCAAGGGTTGGATAGTAGTGTTGCTTGATCCCCCGATGACTTTGCTCAATCGGATTGCCCGGGCAAGGTCTCACCTCGTGCTTTACTTCAGCTCCCAACTCTTCTTTAATGGTCCGAGGATAGGAGTTAAGTCCATCGGTGAACACTCGTTCTGGAGGGACATCGGCAACCACTTGAGCCTGCATAAAGAAGGCTTTAGTCGCCTCTATATCCCGCGTCTCACTTAGTTTTACATCCACCAGATTCCCATCCTGATCGATGGCGCGATAGAGATAAGACCACCTTCCCGGGACTCGGATATACGTCTCATCCACATGCCAGACTTTGCCGACTTTCCCTTTATGCTTGGCTCTCAGCTCATCAGCGAAGACCGGCGCAAAGCGCTCTTCCCAATCCCGCACCGTCTCATGGGTGAATTTGAAGTCCCGCAACAGGAAGAATTCCGTCACATCTCGGCAACTCAACTTGTAGCGTAATCGACACAGTAAAACCTGGAAGACGATATCGGTGGGAAATTCCAGAAAATTGAAGGGAGTGCCGGTGCGTTCATTAAACGTGCGCTGACAATCCTTACAGCAGAAAACGGTGTATCCCAAGTTGGTGATGCGTTTTAATTGGGTAGTGTGTGTTGAATGGCAGTGGGGACAGTCCATAGATCGTATGCTGGGAAGGGGCTTCAGCTCTCAGCTAGGATACCAAACAGTCAGCAGTCAGCCAAAATTCAAGTACTCAGTTCTGACAGTTTCCTCAATAGTGTTACCCCCTTTTGAACCATGCCGAGTTTCGGATGGCGCTTGATGCGTATGCTGAAAAGCCACCAGGTACTCTCTATTTGTTGCCCCTCAAGTTTGACGCGTGTGACATACCGGACTTGGGACTAGAACAACTGGGGGGTGAGTTTGAAAGATATCCACTGTATGACGTAGACGAAAGTCTAGTAGGCGAAGCCGCAACTCTAGTAGTAATATGCTTCAAATTGGAGTTCGGTAGGTAGGTACACAACAGGATTAGATAAGGTTCTGAAAATCAGTCATACTCCCCATCTAGACAGAGATCCTGGCTAACTTATATCTGCTTACAAGCATTGGTTAAATTGAGGAGTAAACTGGATGAGTCAAAATCAATTTCAAATAGAAACAAAAGAAAAATCTCAAGAAGCTAAGAAGGGCATAACGGATATCAACCCACTGGAGGGGTGTGAAGCCCTGAAGCCACATCAAGTCGATTCGCGCGAAGCGGTGAGGGCGCAACCAATCAGATTGGCAAAGGTCGTTTCAGCGAAATTCGCACGGCGCGACTGAAGCTGTGTTTTTGAGCAGTATATCTGTCCATCGTTCTTCTGAATCTTGTACAGTCTTGTGAGTAAATCTAAAGTCCAGTTCTAGCACTGCAACGAGACTTTCAATTAAGGCCTATGTCCCCGACTAATGCAGTTTCCCCCATAGGGGTTTAATTTCTTATGAGACGGGCATTTCAAAGACTGAAAAAGTTTTAAATGGTTGAAGTAGAGTTCTTCGCGAGCGAGGTGACCCTCAAAACTGTATGTGGTTAAACAGAAGAATCAACACAGAGGTCTCTTACCGGAACGATCTAGAATGTCGATCTTCAAAATATGGTGCTAAAAAGACGATGCCTATCAAGGTATTAATTTGCCGATAAATAAAATCAAAAACCATGAATAGAAATGGTTTCAAGGCATAGTACGCTAGAAAAAATAAGTTGAACATTTTCCACGTTAAAACCTTGGCATGCATGCATTCTGTAGAAAGTGAGTCCAACTTTTTTTTGCTAGAGTCTGTATATCCAACAACAGGGCTTCGCGATAGAAGAGGCGGATAAGGCCCATCTGTCGCCAGCCCGGTTTGAACATATCAATCCCTATGGGAAAATTGACTTTGATATTCTCAAAACCAAGGCTATGAAAGGGTTACGGCAATTAAGGCCTATCAAAATACCTGAAAACTAGCAGCTGAAACCTTTACCCAGTAAAGGTTTCAGTCTTAGCTTTGTTTTTTGTTCCATTGATTCCTAAACCCCATCAGGCTTCACCAACAAGTTTTCAACACTTTCGGGCCTTCCCCAGACTCGGAGTCAAATTCGAACGAGCAAAAATACTCACCCTCAAAACCCTTACTGGTAAAGCATCCCAGCCTTGGCGACCAAAATCTCCGATTCTATACATAGGCCTATGAGACTGGAGTCGGTGGGTCTACAGAGAAGTGTCGAATCAATCTGTAGATCGACTGAGTCAATTTGAATACAGGCGAAAGAGAGACGACTCAATATAGAGCCGTATATTTTGGGTCGATGGAGATCGCCTGATCTGAGAATCTGATGAGACCGCCAAGTTGAGCCAACGGCAACCCTGGCGAGGCTTAATCGCCGTGATACATAGACCAGCAGTCAACACTTGCTGTTGGACGGACAGGGAGGCGAGGCCCATTCCTAGCAACAGTTCCGGAATTTAAGTGCGTCGACAGCAGTGATAGTACTGAGTGAAAAACAGAAATACGCAGAATATTTATACTAAAAATAAGTACAAACCTCATTTAGTCGCCAGTCGCCAAGCAGTGATAATAGCAGTGTATTGATACGCCAATTAATACGCATGGGTTCTGCGGAGATTACTAAAGGGACAACGGGGGGAAACAGTTGCAGCTAGACCATTTCTGAGTTTGGAGTCACCAGCGCACTCTTGTTCTGCGCTAATCATGGAGAGCCAGTAGGTCAAGCAGCGAATTTCAACTTTACTAATGTACTGGGGACGACTAGGACGGAGGCGGACTAATCTTACGGTCGAGTATCCCAAAAACTGACAACCCTCAAGACGCTCAGCCCCATCATCCATATACATGGTATTTCAGGTTGGACGAGGTTTATGAATCTTCCATGAAGAGATTCCCCTTGGCCCACCCTATTTGGCGCATTTTTCCCAGAATCTACGCAGCAAGTTTCGTCCTGAGAGAGTGGGAAACTCGCCTAACTTCTGTGGTCTCTCCTAGACAGAGATTAAGACAGCTATATTTTTTACATAAAAACCAGTCGCGCCAGTAGTTCTACACCCTTTCAAAAAGGGTGGATACACTCGTGCTGGGTCCTTTGCGGACAGTGTTCAATGAAAGAGTCGGACAAAGAGGCCACACACATTCAAAGCATGTAGGCCATTTAACGGCGCCCAATCAACTCATCGTAGCCAGCATTAATTACTCACACTAGAAAAGAGTGAGTTTACATATTTTAGTATAAACAGACACTAGTTACACTGCTGTGACGGGATCAGGTCAAGGATATTTCCAAGAGAACCCTAAATGTCTAAGAAATTCACCCAGAACAAGAACTTCGAGGTCACCTTTGAGAATACCTTTGAAAGTCCTGAAGATCTCAATGATTGGAACACAACCTATTACTACGGCAGTCGCACCAACACATTTAACAACGAAAAACAGTATTACCCGGATGACGAATTCCAATTCAATGACGACGGCATGCTCAGTATCGTCGCCACTAAATTAGAAACCCCCATTGAGGCGTTTGAAGGGGGCGATCAATGGCCGCTAGATCAGCAAGGGAAAGACAATAGGGGCCGTGGCCGGGATGTGATTCTGGGTATTGAGTTCGGCGATATGCTAATGGGGCGAAGAGAGGTTGATATCTTAATTGGCGGTCACGGAGCTGATGTTTTCAAACTGGGCGATGAAACACAGGTTGGGGTAATTGAAGGGTTGCTGTCACGACGTGCAATAAGGAAAATAGAAACCCTGAAACAACGTAAATTCGTTGCTGGGGTTTAGGGGGCAATGGAGTCAGACACCCCCGGCAAAGCCGGTGGCTTAATGAATGTGACCGCCTCAAAGGCGGATGTCCTTGCCGGGGGTGTCTCAATCAGTCTCTAGAATTGTCCCCCTTTATCTGCTA
>JASJDH010000295.1 GCA_030065175.1 Leptolyngbyaceae cyanobacterium MO_188.B28 | reverse complement strand
ACAAAAATTTGCATTAACCGAGATGGCTCAATATCTTCGTAAGGATGTTCCGGGTTCTTTGCAAGCTCTTTCGAAAACGATTAGCGATGAATGGCAATGGAACTGTTTTGGAAACATTCTGAACATCGTCAAAACAGGCCAACCTGCAATGCAGCAACTTTACCAAGTTGACGACACCTTTGAATATCTAACACAAAATCCAAGCTCAGGGGCAATCTTTGACGATGCCATGACCGGTTGGTCTAGAAGCATTCACACAGCTGTACTGGATGCCTACGATTTTTCTGGAATCAATCAAATTGTGGATATTGCTGGCGGTCATGGCGCGCTGATCGCCTCTATTCTGGCTGCGAATCCTCAATTGCAAGGCGTTCTCTTTGATTTACCCAGTGTGGTTGCAGGGGCTGAAGATCTATTGGCGAGAGAAGGCGTCACGGAACGCTGTGAGGTTGTAGGCGGCAGCTTTTTCGAGGCTCTTCCCTCTGGAGGGGATGCCTATATCCTGTCGCATATTCTTCATGATTGGAGTGACCAGGATTGTCTAAAAATGCTTAGAAATATTCGCCGAGCGATTGCAGAAAATGGCAAGTTGCTCGTGGTTGAGATGTTGATTCCGCCGGGTGATGCTCCCCACTTTGGCAAATTGTTAGATATTACAATGATGACGATATTTTCTGGGGGGAGGGAGCGTACCAAAACCGAGTATGAGCAACTTTTCCAGGCTGCTGGTTTCCAGTTGACTCAGGTGAAGCCAACGACTAGTCCGGTTAGCATACTTGAAGGAATTTGTAGATAGTAGGCTAATCTTGACTTTCTCCGATTGGTATCTCAAGGATAAATTCTGTTCCTTCTCCTAGAGAGGAATGACAAATTAATTGTCCTTTGTGTTTATTCACCACAATCTGATAACTAATGGCTAATCCCAACCCCGTACCACTTCCCACAGGTTTGGTTGTAAAGAAGGGGTCGAAGATTTTCGACCGTGTTTCTTGAGTCATACCAGGACCATTATCAGAAATCCGGATTCTTGCTGTATTTTCATCGGCAAGCTCAGTCCTAATTCGGATATAGGGGTTGGAGAGTCGGGAGTTTTTGGCATGATTTCCCTCCCCCTTTTCCTGGTCAATCACTTCCTCCAATAACGCATCAATCGCGTTATTGAGAATATTCATGATCACCTGATTAAGCTGGTTGGCATAGCAGCTAATGAGGGGCAGATGTCCATATTCTTTGATGATTTCAATCGGGGAATAGACTTCATACTCTCTAAATCGGTGATGAAGAATCATCAGGGTGCTATCGATTCCTTCATGAATATCAACCGGTTTCATCTGTGCTTCGTCAAGCCGTGAGAAATTACGCAATCCCAGGACAATATTTCGGATGCGTTCACCCCCAACCTCCATCGAAGAGAAGATCTTCGGTAAATCTTCCATCAAGAAATCTAAGTCAATCTCATCAGTTTTTTTCTCAATCTGTGGATTCGAATGAGGATATTCCTGTTGATAAACCGTTAACAAGTCAAGTAAATCTGCCACATAATTTCTGGCATGATCTAGGTTGGCGTAGATAAAATTAATCGGATTATTGATTTCATGCGCGACGCCTGCTACCATTTGCCCCAAAGAAGACATCTTTTCAGTTTGAATTAACTGGATTTGAGTCTTTTTAAGTTCCTCTAAGGTATTGGAAAGATGAAGATTCTTCTCATGCAATTCTTGTGTTCTCTGACGAATTTTTGTCTCTAGTGTGTTATAGAGCGCAGCATTTTTTAGAGAGATGGCCGCTTGGGTAGTTAGGAGCCTCAAAACTTCAAGGCGATGATGGGTAAATGCCCGATAAGTTATATTATTTTCCAAATATAAGATGCCGAGCATTTTGCCTTGATTGAGAATGGGCATGCATAAAATACTCTTTGGTTGTTGTTTGATTACATAAGGATCGTTCAAAAAGTTGGTTTCGGTCTGAGCATCATCAATGATGAGTGGGGATGAAGTTCGCAAAACATAATTGACTACCGATTGAGGAATGGCTTTGCTGGACTCCAATGGAACTGACTGGATTAAGGTAGTGGCTTCTCTGTCTGTACTGAGTCCTTGAGCGACAATTATCCAATTGTTGTCATTAGGCAAAATAATTATGCACTTTTCGGCCCCCGCATTTTCGATCACTACTTGCATCAAGGTTGTGAGTAGCTTCTCGAGTTTTACCTCTCCAGAGAGGCTGTGGGAAGCCTTTAATACACTTTCAATATCTAAAGTCTTTGATATATTAATGCCGGTTGTTCTCTTCACTGAGGGGAGGGTTGAAGAAGCCGAAAAACCGAGTTTAGAGTAGGATTTTTCTTGACTGATGACTGAAGCAAGTAACTGAGGATAGTGGTTTTCTAGGTCTTTAACTTTTGCTGTCGCTCCCCAGCGAGCATAACAATAATAAGCATCCGTTAGATAGACGCTGGCTATTTTCTGCTTATCCCATTCTAAATAGAATCTGGCTGCGAGTTCGCAGGATAGAGCTTCTTCGTTGAGATATCCATTTTCTTTGGCCAGAGTAATAGCCCGGTCGTAGCAAGCCATCGCTTCCAGATTCTGACCCCGAACTCGATATTGCTCTGCTTCTATTAAATGAAATTTATGCAAAAAGTTCATTGGGGCATGATGCGCCCAATGCTGCATTTTGGCTTGGTTTGTCTCCACCCGTGTGAGCAAGTGATTAGGGACGGTTTCTGCGCTAGAACATACTTCTAAAACTGTCAATGAATCATAAAAGTAAAATACAGGGACTGTAAGAAATCCCGTGCCGCCCGCCAAGTATTGTTCTACTTTAGCGGCATTTTCCATTGCTTGGGGAAACTCTCTAAAGAAGTAGCAAAGTATTAGTTTATGTAGGTAGAAGTAGTGGAGTCCATTTAGGTCATTGGCTTCAATTAACTGTGTTAAAGATTGTTCTTCATCGTAAGCGTCGCCAACCAATATGCAGGGATTGTCCACACTTCCGATTAAGTTCAAGGTGGCTTGCCAGCAGATTCTACAATAGTTTAATGAAGTTAACTGATGAAGGTTTGATAGAATATCACTGTAGGCTCTAATTTCTTTCTCTAAGCCAATTAATTCTTGACCCATTAAATAGGAATACTGACAGATTTCCTTTACACAATACCCAACAAATTCTAGATTCCCAGTCTCTAGCCCAGTTTGATAGCCCCTTATTAGGAGGGGTAAAGTTTCTCGAATATGAGACTTTCCGTGAATAATGAATGCCCCTAAAACGTAATAGGTTCTGGCTTTGATTCCCTGGAAATTAATTTTTTGGATTAATTTTAAAGCCAATCTGCCGAACCGACTGGCTGTTTCTATGTCTTGTAAGACACCATTCAAAAGGAAGCCATAACTGGCGTAAAAAAAAGCAGATTCAGGGCTGTTGCCATACCGAGCTGACGCATTAACCTGGGACAAAATAATCAGTGGACACAGATTAGGAGTGGCGATAAAAGTCGCAGGAATCATGCTCAATACGATGCGCATGATCGCCAATTGATCCGTTGCCGTCATTAAAGGCAGATTCATTAAATCGTCAATGGTTTTCCCCGCAACTTGTTTAGCCGTTTCCTGGAAAGCTCGCTGAATATCAGATTGACTTGGATTCTCTGGCAGCTCCATGCCAAACAGCATTAAAGCTTCTCGGGCAATGGCGATCGCATCTAAAAGCTTATTTTGTGAGGTGTAGGCCTGAATTCTAATTTCATAAACTCTGACCCGTTCAAGTGGGCTGTTTGCTTGATGGAGCACTGTTTGGGCCCATTGCTCCATCCGATCAAAGTCGCCGTTTAGGTATGCCGCCTCTGTGGCTTCCTCATGTAATGCTAGGGCCAGTTTATATTGCTGACGCCAGCAATCATCGACTAGAAGTCCTAAGCCTACTTGGAGATAGTCAAGCGCCGCTGCGTTTGCAGTGGCGGCTTTTGCCTTTTGTCCCGCCAGCAGATTTAACTGCGCCAATTCTTGCCGATCTTGTCGATAGGTGATGAGGTCAACCCCATGGTTCAACTGATTGACCAATTCAAATATCCGCTCCTCTCGTTCTTCTGGGGGAGTGCAATGGAGGAGGAGGCGCCCGATGCTGAGATGAGTAGAGGGCTTCTGGTCTTGAGGAATCAGAGAATAGGCGGCTTGCTGTACTCGGTCGTGGAGAAACTTATAGGTCAGGGAGTCAGAGGCTAATAGCCATTCGTTGGGATGATTTGCGATCGCGTCGGGATCAGAAAGTCTCAGGGCGGAATTGTCATCCTGGTTCGCCTTGTAAACTTCATTCCCCAATAAAATCACCTCCGCTTGCAACGCCTGCCAAAGATCGGCCGTCGTTTCTGCTTTAGTCTTGCTATTGGCGAGGGCCAGGCTTCTCAAGTCAAATTGGTTGCCAATGCAAGCTGCCAGGGATAAAACCTGCTGAGTTGTTTCTGGCAACTTTTTTAATTGATTCGCCACAAATTCGACCACATCATCCGTAAGGGATAGGGTTCTGATTTGGGCGACATCCCACTGCCAACGCCCTGAATCAAAGTCAAACCTAATGTGTCCCTCTGCATGCAGTGTTTTTAGGAATTGATTGCTAAAAAAAGGATTCCCTTTAGTTTTGGCGATGACCAGTTGAGTTAGGGGATTAGCCGCCGCTGCTGAACAATTGAGGGTATCGGAAATAAGCCCATTCAGATCAGTCTGGTTTAAAGGCTCCAGGGTGATTGTATTGACGCTTACTTTGCTATTTCCAATGTGCTCTAGCGTCTGCATTAAGGGATGAACAGGGCTGACTTCATTGTCTCGATAGGCCCCAATTACCAACAGGTGATGGGTTTCCGTTTCAGCCATTAACGCTTGAAGCACCTGGAGGGAGGCTGAGTCCGCCCATTGCAGGTCATCTAAGAACAGGACCAAGGGATGGGCAGCCCTGGGAAATACCCGTATAAATTTTTGGAACAATAAAGAAAATCGGTTTTGTGAGGCGCTGGGCTCAAGTTCAGCAACCGCTGGCTGCTCCCCAATCAGTAATTCTACTTCGGGAATCACATCGATAATGACTTGACCGTTTTCCCCTAATGCTTCCAGAATTTCCGTTTTCCAATGTTCAACTTGCGCTTTGTTTTCCGTCAGCAGCTGCCCCATCAAATCCTGAAACGCCTGCACAATAGCCAAGAAGGGGATATTTCGTCGGAATTGGTCAAATTTACCTTTGATGAAATAACCGCGCTGCCGCACGATGGGTTTGTGGATTTCATTCACGACTGCGGTTTTGCCAACGCCCGATGAACCCGCCACCAGAAACAGTTCACAATTTTCTCCACTGGCCTGTTCGCTGACTCGCTCAAACGCCGACAGTAAGGCTGATACTTCTTGCTCCCGGCCATAGAGCTTTTCAGAGATCGAAAAGTAGTTGGAGATATCCTTTTGGCCTAACTCAAACGGTGCGATCGCTCCAGTTCCTCGCCATTGACGGAGACAAGTCTCCAAGTCATGCTTCAAACCCAGGGCAGTCTGATACCGATCTTCAGCATTCTTGGCCATTAATTTTTCAACGATATCAGAGAGACTGGCGGGGATGTTGGGATTGAGGCTATGGACAGGGACCGGCTGTATAGCGATATGGCTATGCACCAGCTCCATCGGGTCATTGGATAGGAAGGGAACCTGGCCGGTGAGTAATTCGTAAAAAGTCACTCCCAGCGAGTAGAAGTCAGTGCGGTAGTCAATGCCTCGATTCATCCGCCCGGTTTGTTCCGGAGATATGTAAGCCAGAGTTCCTTCCAAGCCGCTAGGATTTTGGATTTCTTGAGTTTCCCTGGGCAAGAGGGACGCGATGCTAAAGTCAATCAGCTTGATCTGCTTGGTTTCAGGATGAATCAGGAGGTTCGCAGGTTTGAAGTCTTTGTGAATTACCCGATGACGATAAAGGCCGTTGAGGATATCGGCAGTTTGGATCGCAATCGGGAAAAACTCATTTAGGGGAAGGGGGGAAGGCGGACTTTGGATTTTGGACTTTGGATTTTGGATTTTGGATTGGTTGATTCCTAACTCCCGACTCCTGACTCCTGACTCCCGACTCCTGACTTCTGACTCCTGACTCCTGACTCCTGACTCCTGACTCCTGACTCCTGACTTCTCCGCCAGGCTGTTCATATATGTTGTCAGGGAAACGCCGCCAAAATCCTCCATGACAAGCACATAGCCATTGCGGTAGTTCTCCAGGCTGTAGGGCTTGACGACTCCTGATAGGTTCAGGGTTTGAGCGATCGCATATTGATTACGAAATTGGACGAGTTCGTTGAGATGGGGATAGTCATTGTGCAGTATTTTGAGAATGACAGGTTGCTGGTCTAAATTACGAATTCCTCGATAAACTACCGTATTCAACCCTACGTAGATTTCTTTGGTGAGGGAATAGTTAAGGAGCTTAACCCGGTTTGCAACCATTGTTCATCCATTTATTTCGGTGTCAATCTAGGCATTTCCCAACTTCGGCGCATTCTATTGCAGACAATACGCTTTGTCTTCGATACGATAATGTGCCCCTCAATGGATAGTCGTCACCAGATGACTCAATCTAGCGGAGGGGATACAAGATGGGAAAATAGCCGCTTAAGCGGATGCGAAGAAACAGGGGGCGATAGGGAGGGGGCGATAGTTGAATCCTTTTCGTTTCCACTTTATCTTGAATCCTTATTCTCTGACGACTTCAGGGCTAAAGGTCCAGTTAGATTGAACGTTATCTTGAGTACAAAATGAGACAATGCAGACGGCTAATTTCTGTAGTTGATCTAAAGGTTGGTCTCGCTTCCGGGAATGCCTTTCTAATATGGGAGTGAAGGTGGCAGAGTGATAGCTTATGCTGACCTAACCAGTTCGCAACATTAGGCATCAAGCAGACGCCTGCACCTGGATATCACACCTGTCTACCCGGGAGGAAGACTCTATGGTTGAACACTATCAACCAACCCAGGAAGCGGCTTTGGATAGAGACTGCACTACCCTATCCCGCCATGTCCTACAGCAGCTCCAAAGCTTTGGCCCCGAAGCCCAGGATTTGAGCGCGATCATGAATCGGATCGCCCTTGCCGGCAAGATTATTGCTCGGCGCTTAATTCATGCGGATTTAGTCGAAGATGCTTTGGGCTTCACAGGACGCACGAATGTGCAGGGCGAAGCCGTTAAGAAGATGGATGTCTTTGCTAACGATGTTTTCATCTCAGTTTTCAAGCAGAGTGGATTGGTGTGTCGCCTCGCTTCTGAGGAAATGGACGAGCCTTATTACATCCCTGAAAACTGCCCCATTGGGCGTTATACACTGCTCTACGATCCGATAGACGGCTCGTCCAATGTGGATATCAACCTGAATGTGGGCTCAATTTTCGCAATTCGGCAGCAGCAGGGAGATGACATTGATCAAACGGCTTCAGATCTACTCTCCAGCGGTCGCGATCAAATTGCAGCGGGATATATCCTATACGGCCCAAGTACGGTGCTTGTGTACTCCATCGGTCGTGGAGTTCACTCCTTTACGTTGGACGCCAGCTTAGGGGAGTTTATTCTGGCCAACGAAAATATCCAGGCTCCCAGTCATGGGCCAAATTATAGTGTTAATGAGGGGAACTTCTGGCAGTGGGAAGATTCTGTTCGTGACTATATTCGTTACGTTCATCGCCATGAAGGTTATTCTGCTCGTTATAGCGGCGCCTTAGTGGGTGATTTTCACCGAATTTTGATGCAAGGAGGCGTCTTCCTTTATCCGGGCACGCTCAAAAACCCCAATGGCAAATTGCGACTGATCTATGAATCCGCTCCCCTGGCGTTTTTGATGGAACAGGCGGGCGGCAGAGCCAGCACGGGACTTCAAAACATTCTGGATGTGAAGCCCGATCGTCTACATGCTCGGACTCCTTTAATTATCGGCAGTCCAGAGGATGTGGCGCTTGTAGAATCTTTCATCAAAGAAAGAATTCGGGAACAAGAAGTCCTCGCGGCTACTCAGCGTTAATTAGGACCTGACGCTAGCTCGTTGTATTTGGTTTAAGCAAGACTGTAGATGACTCTCCAAGGCCTGACACTCGCGTAACTTCGTGAAGGGAAAAAAGGATGAAGGCGAGAATGTCGCATTTACCCTTCATCCTTGTATCCTGATGATTTTTTATCTTTACTCCCAATCTGTATTCTCCAAAGCCTATGATTTCTCTCCTCGAAAATCCCTTGCGGGTAGGGCTCCAACAAGCTCGCATTCCAGAACCCCAGATACTGGTTATCTTTGGCGCCTCGGGCGACCTGACTCAACGCAAGTTGGTTCCTGCGATTTATCAAATGAAGCGGGAGCGTCGGCTACCCCCAGAATTGACCATTGTCGGAGTCTCGCGCCGTGATTGGAGTCACGATTACTTTCGTGACCATATGAAAGAAGGTGTGGAGGAATTTGGCGGCGGTATTGGTAATGAGGCGGTATGGAACGATTTCGCTAAGGGGTTGTATTATTGCTCCGGCGATATCGATAAACCTGAAAGCTACCAGAAACTAAAAGCATTTCTGGGAGAATTAGACGAGCAACGCGGCACCTTGGGCAATCGGGTGTTTTATCTGTCGGTAGCGCCTCGGTTTTTTGGGGAAGCGGCTCAGCAATTGGGCGCTGCTGGAATGCTGGCTAATCCCAGCAAACACCGTCTGGTGATCGAGAAGCCCTTTGGTAAAGATCTGGCTTCTGCTCAGGTGTTGAACAATGTTGTGCAGAAGGTTTGTTCGGAAGAGCAGATTTATCGCATCGACCACTACTTGGGCAAAGAAACCGTTCAGAACCTATTGGTGTTTCGGTTCGCCAACGCGATCTTTGAACCGCTGTGGAATCGTCAGTTTGTCGACCACGTCCAAATTACGGTGGCTGAGACCGTCGGTTTGGAAGGACGGGCAGGCTATTATGAAACCTCAGGCGCCCTGCGGGACATGTTGCAAAACCATCTCATGCAGCTGTTTTGCCTGACTGCGATGGAGCCGCCTAATTCCCTCGATGCAGATAGTATCCGCAATGAGAAGGTTAAGGTGGTGCAAGCGACTCACCTGGCTGACCTGGAGCGATTAGAGCGATCGGCAATTCGCGGACAATACTCCTCTGGCTGGATGAAAGGCAAATCGGTTCCGGGCTATCGAGAAGAAGAAGGTGCGAGTCCTGTCTCGACCACCCATACCTTTGCCGCCCTCAAACTCTATATCGACAACTGGCGTTGGAAGGGCGTCCCCTTCTATCTCCGGACCGGTAAACGGATGCCTAAGAAGGTTTCCGAGATCTCAATTCACTTCCGGGAAGTGCCTTATTTGATGTTCCAGTCCGCCTCTAAGCAAGTGAACCGGAATGTGCTTGCCTTGAGAATTCAACCCGATGAAGGGATCTCAATGCGGTTTGAGGTGAAAACTCCCGGAAGCTCTCTGCGAACTCGCACAGTGGACATGGATTTCCGCTATGACGCTGCTTTTGGCAAACCCAGCACGGATGCTTACAGTCGACTCCTGGTGGATTGTATGTTAGGGGATCAAACCCTATTTACCCGGGGCGATGAAGTGGAGGCGTCTTGGCGGGTGGTTACCCCCCTTCTCGAAGCTTGGGATCCACCGGCTCCGCCAGAAACGATTCCTCTGTATGAGGCAGGCACCTGGGGACCAGTTGAAGCTGAGTTGCTGTTGAACCGAGATGGTCGTCGATGGAGAAGATTGTAGCGAATTGCTGTCCAGTTCTCTTGGGCGTGTCTGACAAGCTATTAGCAATGAAGGCTTAATAATTGCGGTCTTCACTGCTTCTAAGGTCAAACTCATAACCTTGAGCTAGAGTCTAATTATCTTAGACGACCTGTTATTTCAGACAACCTGACTTGCTAATGTCTTCAATTTGCTAATAGCTGCGAGTCAATTCCTCATTCCTAAGCTCTACATTCTATTCCCCTACTCCCTTTGATCTATGACTACTACCCCTATCGTTGCTCTCAAGAAACCCAAAGATATCTCCTTAGATGAGATCGAGGCGGAGCTTCGCGATATCTGGCATAGTCCGGATGGCGGTAAGTCTTCGCCTGTGGCCACCAGAGCCTCTACATTCAGCATGGTGGTTTATGAACCCGAGGAATTTCAACAGCTGTTGGCTGCCTTAGGATTCTACAACGGTGCTATTGATGGCGTCCATGGCCCCAAAACCAAGGATGCGGTTCGCGCCGCCCAAACGACCTACGGCTTAAGAGTGACGGGTCGTGTAGACCCTGACACTCTGGATTCTCTACGGCGAGAGTATGACAAATTGCCGCTAGCGAAGCGTGAAATTTCCAACCCTGACCTGCGAGGAACGGGGTTATGGGAAGCGATTTCAGCCCAAAATCCCTGCCGGGTGATTACCCTGAGTCCCATTCTTGGAGAAGATAAGGGCGTGGTCGCCCAAGTTTCGGCCTACTGCCCTGTGCAGAAAATGAGCGGCAGCAATTTAATTTGCTGTGAATATATTACGTTGCGAGGAACCAAGGAAGCTCTGGACCGAATGCGGGATGTGGTTGCTTCGTTGGTGATCCCGGATCTGCCCAAGTTTGTTTGGTGGAAGGCCACCCCCAATCCCGAACAGCCCCTCTTCCAGACGCTATCCAGTGATAGTAATTGCCTGATTGTAGATTCCAGCTTTTTCAGTGATGCTGAGGCAGAACTGTTGAAGATGCAGGATTTGATTGAGGCGGGAAGCAATATCGCCGATCTCAATTGGCATCGTCTCTCTCCTTGGCAAGAGTTGACGGCGGCGGCGTTTGATCCGCCGGAACGGCGGGCGGCGCTGACGGAAATCGATCGAGTCAGCATTGACTATGAGAAGGGTAACGCTGCACAAGCGTTAATGTTTTTGGGGTGGATGGCCAGCCGTCTGGAATGGCGGCCTAAAGCCTACACCGAAGAAGGCGGCGATTATGACATCAGGAAGGTTTACTTCACGGGTTCCAACGGTCGGGAAGTTGAAGCTGAGTTAGCGGCTATCCCAACTGCTGATTGGGGTGAAGTGCTGGGAGATTTGACCGGTCTACGGTTGTCTTCCACCAATCTTGAGGCGGACTGCTGCACCATTCTTTGCTCTGAAACGACGGGATG
>JASJDH010000294.1 GCA_030065175.1 Leptolyngbyaceae cyanobacterium MO_188.B28 | reverse complement strand
CGCTATGACTATGCCCGCCCAGAGGATTTTAATGGCGTCGCTGAGGATTGTCGGATCGATCAATGTCTGCATTCACTCTTTGGGGCGTCTAAAACCGCCGCCGATGTGGCGGCGCAAGAATACGGCCGCTACTTTGATATGAAGGTGGGCGTTTTCCGAGGAGGCTGTCTCACAGGCCCTTCCCATTCAGGGGTGGAACTCCATGGATTCCTTTCTTATTTAGTTAAAGTTGCGATAACGGGTAAAACCTATCGGGTCTTTGGCTATAAGGGCAAGCAAGTGCGGGATAACATTCATAGCTACGATGTTATCCAAGCCTTTGAAGCGTTTCGACAAAACCCTAGAGCTGGCGAAGTCTATAATTTGGGGGGTGGTCGCGACAATAGTGTTTCTATTCTTGAAGCCTTTGATTTGGTTGAAGAACTAACGGGCAAGAAGGTGAATTGGGAATACGTTGATAGTAATCGGATTGGCGATCACATCTGCTACATTTCTGATCTGCGCAAGATGAAATCTCATTTCCCCGGATGGGGAATTACCCGCAGTCTCAAAGAAATTTTCCAGGAAATCGTGACGGCGGAAGAATCTCGTCTTGTTGCTAGTTAGCGATTGGAGAACATCGTTAATCTATTGCAATTTCCACTTTGATTGAACACATCCTGGCAAATTAGAGGACGGGATGTGTTCAATGCAAATGGAAAATGCTTGAAAAATGCTATGTAGTTTCTACGCTGTTTGAGAGAATCCTCATGCAGCTTATAGGAATTTTCTAGAACAGGCGCTTGATAAAAGTGCTTTACAGGAAAGGTTGTCCAGATGAAAACTTTAATTCTTAGCACCTCGGATATCGAGGGCGGCGCTGCTCGGGCGGCATACCGCCTTCATCAGGGCTTACAGACCGTCGGCGTTTCCTCTCAAATGTTGGTGCGGGCGCGGTTCAGCGGCCATAAAAGCGTTATTGCTGAAAAGTCGATCCTGACTAAGTTGGGACCGCAGATGAATAATCTGCCAATGCGGCGATATCCCAATCGAGAACGAAAATTGTTTTCTTCCCAGTGGTTCCCAGATGCGATCGCGCGTAAAGTTGCTGATATTGACCCAGATATTGTCAACATGCACTGGGTCTGTAACGGGTTTTTAAAAATCGAAACGTTGGCGAAGCTTAATAAACCTCTGTTTTGGACATTGCAAGATATGTGGGCCTTTACTGGAGGGTGCCACTACAACGAAGCCTGCGATCGCTATAAGGATTCCTGTGGTCGCTGTCCCCAGCTCAACAGCAACAAAGACAGGGACCTCTCCCGTTCTATTTGGCAACGTAAGTATAACGCCTGGAAGAACTTAAATTTGACCATTGTCACCCCCAGTTCATGGATGGCCGATTGCGTCCGCGCCAGCTCTCTATTTAGGGATCGCCGGGTTGAGGTGATTCCATTTTGTTTAGATACGGAGCGGTATCGTCCCGTCGATCCCAAAGTCGCTCGGAGTCTTCTCAAATTACCGCAAGATAAACAAATTATTTTGTTTGGCGCCCTATCGGCCACCTCAGACAAGCGCAAAGGCTTTCACCTTCTGATGCCAGCCCTCCAGAAACTCAGTCAGTCAGGATGGGGGGAGAATATTGAATTAGCCGTGTTTGGCGCCTCTGAACCAGAAAATCCAATCGACCTTGGATTTAAGACTCACTACCTGGGATCTTTTCAAGATGACTTGGCTTTAGCGCTGGTGTACTCCGCCGCCGATGTCATGATTGTGCCTTCCCTCCAAGAGTCCTTTGGTCAAACTGCTTCCGAAGCCCTAGCCTGCGCGACTCCTGTTGTCGCCTTTAATGCAACTGGGTTGAAGGATATTGTTGACCATCAACAGACTGGATATTTGGTGCAGCCCTATGAGATTGAAGATTTAGCACGGGGTATTGCATGGGTGCTGGAGGATAAGGACCGTCACAAAGCGTTGACAGTTCAAGCCCGGGAAAAAGCCGAGCGCGTCTTTGCCTTGGAGCTACAAGCCCAACGTTATATTGCGTTATTCGAAGAGATTTTGGAGACAGCCAGAAAGTAGAGCAGGCTTGTTAGTTGCCAGGGCAATCCGGTGGACGTCGTCAAGTTCGTTGCTTATTTAGAGGTCGCCTCTAAAACCATGATTACTGTGAAAGTTTCTCCTATAAGAAAATTTAAAGGTGTTTGCTTTCTTTAGTGAAGATGCAAACACCTTAGTTCTGACTTTTCGGGAAAGGCTATAATTCTGGTATATTTCGAATGTATTGCATTGGGGCATAAACCTAGGTTTCTTTTTCAAGAAACTTTATTTTTATTCCCCCACAAAATGTGAAGCCTTTTTCCCAAAGGGTGTATGTCTTTATAAACACTCTGTGTGAATATCCCATCCTAGAGTGTCTAATCCCAGATTATTTTTTCTGAAGCTTAGCTATCGGTTTATAGCTTTGGGTTGAGCAATTCAACTGTTCCGGCAAAGGATATAGGGATTTATTTTTTATGATTTCTTTTTCACACATCCCACAATATCCAATTTACACATTTCTCTCTATCGAATTTGGAAAGGTTTGAAATCTTTACCCAGTACAACGGTGAAGATGATTTTAGGGTGTTAGATTCAACCTGACAATATATCCACAATTCAGAATCCAGATGAGAAAATGATGGATTCATTAGATAAATGAATTCATCATTCTTGTCCGCCAGGTTTTCCAGACTATATACATCCATAGCGGATTGAAATTTGTCGATCTGCAAATGGCAGAGTTTTACACCTAGTCATTGGCTTAATTCTGGAAATTATCTGGCTTTAGTGGATGACTGTAAGTGCTCATCTTTGAGGCGGCTTCCCAGTTCTAGATTCACTCTAGATATCAGGCAAGGGTTGGAAAGGTTATTGGGTTCGATAAGTGAGGGAAAGTCTTTGAGATGATTGGAACTTTACGAATGAGTCTATCTAAATTTAATGTGACTGACTCTGTGGCGATTGTTTCGCCCCCTAATGAGCCGATTGAGAATCCGCCGACGATTAATGTCATAGACTCCCCGCTGACCGCTCTACCATTTCATGAGCAAATTGAGCTAATGCTACATTGGGCTAACCAAAACCTCAGCAAGGTTGTTTGTGTGGCTAATGTCCACATGTTGATGGAAGCGACTTGGCATGAGGATCTAGGCGCTGTCCTCAAAAGCGCTGATTTAGTTACCCCAGATGGCATGCCATTGGTTTGGATGATGAATCTTTTAGGCGCTCGGACCCAAGACCGAGTCGCGGGTATGGATATCTTGTTGACATTGTGTCAAGCCGCATCTTCTCAAGATTGCAGCATTTTCTTCGTCGGTTCTACCACAGAGACACTCGAACGCATGCGGCTTGGGCTTAAGAGTGATTTTCCCAATCTCCAGATTGCAGGTATGGAACCCTTGCCTTTTCGACCGCTGACCCCTTCAGAGGATAAGGCTCTGATCGCAAAGATTAACCAGAGCGGCGCCGGCTTGTTGATGGTCTGTTTAGGGTGCCCGAAACAAGAGCGTTGGATGGCTGAACACAAGAACAAGATTCAGGCGGTGATGATTGGCTTGGGAGGGGCCTTTCCGGTCTACGCTGGAATTCAAAGGCGCGCCCCACTGCTTGTGCGAAGAGCAGGACTTGAATGGTTGTATCGGTTAATCCAAGAGCCTCAAAGACTTTGGGGCCGTTACCGTAAAACCATTCCTCCCTTTGTCTGGCTTGCGCTCAAGCAACTTCTGAGAAAGCAAAGATGGACTTAAAGGCTTTGAGGGCTTACCCTAATCGAGCGGAGTTTGTCCTACTTTTAGGGAGTCGTTAAAACTTTAATAAAATATTTTTAATTTAGTAGAGATAACATTGAAGGATTTCAAAGATAAATGCATATTGGTGATGAGTGGAGCCGGTTGTTTAGGCCGCCAAGTAATCATCCAATTAATTCGGGCAGGCGCAGTTCTGGATTGTCACTCTAATTTGCTGACTGATGGGACTTGACGGGGAGCTTATTGGCGAACCGATACGCTAAATAGGCAGCTTTGACGGTGTCTTGACAAAGGAGTTCCCACAATTGCTGGGGCTTTGGGATAAGATAGTACACTGCACATGTACGATTCGAGTCCGCTTGGCGACCCCCTATGAGCAAAGGCACGCTGTTTGATAAAGTTTGGGATTTGCACACCGTTGACCTCCTCGCTTCAGGTCAAACCCAGTTATTCATCGGTTTACATCTAATTCACGAGGTGACCAGCCCCCAAGCGTTCGCTATGCTGAAGGAGCGAGGGCTAAGGGTGATGTTTCCAGAGCGCACGGTGGCGACGGTGGATCACATTGTGCCGACTGAAGACCAAGCTCGCCCGTTTGCAGACTCCTTGGCGGAGGAAATGATGGCGACCTTGGAGAAGAATGTCGAGGAATATGGCATTCGCTTTTACAATGTCGGGTCTGGCAGTCAAGGCATTGTTCATGTGATAGCGCCAGAACAGGGATTGACTCAGCCAGGGATGACCATCGCCTGTGGCGACAGCCACACCTCTACCCATGGCGCATTTGGCGCGATCGCATTCGGCATCGGCACCAGCCAGGTGCGCGACGTCCTAGCATCTCAAACCCTAGCCTTATCCAAGCTTAAAGTCCGAAAGATCGAGGTCAATGGCCGTTTACGTCCGGGCGTCTATGCGAAAGATGTAATTCTTCACGTCATCCGTAAACTAGGCGTCAAAGGAGGCGGGGGTTACGCCTATGAGTATGCGGGCTCCACCATTGAGCAGATGTCGATGGAAGAGCGCATGACCCTTTGCAATATGTCGATTGAAGGGGGGGCGCGATGCGGTTACGTCAATCCAGATCAAGTTACCTACACCTATCTAAAAGGAAAAGACTTCGCCCCTAAAGGCGCTGATTGGGAGCAGGCAATCGCTTGGTGGAACAGCCTTCGTAGTGATAAAGAGGCAGAGTATGACGATGTGGTGGTGTTTGATGCTGACGACATTCCGCCGACGATAACTTGGGGAATTACTCCAGGTCAGGGAATTGGCGTTGATGAAACCATACCCACCTTAGACTCCCTGACGGCGGATGAAAGGCCCATCGCAGAAGAAGCCTATCGCTATATGGACTTTGAGCCCGGCCAGCCGATAAAAGGAGCGAAAGTGGATGTTTGCTTTATCGGCAGTTGCACCAACGGACGCATAAGCGATCTGCGGGAAGCCGCCAAATTCGCCCAGGGCCACCATGTGGCCGAAAGCGTCAAAGCCTTTGTAGTACCCGGATCTGAACGGGTAAAACAACAAGCGGAGAAAGAGGGACTCGACAAAATTTTCCAGGCGGCAGGATTTGAGTGGCGGCAGCCGGGTTGCTCTATGTGTTTGGCGATGAATCCTGATAAGTTGCAAGGCCGCCAACTTAGCGCCTCTTCGTCCAATCGAAATTTCAAAGGTCGTCAAGGATCCGCCTCTGGCCGAACCTTGCTAATGAGTCCGGCAATGGTGGTTTCTGCAGCGGTGACGGGGCAAGTGTCGGATGTCAGAGACCTAATCCATTCAAATTAATGGACATCAACTCAAAGCGGAAATTTTTCTCTGAGATGGAGTACAGGAGTCAGGAGACAGAATTCAGTCAGGTACTGAATTCTGGCCTCCGTATTCTGACTTCTCACTCCACCGGACTTGCCCGGATTGAATTACATGCCAATTAATCAGAGTTTGACGACATCTTAACCTTTTGATTAACTTCTCTTAGTCATGAGCCGTAATGATGGCAGTAGCTCTGTAGAGCCAGTTCGCCCTTTCGGCTCTTCGCACTGGGATAGGATTTTTTGCCCCCTTCTGAAATTGAACTGCTTCACAGTTTGGTTGGACGAGTAGGGATGAAGCAGAGAAAGGATGATTCTGGGTTTAGCAGGAAGGACTGTTCTGCAGTTAGCTCAATCCTATGGTTTCTCTGGAATCGCACTTGTGTCTTTAAATCTGTCGACCCTAGCGGAGCAAACTCATCCTCGTGGAGAGTTTAGAGAGCTACTAGAACAGCTTTATCGGGAGCGCACGCTCATTCCTTTTAGTACGGGGCAATCCATTCCGCTCCGCTCTGAGGAGTTATGGGTGATTTGTCGAGGGGCTGTACAACTCTACACGATTCAGCCAGATGGGAGCGAAACGCTTTTAGGCTTGCTTGGCCCCTCTATGCCGCTGGGACTCCCCTTAACAACGGTAGATCCCTATTGGGCGACTGCTCTGACAGATGTTGATTTGTTATCGTTGTCTATGGTGGAAGTGGAGTCTTCACCAGTCCTAATGGCGGGGCTATTCCGTCACCTAACGCTACGCCTGCAGCAGACTGAAGCTTGGTTATCTTTAGCCGGTAAACGACTGGTGGCTGATCGGCTACGTCACTTGCTGATCTTGATTGCGAAGGAATTCGGACAGGTTGAGCCGGACGGCGTCCATATTATGCTGCGGTTAACTCACCATCAATTAGCTACTGCGATAGGCACAACTCGGGTCACAGTGACCCGGTTGCTGAAGGACTTCCGAGATGAGGGTTGGTTGATGGTTGACCAGCGTCAGATGATTGTTGCTGCTTATGTCTTTAAATATTGATATGCTTCTTGGTTATGCAGTAGTTGTTAGGTCCTACTTTATAGGTTAGGCCCTACTTTATAGGTTAAGTAGAAGGCGAGGCGTACAAGACAAATTGGGCTATACGGCGGCCTACGCTAATGACTTATTTAAGCTATGTCAATCCAGTAGGCTGTGTATATCCCAAGGGCATTCCAGAAAAGCGAAGCGTAACCCATCGAAACCGTATTGACGTTGGGTGTCATGGCTTCAACCCAACTTACGCAAGAATCTTATGTTTAGGCTTGTGAGGCTAATATATGGCAATAGCAAGCCATACAGCCGCCTTGGGCAGTCCAATAGCCATTAAATTTCATCTATCCCTTAGTTCCGAATCTCTCTCAAACAAATACAAGTCTCAATATTCTGTTTCGAGACTAGATTCCAGTAATGATGTCTTAACTGAAATGTTTCTTTTGATACTTTTAGGACAGATTTTATATTTTACTCTATTTTCATTAAGTATTGGTAAATTCCAGATTATCAGTGCTTAGATAAGATGATTATTTCGTTTACTGGTATTAATTGGAAACTTTAGTTGAATTCCCTTAATCTCCCAATCATTAGGAGTTTCTTTAGGGGAAGCCGCTTTCCTTTTGGATGGATGCAGAGTTAGCTAATCCAGTCAAACTTTAATGAATTTATTTACTTGATAAATTACCTATTTTGGCCAACTTATAAATATTTCCTAATAAGCCTTTGAGGTGATCTTTAAGCGGCCTTTACCTAATATCTTATCGGGATTTCTTTTCACTGTCAAAAGCTTTAAGTATCTATCCTGTTTTGACTTGCTAGAAAGAAGCTTGAGTTAGCCAATTATGATGATCTTGAACAAGCAATACGAACGTGTTTCGTCTCGAGTTAAATCTCTACTCAACCGCGTCTATGAACCGGAGGTGGCTGATGATTTAATGGAAAAATTGTTCTCATTGCTTGAACGGCATCTAAGTGAATTGGGTGAGGAGGATTTTGATAAGTGGAGTGAAGACAATATCCTACTAATCACCTATGGAAATAGTATTTGTAGTGAAAAAGATCCCCATCCTCTAGCGACCCTGGATCGGTTTCTTGAGCAATATTTGATGGACACGGTTACCGGCGTTCACATTCTCCCCTTTTTTCCCTATAGTTCTGATGATGGATTCGCCGTAATTGACTACCTTGAAGTCGATCCTGAACTCGGAGATTGGCGGGATATCCAGCGGATTTCGAGCCAATTCAACCTGATGGTGGATTTAGTGGTTAACCATGTATCGAGCCAGAGTCAATGGTTTAAACAATTTAAGCAGGGGCTCAAACCGGGATGCGATTACTTTATCGAGGTTGATGAAGCGTTAAATTTGTCTGATGTTGTTCGCCCTCGCAGTACACCGCTGCTAGTGAAAGTAGATACAGTTCAGGGTGAAAAACATGTTTGGGCCACCTTTGGTCCCGATCAAATTGATGTCGATTTTAGTAATCCAGAGGTATTGCTGGAATTTATTAAAATCATCCTGCTTTATGTTCAAGAAGGGGCTCGGTATATCCGTTTAGATGCGGTTGGGTTTCTTTGGAAAAGAGTGGGCACCTCCTGCATTCACCTGCAGGAAACCCACGCCATCGTTAGACTATTCCGAGAAATTCTGCAGATGGTCGATCCGACCGTCGCCCTGATTACCGAAACGAACGTCCCAAATCGGGAGAATCTGAGCTATTTCGGCAATCGCAATGAAGCGCACATGATATACAATTTCAGCCTGCCGCCGTTGTTGCTGAATGCACTGCTCCAAGGTCGCTCCGATCACCTCAAAACCTGGATGATGAGCATGCCGCCTGCTCCCATTGGCTGCGCCTACTTTAATTTCACCGCCTCCCATGATGGGATTGGGTTGCGGCCAGCGGAAGGGCTATTAGCCCATGAAGAGTACACGGCCTTGCTGGAGACCATGAAAAAATTTGGGGGCGAGATCAGTATGCGAAAACATTCGGATAACACCGAAAGCCCCTATGAAGTTAATATCTCTTTGTTTGATGCGTTAAAGGGTACGGTTAAGGGGGAAGATTCGTGGCAGATTCAGCGTTTCCTCTGCGCCCAGACAATTATGATGTCGCTTGAGGGGATTCCCGCTTTCTATATCCATAGTCTTTTAGCCACCCATAATGACCATGAAAAGGTCAAGCGGACTGGTCACAAGCGCTCAATTAATCGCCACAATTGGGACTATGAGGTTTTGGATGAGAAACTCAAAGATCCCACGTCTCCCCATGCGATCGTGCTGAAGGAGTTGCGTCAACTGATTCAAATCCGACGTCGCCAAAAAGCCTTTCATCCGAATGCTACTCAATATACTTTGCATCCGCTAAATCCAGCTTTGTTCGCCTTTTGGCGACAAAGCATCACCCGTGATCAGAGTATTTTTTCTGTTCACAATCTCAGTGATCAGCCTCAAGAGTTAAGACTCGCAGATCTGAATTTGGTCAGTACTGATCGCTGGATTGATCTGATTAGCGGCGATACATTTGAAGACATTCGGGATGTTTATAGGTTGCAGCCTTACCAGTCAGTTTGGATTACCAATAAATTAAATTCGTCTGCTGAGGAAAGCTCACCCAGTTGCTATTATGTTTGCGAGTGAGGTGTTTACTCTTCTTGCAATTCAAGCTCTTGGACATTCCACAAGGGGCCGCCGAGGGCGGTGAATTTGAGGTTATGGATGCGATCGCGGGCTGCTTCCAGGTCCAATGAATTCACCAGATAGATGAAGGGAAGCTGTTCCTGCACAATTTGTTGGAACTGATGGTATACTTCTCGCCGTTTAGTTTCATCCAGTTCTTGAACACCGAGGGTGAACAGGCGATCTATTTCCTTTTCCCAGTCAGACACCCGCCAACCTAGGATTGGCGGATCTTCGTTCGGTCGCGGGCCTTGATTAAATTGATGGAGTCGCCCTTGGCTGAACCAGATATTGAATTGATTATGGGGTTCCAGACTCCGGCTAGCAAATCCGCCGACGTAACTCTCCCAATTTCGAGCGATTAGGTTTTCGAGCACGGTGTTGAAACTGTAGACTTGCAAATCGACTTGCATGCCAATTTTGCTGAGGTCTTGGGCGATTTGAGCAGCTGCGTCCAAGCGACTTTTCTCCTCGGATTTCACTAAAAGTGTAAATCTGACTCGATTGCCGCGCCAATCCAGTAGCTGACCTTGGGAATTGTATGTGAAGCCAGCTTGCTGTAGTAGCTGTTTGGCCTGTTCGGGAGCATAGCTGTAGGTTTTCAACCCTGATTCAGGGGGGAAGTAATAGGGGCTTTGGGGGTTAATGGGGGAATGTTGTAAATCGCCTAACCCTCGATAGGTGGTGTTTTTCATCCGTTCGCGATTGATCCCATAGGCGATTGCCTGTCTAAACGCCAACGTGTTAAACCAGCGTGACTTTATGGGGTCGACAAAAGACTTGCCCTCAGCGTTTCTAGCCTGATTGAGGTTGAACACTAAAAACCGGGTGCTGAATTCAGGGCCGCCGTTGTAGAGGGTGAATTTTCCCCGCGCTTCTTCTCGCTTCAACAATTCAAAGCCTTCCGGCGTCGTTTCAAACATGTCCAGCCCGCCCGAACGAAAGCTGATCAACTGATTTTTATCCGTCATAATTTGCATAACGATGCGTTCAATGTGGGGTTGGGAATTTCCCTCGACAGAACGCCAGTAATGGGGATTGCGCTCAAAAATCAGGCGTTCGCTGGGCTCAAACCTTTTGATGCGATAAGGGCCATTGCAAACAATGTCACGCGGATCGGCATCGAGCCCCCAGGTGGAGAAGAACTTCAGTTGACCAGCGGAGTCTTTGACACGAAGCGTGTCCGCCAACACATGTTTGGGTAGGATATCTATCCCGCCGCTATACCTTAGAAACGGCGCGAAGGGTTCTGGCGTCGTAAATTCAATTCGTCGTCGATCCAGTTTCTTGACCGAGGGATAAACGCCAGTGGCTCCGATGCGGAGAATATCTCGAACACTGGTGGGAATCTCCTCATTCAGGTAGATATTTAGAAAGGTAAACACAACATCATCCGCTGTTAACGGTTGACCATCGGACCATTTGAGTCCGTCCCGCAGGGTAAAGATAATGCTTAGTCCATCTTCAGAGACTTCCCAAGATTCGGCTAATTCAGGCTCGATTTCGCCGGTAACGCCATTTGTCTCCGCCAAGCCTCGATTAATCAAGCTAAACACCGTCGTGCTAAAGAAGGAGGTATTTAGAGGGGGATTGAATGTGGACGGATCGCTGGGACTGGCGAATACTAATTGGGATACTTGGTTGACTTCTGTTCGGAAATGGGTAGAGTTGCAGGCTGTCAGCACCATCGCTAACACTCCCACCATGACCGACACTGCCTGCTTCCTCAACGGATGAATTCTTTGGGCGATCGCCCAAACTCTAAAGAATAGTCCTACCAGTTGATGACAGCCCACCTTAAATCCTGAATTGATTTTCTACAACTGTGAGGCGGCGCGGCGATCGCAGCACCTCAAAACTTACCTTTCAACAGTTTTGCTTCACGTTCTGACCAATCCACTTCACCCCTTTCAAATTCACATTGCCGTAAAGAACACAAGAAAAGAGTACAACATCTAATTTTATGGCGGCTGTAGATGATTGAAACTCTTCAGCGGCAAACAAATGATAAGCCTCCGGCAAAGCTGGAGGCAATTAAACTGAACCAGGACCTAATCATTATTTTCAGTTACTTTAATGATTAAATCGGCCTTTAAAGTGTTCTCTAAGACTTCCAAACCTCATTTTGGATGGCAATACTGAAGTGGTTACTGCAGTATAAATCACGGTAAACCTGGCCTCCAATATCAGGCAACTTTGATTCATGCACATAGAAGCTATCTATCCAAACATTTTCAGACTTTCCCCAGTAAGCCTTCATGACTAGAATGTAACCATTGTGAATGAAAATGGAATGTAAG
>JASJDH010000293.1 GCA_030065175.1 Leptolyngbyaceae cyanobacterium MO_188.B28 | reverse complement strand
GGGATGGCTTTTATTACCTATAGATGAATTGAGTTGAGTTCGCTGATTCAAACTCACAGTTGTCACCAAGAAAATTAGGGGCGTCAGTATGTCAAGCGAAATCCTGAAAGTTCTTAAAGGCACTTACTTAAAGCAAACCCCTGTACAGTCTTCTGAGCTGGCGGAGGATCAGATACAATTGCTTCCTGCTGGAACTGTATTAGTCCTTCATTCCTATGATGATTCTGACAATGGCCACCTTAAAGTTGTATTAAAGGAAGTCAAGTTTAAGGATAAAGATACTTGGCATATCTTTAAGGAGCATGTTGAGCTAACCCATGAATCAGCTTCTTCCAATGGCCAGACCGCCCCTTCATCTTCCGCCTTTAGGCTGGGTGACGATCTAGCGAGTCATATCATTCGATATATGGAAAGTAAAGGATTCGAAATTTTTCAAGGGGCTAATCTATACAACATTGTCTATGTTGAGGGCATGAATCCTGATGGCAGTCTCAACCAAGACTTACCCAATCAATTCAACGATATTCGGGTGGTGATTGAAATCCTCAACGGAAAGCCCAAAATTGCAGGCGGCCCTTGGGAGGCGACTTCGGAGCCCGGCAAAAAATATACGATCAAGCCCCTGAATAGGAAAGGGGCGGCCCGAATTAAATTTGGCCAATACAAGGCGTGGCAAGTAGGCTACCACCAAAGGAAGAAGAATCATCTGGCGTTGGTCCAGACAGGGGGCGAGGTGACGGTGCATCGGGACTTGAATAAGAATATGATGCGCGACCCCAGTGATAAGTTAGACACTGGACATTTTGGCATCAATCAACATCACGGTTGGGATAGTTCAAAAACAAATGTTGGGGGAACCTCTGCAGGCTGCTTAGTGGGGCGCACGATTAGAAATCATGTCAAATTCATGAATCTGATTATGCAAGATAAGCGTTATAAGGCTGACAAGAAATTTGTCTATACCTCCACTATCATTTCCGGAGATGAACTCCACAATGAAGTGACTTAACGTCTGGAAAAATTGTCATCATGACAAAAGCCGACATTGCCCATGATGACGCAATAAGTGATCGCAAAGCACCAATGCCGCCATCGCTTCTACCATTGGCACCGCCCTTGGCAAGACACAGGGATCGTGGCGGCCTTTACCCGCTAAGGTGGTTTCCTCTCCATCACTACTGACGGTGTGCTGTTCTTTGCGAATGGTGGCTGTAGGTTTGAAGGCGACTCGAATAATGATGTTTTCGCCGTTAGAAATCCCGCCTTGGGTTCCACCGGAGCGGTTAGTGCGGGTGCGGATTTCACCGGCTTCGTCAATATAAAACTCGTCATTATGTTGGCTGCCGGTTAGGAGGGTTCCCGCAAATCCTGAACCCAGTTCAAATCCTTTACTGGCGGGCAGAGACATGACGCCCTTGGCGAGATCCGCCTCTAACTTATCAAATACCGGAGCCCCTAGTCCCTTGGGCACATTGCGGGCGACACACTCGACAACGCCGCCAATGGAATCTCCTCCACGGCGCACTTGCTCAATCCGATCAATCATACGCTCTGCTGTTTCTGCATCAGGGCAGCGGACAATGTTGCTTTCTACCTGAGCAAGGGTGACGGTGTCTGGGTCAACAACGCCCTCCAGATCTTGGATGCGCTTAACATAGCCGATGACCTCAACCCCTGCGGCCTGTTGCAATATTTTTTTAGCGATCGCGCCCGCCGCGACTCGCCCAATCGTCTCCCTTGCAGAAGAGCGCCCGCCGCCCTGCCAATTGCGAATCCCGTATTTCGCATCATAAGTGGCGTCAGCATGAGAAGGCCGATATTTTTTGGCCATCTCATCGTAATCCTGGGGACGCGTGTCTTTATTCCGCACCATGATAGCGATGGGCGTCCCTAGCGTTTTACCTTCAAACACGCCAGAAATAATTTCGCAGGTGTCAGTTTCTTTGCGAGGCGTGGTAATTTTGCTCTGCCCTGGACGCCGTCGATCCAAATCCGCCTGAATTTCTGCCGCTGAAATTTCCAGCTGTGGAGGACAGCCGTCCACCACCACCCCAACCCCACCGCCGTGGGACTCCCCAAAGGTGGTAATGCGAAACAGATGACCGAAGGTATTACCCATAGCAGAAGACGGATAGGAAATTGAGCCTTTTGATCCTATCGTATTTCCGGCTGCTCCCCTCGCCTGCTTCCAAGGTTTTCAAGCGCTAGAGCCGTCTTCTGGCTCTGCCGTCTCTCCGAGAAGTGAATTTTTGGGAGTCCCTTAGGCCCAAATAAGGCGCTGGGTTGACCGGGACGCCTTGGCGGAAAATACCATAGTGGAGATGGGGGCCGGAAGATCGCCCGGTGCTGCCGACGAAACCAATGAGTGTCCCTTGAGAAATGCGATCGCCCGCCTTTGCGTCTATTTCAGACAGATGAGCGTAGAGGGTTTTGTACCCATAACCGTGATCAATGATTACGTGGTTACCATAGCCGCCATGGTATTCCGCTTTCTCAACCACCCCTTCAGCGGTAGAGAATACAGGTTCGCCATAGGGGCCCTTAAAGTCAATCCCCTCATGCATTTCGTAACTACTCCAGCCGAAGGGATTAGGGCGTAAGCCGAATTCAGACGACACTTCGAGCGTCCCCTTTAGGGGAATTCGGTTGGGAAAGGCGGCTTCGCGGGCGGCCTCTTCAGCGAGCGTTTCCTCCAGCGCTGGCTTAACGCTGCTATCCAGCGCTGAAGTCAACAAGGGCATACGCCATTGCGCCAGTTTAAATAATTCTTCAGGCTCAATTTCCCTTGCCGCGCCCCCCTGCGGAACCCCCGCATCCACTGAAGCAGGTCCAGAGGGAACATCCGGTAAGCCAGCCCGTTCGCGTAGATTTTCAATCTCGGCGTCTAAAGAACTCAATTCACTTAGCACTTCATACGCCGTTTCCGTCAGCTCATCATTCTGCTTGGCAAGCTCAGCGTTTTTAAGGAATACGTCGCGAACAGTAAACCCAACCCAAGTCAGGGGGGTTCCCAACAAGACTAAAAGGGAAATAACCGCGGGCAATGGCCTAAACGAAATCGTAATCGGTTCTCGGCCTGTACGAGCGATCAGAATGGTGTAAGTCTTGGGAATACGAGAACGCATTTTGAGAATACGAGAACGCATTAAACTCCTTTTAGTTCAACCTTACTTTCAACGATTTACAGGAAATTAATAATGTCCATAGACTAAAGGATTATACGGGGATCACTTAGTATTGGGCAATTCTTCTCATATTTGGCCAAATATCAGTACTGCTTAACATAATGCAACACAACTACAATATAAATATTTAGTAGGTTCCCCTCACTCTGGCAAAATATGTTCTTAACCTGGTTAGATGTGAATACTTGGCTGATTGAATTAGCGAGCTGTCGCATTCTGGTTGATCCCTGGCTAGTGGGTCCCCAAATGTTTGGTAACCTTGACTGGCTATTCAAGGGCATTCGTTCCAACCCCCGCCCAATTCCAGAAAGAATTGATTTGATACTGCTCTCTCAGGGACTTGAAGATCATACCCATCGCGCCACTTTAGCAAAATTAGATCATACTATTCCTGTGGTCGCTTCTCCCAGTGCGGCGAAAGTAGTCGAGGAGCTAGGGTATACCCGCATAACCGCGCTTGCCCCTGGCGAAACTTTTACTTTAAGGGATAATTTGCAGATTAAAGCGACGCCCGGAGCCCCTTTAGGGCCTCGAGTCGTCGAGAATGGCTACATTCTAAAAGCGCTGCCAGAGGGCCTCAGCCTCTACTATGAACCCCATGGTTTTCCGGACGCTTCGCTGAAACAAGCCGGACCTATCGATGTCGTAATTACCCCCGTTATTGATTTAACCCTTCCTCTGATTGGCCCGATTATTCGGGGCAGAAAGGGCTCAACCGAGTTAGCGGCATGGTTGAATCCGCAGTATATATTACCTACCGCCCTGGAAGGCGACGCGAAGTATACAGGCCTTCTAGCGTCCTTGATTAAGGCGGTCGGAAGCGCCGATGACCTAAGAACTCACCTTGCTGAGCAAAAGCTGTCTGCCCAGGTATTGGAACCTAAACCGGGCGATCGCACTGAGCTGACTATTCAGCCTAGATCTGTGGCGGCATAGAGGAAAGGCAGGGGGAGCGGGGGGGGAGCACAGGGGGCAGGGGAAGAGGAGATGGGGAAGATGGGGGAGATGGTGAAGATAAAGAGGTCTGATTCTGAGACAGCAGGAATAATCTGATAATCCTAGAAGATTAGAAATTTTCTGGATTGTAGAGATTGACCACTTTAGGGGCTTAGCATTTGTCTGTCAGGATTTTTCGCTTAACCAAAGAAGCCGGTTCCTGCTCCCTAGCTCCCTCTGCTCCCCCTGCCTCCCCTGCTCCCTCATCCCCTCTACTGATCCCCCACTTGTCCTGTCAGAGGAGAACTGGCGCTGGCGTAAGCTTTCACCGGGATGCGTCCGGACAGGTAGGCTAGACGGCCTGCTTCAGCGGCAAGGCCCATGGCTCGACCCATGTGAACCGGGTTGTGGGCTTTGGCGATCGCAGTGTTGATTAGCAGGGCGTCGGCCCCCATTTCCATAGCTTGGGCGGCTTCGCTGGGGGCGCCGATACCGGCGTCAACCACAACAGGAACTTGAACTGTTTCTATGATGATCTGAATATTGGCGGCGTTGCGAATGCCTTGCCCGGATCCAATCGGAGACCCTAAGGGCATCACGGTGGCGCAGCCTGCTTCTTCCAAGCGTTTGGCTAGCAGCGGATCGGCATTGATGTAGGGCAAGACCGAGAACCCCTCTTTCACCAGTTGTTCTGCGGCTTGCAGCGTGCCGATGGGATCCGGCAAGAGATACTTGGGATCCGGAATCACCTCCAGTTTGACGAACGTGTTGTCCTCTTGACCCAAAAGCTTCGCCATTTCTCGCCCCAAACGGGCCACCCGCACCGCCTCTTCAGCGGTTTGACACCCTGCGGTATTGGGCAACATCCATAACTTGCGCCAATCTAAAGCCTCCGCTAACCCTTCATGCCCCGGGGCGTTTGTTTGGACTCGCCGCACCGCCACGGTGACGATTTGACTGCCGCTAGCAGCAATACTCTGACGCATCGTTTCAAAGTTGCTGTATTTACCGGTCCCCGTCATCAACCGGGATTGAAAGGTTCGTCCGGCAATGACTAGAGCAGTGTCGTCAGGGGTGGATGTCGCAGGCGGCGCAGGAATATTTGTGGGTTGAGGCGTCCGATCTAGGATTTGCATGGGTGCTTTTTGCAGAAGCGGTAAGGCGGATAACGGAGCTGGAATGTTGGCGGATTGGTGGAATCGCCGCCATGAGAAAGCCTCTAATAGAGGATCGGCTTTTTGCAGAATGGACTCAGCAATCAACTGAGCAGTGATGGGGGCCAGGAGAATTCCGTTACGGTAATGTCCCGTCGCCAGAGTTAGATTGGTGTGAAGGCTCGGACCCAAAATCGGCATTTCATCGGGAGTGGCGGGGCGAAATCCCCACCAGCAGTCCTGCAGGGGAAAATGTTGCAGGTCTGGGTACAGGCGAATGGCGTTACTGAGCAGTTGTAGCAGTCCGGCTGGCGTATTATTTGGGGTGAACCCAACCGCTTCACTGGTGGCCCCAAGAATAATGCGTCCATCCTGGCGGGGCACAATGTAAATATTCTGGCCGAAGAGAATTCGCCTTAGGGGTTGAACTTGAGGGCTATTGGAGGGAGTCTGAACAGCCGCCATCTGCCCTTTTCTCGGCAGGACAGGAATGGGCAGCAATTCATTTGACCAAGCTCCAGCAGCCAGCACATAGTGGTTAGCTTGAAAATCTCCAGCTCGGGTTTTAACGCAACTGATTTGGCGATTTTGGGCCTGGAACGACTCAACGGCCACCCCTTCTTGAACATCAACCCTTAATTCCTGGGCGGCGATCCTCAACATTGACGACAATGCCCGATTGTCCACTTGGCCTTCTTCAGGGAACCACCAACCGCCTGTCACTTCATCGCTCAGGCCAGCTTGATATTGATGAATCGCCTTTTGATCGAGATAGTACGCCGTTGCCTGTTCCGCAGCGCTTATATTGTCCGTGGAAGACCCATAGTGGGGCGCTAAAATGCCGCAGGGCCAGTACCCCGCTTCTTGCCCCGTCAGATTTTCTAACTTCTGGACCCATTCTGGATACAGGGCCAAACTGCGATGGCAGAGATCCCACATGGGGCCGGAGGGCACGCCCTCGGACTGAGGGGCTAACATACCCGCCGCCGCATGGCTGGCGGCCTGCTGGAAATCTCGACTTAACAAGGTGACGCTGGCTCCATGCTTCCGCAGTTCCACTGCGATCGCTAAACCAATGACGCCGCCCCCGATCACTAGGACATCAGACGTCCTACTCATATACCCCTCAATGGCTAACTGTTGCTCCGCTGATTTTGCCCCACCATACCGCCCCAAGCGCTACTAGCTTACCAAAGCGCCGGAATAGAGGTATCAGATGCAGCGGCTGGGGAAGTTGTCGTCGTTTGGGCCGCTTGTCCGACTGCAGTCGGAGCCGCTCCCCCCTGCCCGGTAGAACCTCCAAATTGGACCGCTTCTTGAAAAGACGCCGTTGAAGGAGTTGTTTGTAATTCCACATAACTCCCCGCTCTTTGGATAGGCGTCAGATCTGCGGCAATAGCGATCGAATTATCGGATCTCTCCTCTGCAGAAGGATTCCCCAGGTTATCAAACCAAGAGACGACGGTATTGGCCGTCCCCGCGCCAAAAATCGCCAACATTGCAACGGCAAATAATGCTGAGCCTACTAAAAACCTGCTCATAGACGACCTCACACGAAAGTTAACTTTATTTTCCCCTAGTTATTGAATACTGCGATCATTCAATGGGAACAAATTGACTGGATGAAAGAAATCTTAGTGTTTAGGGAGTGGTTAGGCATGTCGTTTAAGCTGGGAAAATCCAATGGAGATAAGGAGTGAAGAATACAGAATACAGAAGTGAGTCATGGTTTGGGTTCTGCTTCATGACTTGTCCCGACAGGATTGGATCCTTGCCCCCAGAAACCATCAAATTTGGTGACTTTGATGTCGCCTAAGACCTTTGTTTGACAGGCTAATCGCAGGTCTCGTTGGGCCGAATGGGGCGGTAAGGCGCGACGAGTACGATCGCGCCAATTCGCCTCAGAAACCTCTCCCTCGATCGCCACGGCGCAAGTCCCACAGCTGCCAATCCCCCGGCAATTAATTAACGTCGCCTGCTGATTGTAGAGACACACATTATTTTTCAAAAGCGCGCGGCGTAAATTGGCGCCGCGATCGCACTCAAACGTTTTTCCTTGAGCAGTTACCTTAGGCATGTTCCCGAGCGTTTAAAGACTTTATTTACATTTATTTTATTCACATCCATTTAGTTTAATTACAAAAGATTATCGCCTAGCTTGGGTTGACGAGATAAAACCCAAAATCAGTCAGGGTGTTACATACGTTACGCCTCACTAACACAGCCCTAAGCTAATGCCTCGCTTCGCTGCGCCAGACCACTCCAGTAGGGCGGCTCAAAAGATGTACAAGTGTTTACTCATTCAAGCTGGACCAGATTGGTTGGGGGAAAATACAGGAGGCGACTGATAGGGGGGGCAAACTCCAGGTGAATAATTCGGGTTAAAAAAATTAGACGTTAAATCGTTTTCCCCCTTCTGTCTCCTGTATTCTGTCTCCTGTGTTCTTCCCTTCCAGAGAATTATATTCCCCCATTAAAAGCCAATCCATAAAAAGCTAACCCATAGAAATGACCCATAAAACCAACCCATAGCCAACTTTTGAACCCATCTACTCCTATGCACCCAGACGTTAAAGACTGCACCGCCTCAAAAAAAATCTGGATCTACGACACCACCTTGCGGGACGGCGCTCAGCGGGAAGGATTAGCCCTTTCTATTGAAGATAAATTGAGAATTGCACATCAGTTGGATCAACTGGGTATTCCATTTATTGAGGGAGGATGGCCAGGGGCGAATCCCAAGGATGTTCAGTTCTTTTGGCGACTTCAAGAAGAACCCCTCTCTCAAGCAGAAGTGGTCGCCTTCTGCTCAACCCGTCGACCGAGTAAAAAGGCGGCGGATGATCCCATGCTCCAACCCATCCTATCGGCGGGCACGCGATGGGTGACATTGTTTGGTAAATCCTGGGATTTACACGTTATAGATGGTCTGAAAACATCCCTGGATAAGAATCTGGAGATGATCCAGGACACCATTGAGTTTCTTCGCAGCCATGACCGTCGAGTGATCTATGACGCCGAACATTGGTTTGATGGATACAAATACAATCCCGACTATGCCTTGAAAACATTGGAGACTGCCGTCGCTGCTGGGGCGGAATGGCTTGTCCTCTGCGACACCAATGGCGGCGCACTGCCCCATGAGATCGCCAGAATTACCCGACAAGTTCACGATTGGCTAGACGCGAACGAATGCTTTTTCCCCGAAGCTTTCTCGTCGCCCAAAGTCGGCATCCACACCCACAACGACTCCGGCACAGCGGTGGCGAACGCCTTGTCGGCGGTGATGGAAGGGGCGGAGATGGTTCAGGGCACCATTAATGGCTATGGAGAGCGTTGCGGCAATGCCAACCTCTGCTCTCTGATTCCCAATCTGCAGCTTAAGCTGGGCTACGATTGCATCCGACCTCAACAGATGACAAAGCTATCCGAGTCCAGCCGATTTATTAGCGAGGTGGTGAATCTGGCCCCGGACGACCATGCCGCCTTTGTGGGACTATCGGCGTTCGCCCATAAAGGCGGCATCCATGTCAGCGCGGTGGAACGGAATCCTAAGACCTATGAACACATTGAGCCAGAGGCGATTGGAAATCGACGGCGGATTGTGATTTCAGATCAAGCGGGGCTGAGCAATGTGTTGGCCAAAGCCCGCAGTTTTGGTATTGAACTTGATCGCCAAGACCCCACCTGCCGTCAGCTGTTGCAGCGCCTGAAAACCCTGGAACAGGAAGGCTATCAGTTTGAAGCGGCGGAAGCTAGCTTTGAACTGTTGATGCGGGAGGCTTTGCATCAGCGCCCTAAATTCTTTGAGTTCAAGGGGTTTCAGGTGCATTGCGAACGCATGCCGGATGGAGAACTTTGGAGCAGTCAATCTCTGGCGACAGTTAAGGTCGCTGTACATGACCAGGACATTCTGGAAGCGGCCGAGGGCAACGGCCCAGTCTCTGCATTAGACGCAGCCTTGAGAAAAGCGCTGTTGGCTAGCTATCCGGAAATCGCCCAGTTTCATCTAACCGACTACAAAGTGCGGATCCTCGATGGTAAAACCGGCACCTCAGCGAAGACTCGGGTATTGGTGGAGTCTAGCGACGGCTACCAGCGGTGGACGACGGTCGGGGTTTCCGGCAATATCCTGGAGGCGTCTTACCAAGCGGTTGTGGAAGGCTTGGAGTATGGGTTGATGATGCAGGCTCGGGTGAAGGCTGCGTTTAGGGATTAATGTGGATGGGTGGATGGGTGGATGGGTGGATGGGTGGATGAGATGGGGAGGCAGGGGAGGCAGGGGAGGAAATGTAGAGACGTAACATGTGGGGGCCATCCACTGGCAATGTTTTGTAGGTGAAAAATTATGGCTGAGTTGCCGGATCTCAATACAGAGACGATTTGGGCGATTTTGAATGAAGAATTGCCGGATGAAACGGTGAATCAACTGGTTTGGCGATCGCTGGGATACCGATATGACAATCACGCTAATCAGTGGGACGTCTCGCAAGTTGAGCCAGCCTGGGTTGAGAAATATCCAGAGCCCCCTGATTTCATCGCCAGTCGCCCGGCTACTGTTCAACTCACCCGCTCAATTCCCAAACCCAACAAACAGCTTTTGAAGGAACAGCTTGGGTTCAAGGGGTACAGTGTTGACCAGTTAGTTCCTCGACTCACTCGACGGGCGACAATGGCAAATTGGCTGCTGAGTTTTATGAAAGAGAAGGAGAGTAGGGAATAGGTTTCAGGGAATAGGTTTCAGGGAAAAGGGATTAGGGAGATTTGTCAGTGAGTTCTCATTGGGGATCTGCAGAAAAATAACATCCCATCTACCCATCCACCCATCTACCCATCCACTGCCTTTTGCCGGGACTTTATTCTTGACGCAACTCCCTTATTCTTGCCTTACGGTTCGCTCTAGCAAGTCCACCGCGGGTTCTACAATCGCCCAGGACCCATCGGGCTGCCGTCTGAGGGCGGCGAATTGAAGCGCTTCGCCGGAGCCGATCACCTCTCCTTCCTGTAAATCCCCCAGCTGAGGACGTTTAAGGCCACAGAGACGGAATAAATAAGCGGGCACCTCGGAACTGGAAAATACAACGCAATCCTCTCGATTGGGTTGGACCTTGCCATTAAACGGGGCCCTAACAGATTTTCCCTTCAACTCGATGGAAATATCCCCCAACCCGCCCGATATCCTAAGTCCAGCCACTTCAGCGCCGGGTTGGAGGGCCCATTTCTGATGCAGCTGAATCGCCCTTGGCGGCACATTGGGCTGCGCTCCGCAGCCTGCCGCAAAGAGCATCAGGCAGCTTCCCCATAAATGCCCCCTTCTTAGGGCTTTGTCCAGTTTGACCATCGGTATTTCCTTTCAAATCAGTGGCGAAAGCTGAAATCATATCCGGCGTATTCTTCGTTTTCGTAGAGGACAACGAACCAAGTTTGGGGGTCAAACTCGAGGGGGTAGGCTTCCCGTTGGGCCTCTATTCCGGCCCGCAGCTCAAGGGGTTGCAGGACACAGTAGGGGGCCTCGACAATCTTGCGCACCGATTCCTTAGCGGAACGTTCAGGAACAGAGAGCAATTGAGAGAGTTGGGCGCGCGATAGCACCGCGGAGGTCTCAACTCGCTTTTGGCAAATATCTATCCTGGGGGCGATCTCTTGGGGTTTATTGGGATTGATTAAAAGGGCGGCTAAAGCCACCATAGAGCCGCCCGCCACTAAAAATTTAGCCGGTCCTCTGCTCCGCCGTTTCCGTCTAACCGGAGGCAGGGGGTGTCTGCGCACTCGCCTCCCGTCAGGGCGCTCCCCATAGGCTGGGGATGCATAGGCAGAGCGATAACGTGTTGTAGGGTGTTGGTGTTGGTGATAGTGAGACATCGTTATCCTCCCCAATCAAAACCGCGTTAAGCGAAGTATCTAACCAGGCTGCCGACCTTATGGCTTTCCCCTTGCTTGGGGATTCGAAAAGATAAAGAACCCTCTGAATGTTCTAATCCCAAGGCCTAGAGGTTATTCCATAAAGCTCAAAGCGATCGCGTTTTAATTAGCTATTTAGTTTGATATTTAAGTATTACCCTAATAATAGTACACTTGTACCAAATCCAAAAGATTACTTAAGGAAAAGTTTTTGCGGCGTCCCTAAGATTGCGGTTTCCCTTAGATATCAGATATCGTCTCCTTCTCAAATGCGGAACAGCTGGAGCGGCGGCTGTAGTTAAAGAGGTCGGCGGAAGCGCTAAGCAGCAAGACCACAAAGGAATA
>JASJDH010000292.1 GCA_030065175.1 Leptolyngbyaceae cyanobacterium MO_188.B28 | reverse complement strand
TAAGTAGTCGCGCAGAATTATTTTCACAGTCTTTCAAGGCAGAGCAAGGATTTCTGCGCTGAAAATGTGAAATTGATTTTGCATAACCACTTATCATAGGAGTGTCCAGAAAAGTGGCTGGATACAACAGGAGTTTCTATGAAACGACGTGACCTCGACTACGTCGTGATTGTCCTGCTGGTGGGCAGCAGCCTTTACGTCTTTGTCACAGGGTTGATTGCGGACACCATGGGTTTGCATCACTTTGGACTCCACAGTCAGGTGGGATACCTCTGGATGTTTCTGGCGGTGGCTCATTTGATTCAAACTTGGGTTAGGGTGAGAGCCTTCGTTCGAAATCGATTCCGCGATCTCGCCCTCACCCCTCGTCGCCCAGGCATCCTCACCCACTCCACGGGCGACGCGATCTCCGCCCCGCCAGAGCCCTCTACTGCTTTCAGCTCCACCCGTTCACCCACCCTTCAATCCTCTACAGACTCCACTTCCGCCAAAGGTCCCAGCAAGGGGGAACAGGCTGGGCGGCGGTATTTGCTGCTGGCCATTTTAGCGATTGCGACTGGCATTGGCTTCGATCGTCTTATCACCCCGAGAGATGAAATCAATGGACCTGAAGGCGAGCGAGATATTGGCCTGCTTTACCATAAATGGAGTCAACCTGGCTATTCTGAAGCGATCGACACCTTACTCAATTGGGGCAAACAGCCCCCCCGCTACAAAACCTACCCAGATGCGCCTCAGATCGATCTTCCGACGCCTGATTTCATTCCGCCTGGTTCCGATAGCAAGATAAGCTCAGCGCCAACTTTGGATCTTGTCACCGCGATCACCACCCGGCGATCGCGCCGTAACTACAACACCCAAAGTATCTTGCCTCTGGCGCATCTATCCAAATTGCTGTATCTAGCTCAGGGCATTACCTGGGACAATCGGGAATTTCGAGCCGTCCCGTCTTCTGGAGCCCTGTATCCTCTGGAAATTTATCCCATTGTCCATCGGGTTGGAGGACTGGAACCCGGTCTTTACCACCACGCCATCCAGCACCACAAGCTAGAACTCGTCAAATCAGGGGACTTGCGGCAACCTCTGATCACAGCAGGTCTCAGTCAGGACTTTTTGGGTGAAGCAAATGTCTGTTTTGTGGTGTCCGGCATTTTTCAGCGAACCCGCTGGAAGTACCACGAGCGAACTTACCGCTATGTGTTGATGGAAGTCGGACACCTGGGACAAAACCTCTATCTGGCGGCCACTGCTCTGGGACTCGGAGTGTGTTGTATTGGGGCCTTTTTCGACGACCCCATAAATCAACTCCTACAAATCGATGGGGAAGAGGAAGCCGCTTTGTACCTAATTACAGTAGGGATGCTTTGAATCATTTCATGCCCTACCTAACGCCTGTCCTATACTGCCTACCTCGCTCAAAGGCGATTTTGCGGGCGCGTTGAACGCCTTGACGGGCGAACCCCTCAGAGATAAGTTCTCGGCTTTGACCTGATAGCTGAACTGGACTCTGTCTCCTGACTTCTGTGTTCTGCCCCCGGATAAATTGTCCATTTCAAGTTGATAACCTGACGTGGACTTCTAGCCCAGGGAAGCTGTGATCAAATTTGCCAGGGTTTTGAGGAGTTGTTGATCATTATAGGGTTTGGCGAAATAAGCTGAGGCGCCCAGATTCATAGCCAGTTTACGGTGTTTCTCACTACTGCGGGAAGTAATCATTAGGATTGGTAAAGACTTGAACTCAGATCGACCCTTGATTTCGTCTAAAACGCCATAGCCGTCAAGTCGAGGCATTTCCACATCGCAGAGAACTGCCTGAACTCTGAGACCGCCCAAGAGCATATCGACAGCCTCCTGGCCGTCTCGCGCCTGTTCCACAAAGTACCCCTCCTTTTCTAGGGTGGCAGTGAGGTAGCGGCGTAGGTGCACCGAGTCATCGACCACCAGTATGGTTTGTTGGAGGGATGAGGGTGTCGGATCGGATGGTTGCCCAGCGGAGGAGAACTGGGTAGGTTCAATGGAGGGTTGAGTGACGGCTGCGGCTCCCGCCACTAGCTGGGAGAGATCAACTAAAGGCACAATGCGACCATCCCCCAAGACCGTTGCTCCGGTAAAGCCTTGGGGTAGCGGCATGGGACTGGAAACAGGGCGGGCGGCTACTTCCTGTTCCCCCCAAAATCGTTGAATAGGAATGGCGTAAAATCCCTGACCATGGCTGACGATCACAACCATGGAGTGGTTAATCACGGGAACGCCGTCAAGGGGGGTGAGGGCGACGCTACTATGAAACGCCAAGTGTTGTTCCAGGGGAGTGAGGGAAATGGACTGGCCTTGCCAGCAGAACTGTGACCCGTTATCAGAAGCGATAATTGCCTCGGGGGACAAGGGACAGAGTTCTTCCACCGCATCCACAGGGATGGCGAATATCATCCCTTGTTGCTCAAGTAACATGATGCGTAGGACTGACAAGCTAAGGGGAATGTTGATAGTGAAGGTAGAGCCCTGGCCTAAATTCGTTTCAACTTGGATGTCGCCGTTGAGTTGGTTCAAGTTGGCGCGCACAATATCCATGCCTACCCCACGTCCCGATAGTTCGGTGACCTGATCAGCAGTGCTAAAGCCCGGATCGAAAATGAGCGCCAACAGTTCTTGTTCGCTCATGCGAGCAATGTGTTCGTCGGAAATGTCATGCTGACGAAGGCGATCGCGAATCCTATCCAAACTGATGCCGCGACCATCATCACTAATCACAATAAGCGCTTGATTACCCTGCTGAAAAGCCCGCAGGGTAATGACGCCCTCTGGGGATTTACCCAGAGCCTGACGCTCCGTCTCAAATTCAATACCGTGGTCGAAGGAATTCCGCAACAGTTGGTTAATTGGGTCTGCTAACAGATCCAACGTGGCCCGTTCGAATAGAGTTGTTTCCCCCGCCATCTTTAGCTTAACTTTTTTGCCATACTGCACCGAAAGGTCTCGAATCACGCGAGGAAAACGGCCGACAATATCCGAAAAAGGACGCATCTGGGCGCGTGTGATCCGGCTTTGTAGCTTACGCGTAGTGGTGTTGAGAGACTGCGCGGCCTGCCCCATATCCTGTAACCCTAAACGAATATCGGCGGTGACCTCCTGGAGTTTAACAATGGTTTCCATCTGCTCCTGAGCCATCAAGTGTAGGTCAGAGTATTGGTCCATTTCCAGCGCGTCAAAATCCTGGGCCAAGGACATGTTCTGCCGAGTGGCCGACGCCAACGTCTGGGCTATGCTAAAGGCCGAGCCATTTGCCAATCCATTGGCTGATCCATTGGCTGGAGGCATGGACGGCGCCAGGTTTTCCATGGAGGCGCGATCGTACCACTGGCGCAAACGCTGGTTAAAGACCTCCAGAGACTGCATCCGCTCCTGTAGTAACGCCACAAAATCATCAAGTTGACGTTGACGTAAGTTAATCGCATTCCGCTCAAGAATCAGCTCGCCAAAGAGCAGGTTGATCTGTTGCAATTCGGCCGCCGCAACCCGCACTGCGCCGCTGCGGTGACGTAAACCAACAGACTGAGAGAGAGACGGTTGGGAGGAGGAATTGGCGAATGGAGCCGATCTAATGGTTTGTTCATACGCTTCAGAACCGTTAGCGGGGGAAGAGACAACTGACTCAGCGTCTGCGGCCTCCTCTGGGGTAAGGAGAACCTCCCCGCCGTCAATTTGAGCAAAGGCTGTTTGGAGTTCACAGAGATCGGCTAGATCAATGGTGTCTGGGGCAGCAAGGGTTTCGTCAATCGCCTCCGCCGCCAAGGCCTCAAGCTCTCTCACAGCATCTTCAAGCTGGGCCTGGTCTATTTCAAGCTGGGCTGGAGTTGCTGGGGACGATATCGGTGGGGGAGCTCCCTCTGTTTCTGGCTGCTGAATCAGTTGAGGCGTTTCTACCAAGGATTGGTCCAGGTTTTCGGATGCAACAGGTTCAGATAACTCCTCCTCTAGACCCATCGCTTGGGCCAGTTCTGCTTGCAGGGTCGCCAGTTCTTCATCCCCTAGACGGACATCTTCTATGGCATCTTCTATGGCAAGGGGTTCAAGCAACTCGGAAGGGAGGGGCTCAAGATTAAGCGTATCTGAGGGAATCGCGGCCGAATCAGACACAGGTGCGGGAATAAAGTCTAACTGATGGGGTAACTTCTCAGTTCGGCCTAGCTGCACCAAGGACTGGGATCGACGCCACAGTGCGAGGGACTGATCGGCTAGAGCAGGGAGTTGGTTCAGACTAACTGTTTCCGCCTGCATCCTGACGGATTGGCAGAGGTTGACAAAGGCGTCGAGTTCGCCCATCAATCCAAAATCACTGAGTCGGTCAGCTTGATCGCTGAGCGCTTGACGCAGCGCTTCCCCCTGGAGGGACATCCAGACTGATTCAAATTGATCAAGAGATGATTCAACCCCGCTGTTAAAGACTAGAATAGCCTCGTCAATGTCTTCCTCTTCGGACAGGAGTCTGTCCTCGTCAGCCTCGCTCAAGTCCCCAAGGCGATCGCGCAGCCGCCCAAAAACCGGTTCAGCTTGAGCGACCATCCAAGACTGATCCACCTGCTGATTCTCTGCCTGCTGTCGATGCACCTCTTTGAGACAGTCTAAACCCTGAAGCAGGAGGGTTTCCAGCTCCGTATCCACTTGGATTCTGCGGGCCCGTAGAATTTTCAAAAAATCTTCCAGGCTATGGGCCACTTGCGCCATGGTCATAAAGCCCATCATGCCTGCGCCCCCCTTGAGGGAATGGGCCGCCCGCATGGCGATGTCGAGCTGCTGGGCGTAATTCTCTGCAGTGGGCAAGTCCAGCAGCACTTGCTCAATCTGATCGAAATACTTCCCAGATTCCTCTAGAAAATTCAGCCGAGCCTGTTGATCCTTATCCATAGTCGGGCGCTTAAGATTTCCCATTGAATGTCTGATTTCACCCTAAATGTTTAGTCCTCTAGCTTGAACTTTTCCACAGAGGACTCTAGAGCTTTGGCCACCTTGGCTGTTTCTTGAATGGAATAAGCCATTTGTTTCGAAGATTCAGAGCGCTGTTCAGAGCCCTGGGTTACTTCCTTCACCAGTTCGCTAACCGCAGCGGAAGACTCCGTCTGATAGGTGGCGGAAGCCGAAATCTGGGTCATCAGCTGGTTAATTTGCTCTGACTTAGCCAATACTTCCGCCAGACGCTGTTTAGTGGTTTCCACCAAGTTGGTGCTATCTACCACCTGGGCTGTCCCTGTTTCAATGGCCTCAACCACTTCTTGGGTTTCAGCTTGAATGCTGGCGACAACCTGGGCGATTTCCTTAGTCGCGGCGGAAGACTGCTCCGCCAACGAGCCCACCTGTTCGGCCACCGCCGTAAAGCCCTGACCCATCTCTCCAGCGCGGGCGGCTTCCACACTCGCATTCACCGCCAACAGGTTAGTCTTCAGGGCAATCTGATCAATCAAACTAACTGCCTGAGAAATTTTCTGGGCGGATTCTCCCAATCGTTTAATCTTCTTTGCTGTCTCAGCCACCGTTGAACGTAGATTCAGGATACTATCCACCGTTTGGTCCATTGAGTCTGCGCCGGATTGAACTGTGGCGTAGGTATCTTGGGTCAATTGGGAGGCCTGATTTGCATTGTTGGCCACCTCCTGAATGGAGCCGGTAATATCTTCCACCGCTTCCATTGTCTCTTTTAGAGATGCAGCCTCAGCGATCGCTTGATCCGCCAGGGCGCGAATCGAGGCTTCATTTTGGTTAAGGGAGTTTGCGACCTGCCCCGTAGACGATTTTACCTGCTGGGTAGTGATGCGCAGATTCTCGATAATGGAGTTGAATAGATCCGCCACAATCCCCACTTCACCTTCAGACAATTGAGCCCGAACTCTGAGGTCGCCTTCGGCGGCGTCGCCAACATCCTCCATCAATTGGAAGATTTCCTGTTCTAAGGATTCACGTTGGCGTTCCTGTTCGACGGCGTCATCTTGCTGTTGCTTCAGCAAGCTTTGAATCCGGTTAAGGAGTTGGTTAAAACCTTCCCCCAAAGTTTGAGTCTCAATGGTGCCCGCCAAACGCGCCCGAGCGCTTAACTCTCCCGCAGTAGCCGCCTGAGCGGTAGCGGTCAGAGACTCGAGCGGCGCCGCCAACTGTCGAGCCAACAACACCAGTACAGTGGTGGCCGCCACACCCAGAATTAGAGTGGTGACTGCAAATAAGCGAAGCAGGTCATTCCCGGCAGATTGAACTTCCGCTGTGTCAACGGAGGCGACCGCAACCCAGTCTGTTCCAGGAATAGTCGTGAAACTATAATTTTTATTATCCAGCTCTACCATAGCGGTAAAGATGGACTCCCCATTGGCAGAGGTCAACTGTTCCAATTCCAGGTCTAAGGAGGGACGCTCCACTTCAACTAGTAAGTCAGTACGAATCTCTTCCAAGGGCGCATACGGATTATTCAAAGCCCGGTCTAACTGTTTGGCGATGGCTGTTACCACATCGCCCCCCGTTACAGCTTGATTATCGTCCTCGATATTGTTCGCAGAGATTGAACTAATGGCAGTACCGGTTGCCGTGTCCAATAGCTGAATGGTTTGAGTGCTAAGCAACTTACCCGCAATGATATCAGCCAGCTTCGTATCCAAAGCATCAGTTGGAGTCAGCGCTTTAATCACCCCAAGAAAATCTCCGTTCACCGGATCCGTAATGGCTTGGGATAAGGCTACGCCGAACACGCCTGAAGAAGCATCAAGTTCCGGCGATCCCACATGCTTACCTTTTTGATCAGCAATTTGCCACCACTTCTCGTCCCGTTGTACAAAATCGGAGGTGGGGTGACTATAGGCAACATTGAGACCATGACGTTCGGTAAAGAAGATTTCACCAAAACCTTCCGCTTTTGCGACATCCCTTAGGTATTGGTTGAGGGTTCCATTTGGCGAAAGAAGCTTGTAGCTAGAAAACTCTTGTTCAACCGCATCAATGGGTTTAGTGTGCAGTCCCTCGCTAGCGACTTTATCTCCCCCTGTCCGTAGCGCCTGCAGAGCGATTGGGCTTAACACAACAACTTCAGGCAGCTTGAGAGTTTCCTGAATAAAGGTGGTCGCCGCCTCAGCCGCCAACTTCGACTCCACCTTCAAGGTTGTTAAGGCTTCAGACTGCGCCTTTTTCTTTACAGTCTGGAATCCCAGTCCACCCGCCACCACCAAAGGAATCAGCGTTACAGGCAAGACAAAGGTGAGTAGTCGTTGGGTTAAGGTTTTCCCTTTTCGTCGTGCTTGGGGCTGATGTATGCTCTTTGAGTCTTGAGGAGGGGGTAGTTTTTTTGCTTCAAGACTCCCGCCTTGAGGGTTAAGCTGCTGATCAAGCGTTTCTTTAAACCCCGATTGAGGTTGATTTGGGAAAGTAGGATCGGAAAAAACCATGATAATTCAATGCAGAAATGGGTAATGGAATAGTCAGGCGATATCTTTAGGGATGTGCGTAGAAATGAAGTCCCATTAGAAGGCGGTGGATGGGTGGATGGGCGACTGGGTGGATGGGTGGATGTTCAGACGCTACTCAAGCACTGGGCGTTAAAAATAGCTTCGACATTGAGAATCAGCATCTCATCGCCATTCTGCTTAACCCGACCTTGCATGAAGGGGAGTAGGCCAGGCATTGCATCGACAGGGGCTGGTTCTAATTCATCTGGCAGGAAGCGTAATGTTCTTTGAATTTGTTGCACCGACAGCCCCAACAGGAGGCCTTCGGCTCCGTTATCAGAATGAAGCGTGTCTGCAGGGCTAAACGATAAAGCCTCCACGACAATGACTTCATATTGTCGAGAACGAAGGTTTTTTTGTGGAACCCTTAACAGCTGCGCCAGATCGATTGCCCAGAATATCTTCCCCTGGCTCCCCATCAGACCTAAGGTATAGGCAGGCATGTTGGGGATAGGTGTGATACTCTGCGCCGGGATGCGTAACGTTTCTACAATCTGGCTGAGGGAAATGACCGCTTTTAGGGAGGACCCGAGATTAAATTTGAGGTATAGATCCCCAGTTTGCGGCGTGGGGTTAAATACCTCCGGAAGTAAGCTTTGGAGGCGGTCAAGAGAGGTTTGAGTCGACATAGAGTGAAGGAGAGCACCACGAATAATGACAAGTTTGACTAGGGTAATTTAAGGTTCGACTGAACGGACAGCGCTGACTAGTTGCTCTTCAGTGCAGGGTTTAATCACATAGGCGGCGACACCTTGCTTTTTGGCCCAATTTTGGTCCATCTTTCGATTTTTAGTTGTACAAGCAACGACTGGGATTTCAGCAGTTTCGGGGGTGCGCTTTAGTTCTCGGCAAAGTTCTAAACCGGTCAGTTCCGGCATAACTAAATCTGTGACCACAATGTCGGGCTTACTCTCCTTAATCTTTTTCAAGGCGACAGCGCCGCTATCGGCTGTGGTTACGCTATATCCAGCCCGTGACAAATAGTTTGAAATCAGTTGCAGTTGGGACTGCATGTCATCCACAACGAGTACGGTTTTGGCCATGATGCGCTCCTGGGTAAAGGTCAATGTTTTGTAACAGGCTATGGAGAAAACTTAAGGCTAGGTCGGCCGGATCCGTAAAAAATTAAACAGTAGCCGCCACTGTAAGATGAGTATCAATAATCGCGAGCAAAGCCTCTTTCGAAAAGGGTTTAGTCAGATAAGCGGTGGCTCCAGAGGATTCTGCTTTGGCCTTGTCTAAAGCGCTCGTATTACCGCTCACCATAATGATCGGCAGCTGCTTGAAAGCAGCGCTCCGTCTAAGGATTTGGCATAGTCGATTCCCATTCAATCCGGGCATGGACACGTCCATCAAAATCAGATCCGGCTTCATTGAAAATAGGGTTGACATGGATTCCATCGGATTTTCCACTGTAGCCACCTCAAACCCCTCTGCCCCCAGATATCGCTCAAGGGTTTCCAGCATGGCCGGACTGTCATCAATACAAACAATCTTGCAGACCTTTTTTACTTCCCTCTGCCTAACCTGAAATGGAGAAGGCTCCTGGCTCAGCACTGGCTGCTGCCTGTCTTGTAACTGGGGAATCGCTAGGATCGGTGGTTGAGATGCTTGCACAGGTGGAATAGGGGGCAGCTTGTCCAAGGGAGAAGCTGGAGGATGTAACCGTAGAATCTGTTGCTGAATGTAGGGATGTAGCAGTTGCGCCACCTTCAAACTGTCTTGCTTAAGAAACAGAGAGAGCTGGCGAATGCTGTTTCCCTGCATCAGTTTAACCAGCATTGTCAGCAATGAGCGACTCAATCTGCCTTGGGAAACCGGTTGATCGAGCTTGGTTAAATCGGGACAATAGGGCTGTTGGTCAGGCGACGTAATCACCGGACAGAGCCGCCGCCATGCTTGAAGGCGCATTTCTAGACGATCCAGAATATCGCTGAGCGAGGGAAGACCGGCAACAAGGTCGGAAGCCCCCTCGCTCCAAAAATGATTTGCCTGCTGCAGCCATAGAAGTGTTTCCAGAGCATCTTTTGACAGAGCGATGTTTACCGTCGCAAAGGTGTTGGCTTCTAGCCCCTGTTGCCGATATAAGCGTTCTAAGCTGAAATACAACGGCCCCCACGGAGCAAGTTGCGGGTTGCTAGAGGCTACTTGAAAATTTGCGTGGAGGGTCTCTCGCCCAGAGAAGGAAAGCTCATGGCCAAGTTGTGTTAAGTGATAGATCAGCGTCTCTATAGAGTGAAGTGAATTGTATGCGTACTGAAGTCTACCGTTGGCCACATAAACTTTCCAAGTTACGCCATTGCTTTCAACCTGAAAACAGCCGTTTTTGTCGGACTGTGCAATTTCGCGACACACCTGAATTCCATTGAAACTATCGGTCATTCTGAGAGCCTCGTTGTCTTTACCTCGCATTAGAGTACTGACGCGGCATGGATAGAACCCTAAAGCTGCTGAACCTCTTCCTGGGAGATTATTGCTAGAGTACCCTGCTGACAAGGATGGATAAACAATGATCAGTGAGCCCAAAAGGCCTCTGAATGGCTGTTGATGTTGAATTTGGGAATGAATTGTGTTTCAGACACCGGATTTGGGAATGCTAACTCCTAAATCTCAAACCTGCGATCGCTAACCCGATTGCAAGTTGTCTCAGAACGCAGTAGACACTCGGTGAGGAAACTCAATATGGTTTCAAATCAACTCGGTTTTAAGCGTCTGTATCGAAGGCAGTTTAATACGTTGCTTGGCCTAGCCAGTTTAGGACTAGCATTGACATTCTCTGGCTGCTCATCCAAGACGGTGGAGACCGCTCCCACCTCTGGGACTGTGAGTATGCCAAATGAAATTCGAGTTGGCTACCAGATTATTCCGAACGCTGAATTGTTAGCTAAGTCACAGGGCTTAGTTGAGGAAAATCTACCCGGCGTCAAGATTTCCTGGATTCAATACAGCTCTGGCGGCGATGTGAACAAAGCGATGGCGGATGGGGAAATTGATTTAGGTTTGGCGGGCTCTGTTCCGGTTTCTACCGGGGTCGCAACTGAATTGCCCTATCAGGTTTATTTTATTCACGATATTATCGGCGATAATGAAGCCCTAGCCGTCAAAACGGATTCTGGCATCGTCCGCTTCGAAGATTTAAAGGGTAAGAAAATTGCGGTTCCCTTCGGCTCGACCACCCACTTCAGCCTCCTGTCCTCACTGAAGCAAAATGGCATTGAGCCGGGGCAATTAGAGATCATTGATATGGCGCCTGATCAGATCCTGTCCGCCTGGCAAAAAGGAGAAATTGATGGGAGTTTTGTCTGGCATCCAACCCTGGGCAAGATGTTGGAAGACAATGGGATTGTGCTTGTATCGGCTAAACAATTGGCGGATGAAGGCATCATCACCGCTGATTTAGCGGTTGTCCATCAAAACTTTGCGAGTCAATATCCTGAAGCGATGTCTAAGTATGTCGAGGCGTTGGATAAAGCAGTGACTCTATATCGATCCGATCCAAAAGCGGCTTCTGAGGCAATTTCAAGTGAACTGGGGTTAACCCCGGAGCAAAGTCTAATGGCGATGGATGAGTTGGTCTGGCTTAGCGCCGAAGATCAAGCCAGCGCTAAGTATTTGGGGACGCCCAATCAGGTCGGCGCTTTGGCTAAAGTTCTCCGAGAATCGGCTGAGTTCATGGTGACTCAAGGGGCCATTGAACAAGCTCCAGATTTGGAAACTTACAACAAGGCAATCTACAGTGCTGCGGTAAATTCCGCGAGTAAATAACCCGGCGGTGAAGTCCTCTAATCAATCTAAAGCCGTAAAGTAGACCCTTTATCACGCCAATCAGCAAAATTAATCGAATTGGCTGAGTTTCGCCCCCAGGCCGCTCAGCCAATTCGATTTAGGGGTATCACTGAAGCCAGGACGTTCTAATGGGATATTAAGCTGTGCGAAGCCGTTTACGCTTCCCATTGCTAGTCCCTTTGGACCTTTTACCCCGGTAAGAGGACGTTTGCGGATGTTTCTGGCCTTGACCACTACGACGCTGCTTAGAGCGTTGATGATTGGCCTGCTCTGTTCCAG